>JBPCOJ010000083.1:0-25178 GCA_051000345.1 Pyrinomonadaceae bacterium | reverse complement strand
TAAAGCAATTTGCACTTGCATCTGCACTGCAAAGTCGCATCAAGAGGTATGAGACAGGCGAATTGCTTGATAATTTTCATGGTTTCGATTTCACTTTAGTGCAAATGCAAGTGCAAACCGCTGTAAGTGTCCGACGACCGGAAACTTTCAAGCTTACGATCTATTGTTTCGCTTGCCGCAGAATGCCGTTATTTATGACACGGATGCGTTCTATGCGATTATCCTGAAGCGCGTTCGCGTTGCGGCCAGCGATTGCGACAAATTCATCGCCGAAGACGAGCGTCTGCGCGCGCAAAAGCTATTCCCGCATCGCAAAGTGTTTGCCTCCAGGCGCTGCGCTGAGGCCGGTGATGTGGGTTATACAAACGCGAATAATTCCACGCCGCTCGCCGATCTTAAATCCGAATTCATGGCCGTCTATGCCGGAACAACGCCAAGCGAAGCCGCGCAAATGCTCGCTGCCGTCAAAGCCACGCGCCAGTTTCCGGGAGCGACGATACGACGCCTGCGCGCGGCCTTCAACGGAACATGAAATGTCTTAACGGGCGATGCTAAAGCCGATTCTGCGCGCTGATTTGGATGTGCTGTTCATCGGCTTTAATCCGCATCCGTACAGTTGGGAGCGCGGGCGTTATTACGCGCACGGAAGCCTGTGGCGAATCTTGCGCAAGTCGGGCTTGGCTCCCGATATACAAGACGATTTGCAGCTCTTTGATTACAATTTCGGCATCACGGATTTGATTCACGACCGCCCGACGCGCGAGGCAAAGGAAATACCGGATGCCGATTATGCCGTCGCCGCCACGCGCCTTCGCCGCCAATTAACGCGCCTTGCGCCGCGCGTCGCGTGCTTTACGGGCAAGGACGTTTATCGTCATTTTGCAGGCCTGAAACGCAGCGCGGCAATCGATTACGGCGTCGCCGGAAGCTTCAAAAAATCCGTTCTCTTCGTCGCGCCGTTTCCGTCGCACAAATGGATTACGGATGCAGAGAAGGCGCGCCACTACAAAAAAATCAAGCGCGTGTTAAGTGATGATACTTTGCTTCGCGGACAGGAAAGCGTTACAGTAAGAAGCTCAACGGGCAAGTAGTTTTGAGTCGGTGTTGCTAATTGGTTTCACCCATTCGATTGCTTTGACAATTTATCAGACTTCGGGCTCCGCACAACGCTTTGCCTTGTGAACCCCGCCAGGCCGGGAACGGAGCAACGGTAGCAACGGCGGCGTGTGTTGCGGGTAAGTCCGGAGTCTGGCCAGATCAAACGTGAATGGTGAATGGTAAATAGAAAATGCTATTTACCATTCACCATTTTCCATTTACATTCTGCTTATGTCTTATCAAGTCATCGCGCGCAAGTGGCGTCCGCAAACGTTTGAGGAAGTCACGGGACAAGAGCCGATCACGCGCACTCTGCGCAATGCCATCGAGCATGAACGGCTGCATCATGCGTATCTTTTCTCAGGCGCGCGCGGCGTCGGCAAAACCACCACCGCACGCCTTTTAGCCAAAGCTCTCAACTGCCGAAAGTTCGATCAACCGACGGCAACTCCCTGCCGCGTGGACGATCCGGCGGCGTGCGATTCGTGCCGCGAAATCACCGAAAGTCGTTCGATGGACGTGCAGGAAATCGACGCCGCGTCGAACACCGGCGTTCAAAATGTGCGAGACAGCATTATTGATACTGTCGGCATTGCTCCGGCGCGCGACCGCTACAAAGTCTTCATCATCGACGAAGTACACATGCTCTCGCGCGATGCTTTTAACGCGCTTCTGAAAACTCTCGAAGAGCCGCCCCCGCGCGTTGCCTTTATCATGGCGACGACGGAACTGCATAAGCTTCCCGACACTATCTTGTCGCGCGTGCAGCAGTTCGAGTTCCGCACGATTGCGACGCCGAAAATTGCCGAACGCCTGCGCTTGATCGCCGACGCCGAAAGGGTAACTGTAGGGGACGACGCCTTGCGCGAGATTGCGCGCGCGGGCGAAGGCTCTATGCGCGATGCGCAGAGCGCGTTCGATCAGGTTATTAGCTTCTCCGGCGCGGAAATAAAAGTCGAAGATGTCGAAACAGCGCTCGGATTGGCGAGCGCCGAAATGCTTCAACGCGTGGCGCAAAGCATCCACGCGCAAAAGCCTGCCGACGCGCTCGCCGTCGTCGATGATCTAGTGATGCGCGGCCAAGACTTGCGCAACTTCTGCCGCGATCTGCTTGCATACCTGCGCGATCTGCTCATCGCAAAAGTCTCCGGCGATGGCGCGCCTGTGCGCGATACGTCGGCTTCCGACAGCAACGAGCTTGCGCGGACGGCGGCGCTTTTTTCCGAATCGGATTTGGTGCGCTTTTTTCATTCGCTCACGGAAACGGAAAACAATGTGCGAGTGTCCGCGCACCCGCGTTACCAACTCGAAATCGGCCTCGTCAAATTGATGGAGATGCAGCGCCTCGCTTCACTCGCGCAACTCATTGATCGCCTCTCCGCGCTCGAAGAAGCGTTGCGGTCAGGCAAAGCGCCGCCCGCCATTTCTTCTCTTAATCAAGCGCCGCCGACTGCTTCCGGCAACGCCGCACCGTCAAACACAGGCAATCTGCGCAGCGCAAGTTCCAACGCTTCCGCGTCTTCCAGCGCCGCTTTCGATAATCTTCAAACGGCGCGCCCGACTTACGGTGCGGTCACATCGCAGCCGCCCGCGAACTCCTTCGACGAACCGCCGTTCGAGTTGAATAACCCGACGGCAACGCCCGCGCCCGCCTTAACGCTCGTGTCATCGCCGCACAACGCGAACGCCGCCGCGATACCCGTGCCGCCAACATCGGCGCAACAACACGGCGCGAGCAGTTACAACGCAAGCGGCAACAGCGCACCTTCCGCCGCCGCCCCCCCCGATTCAATCGTCGAGCGCATTAAAGCGGAACTCGAAAACCGCCGCCGCATGTTTCTCGTCGTCGCGCTCGACGGCGCGCATACGGTGTGCGTCGAGGAAAACACGTTGCGCGTCGAGTTTGCGCCCGAAGCAAAGCATCTGCACGACAATCTGGCGAAGCCCGAGAACGTCAAATTGCTGCGCGACGTTTGCCTCGCCGTCGCAGGGCGCGAGATAACCGTGCGTATCGGCACGAATGAACCCGGCGCGCGCGCGGGCAGCGGCAAGAGCAGCGCTGACGGCAACAATAAAAACGAAAACAGCGTCGCGGCCTCGTCCAAACTAGCCGAAGAAAACGATAAACGAGCCATGCGCGAGATAGCCGAACAGCACCCGCTCGTGCAGCAGGTTCTGCGCACGTTTCACGGCGAAATCGTTGACGTTCGCCGCGCCGAAGAAACCTGAAAGAAACTTGCGCCGAAATTCTTTGATTTACCCGCCGCGCTTTTCGTAAAATCCTCGCCGCACGAAACGCTTTGAAGCGACTTGAAGAATTGAAAAACGATTCGAGTGCTCTGATTTTCAATGTTCGTCTTTTAACTTTAATCGCCCGCGCTAAAACACTAAAAATTCCTATGCCACAATCCGACACAACTACAACCGACGAACCGCAAGCAGATGTCACGACGCCTTTACACAGGCCGCCGCCGTGCGCCCTCGTTATCTTCGGAGCGAGCGGCGATCTGACGAAACGCAAGCTTGTGCCGGCGCTTTATCATCTCGCGCAGCATAAGCTTTTGCCCGACAACTTCGCCATCGTCGGCACGGCGCGCACGCCTATGACGGAAGACGATTTTCGCCGGAAGATGCACGACGCGATCATCGAATTCAGCGACGACAAAACAATTGATGAAGACTTGTGGCGGAATTTTGCGGCTGGCCTTTACTACTTTCCCGGCGAGTTCGACAGCCCGGAAACTTACAAGCAATTACAGGCCACGCTCGAACGCGCGGACACAGAGCGCGGCACGAGCGGCAACCGTATTTTTTATCTCTCGACAGCGCCGAGCGTTTTCGGTTTGATTGCGAAACAAATCGGCGCGGCGGACTTGGCGCATCCGGCGGAAGCAGAGCGTTGGGCGCGCATCATCGTCGAAAAACCGTTCGGCCACGATCTCGAAAGCGCGCGCGCACTCAACCGCGAACTCGCCGAAGTCTTCAATGAAGATCAGGTCTATCGCATAGACCATTATCTGGGCAAGGAAACCGTCCAGAATCTTTTAACCTTTCGCTTCGCCAACAGCATTTTCGAGCCGCTCTGGAATCGCAACTACATAGACCATGTACAAATCACCAACGCGGAAACAGTCGGCGTCGAAGGGCGCGGCGGCTACTACGAAGAATCGGGCGTCGTGCGCGACATGCTTCAGAACCACATCTTTCAAATCCTCGCGCT
This sequence comes from Pyrinomonadaceae bacterium, assembly GCA_051000345.1. Lineage (GTDB taxonomy): Bacteria > Acidobacteriota > Blastocatellia > Pyrinomonadales > Pyrinomonadaceae > JBHENC01. The sequence goes on along the minus strand of JBPCOJ010000083.1, from coordinate 20,860 downwards.
CATTGCGATGGAGCCGCCCGCTTCTTTAAGCGCCAACGCCGTCCGCGACGAAAAAATCAAAGCGATGCAAGCCGTCCGCGCAATTCCTTCGGATGAAGTCAAGGACTTCGCCGTGCGCGGTCAATACGGCGCAGGCTCGATCAACGGCCTGCCCGTCATCGGCTATTGCCAGGAGCCGGATGTTAATCCAGAGTCCTCTACGGAGACCTTCGCCGCCGTCAAACTTCTCTTCGATAATTGGCGCTGGGCGGACGTGCCTTTTTACATACGAAGCGGCAAGCGGCTGCCGAAGCGCGTCACGGAAATCGCCATTCAATTCAAAAACACGCCGCGCCAACTCTTCACGCAAACAGACGCGCCGATTGACCCGGATGTGCTCGTCGTCCGCGTGCAACCGAACGAAGGCATAACCTTACGCATCGGCGCGAAACTGCCCGGACAGACAACGAGCGTTCGCTCCGTCAACATGGACTTTCGCTACGGCGAAAGCTTCGACACTCCTTCGCCCGAAGCCTACGAACGCCTGCTGCACGACTGCATGATCGGCGACCCGACTCTTTTCGCGCGCCGCGACATGACCGAACGCGGCTGGGAAATCGTGATGCCGATTCTCGAAGCATGGAAAAAGCCCGCGACCACAAACTTCCCGGACTACGAAGCCGGAACATGGGGGCCGCAATGCGCCTCCGACCTTATCGAAAAGGATGGCCGTCGCTGGCGCAGGCTATAAATCTTGCCGCTGAATGTCTTGATTTAACTTTGATAAGTTTTCAGTATGGCGAGTCATTCTTGCTGAATCATTCACACCGAAAAAGATGTAGTCGCGCATCTTTGGCAACGGGTTGAAAAATCTTGCCGTTTAGTTTTCAATTGGTGGCAGGAGGCATAAGATGACACCATCAGCACAAAGTTTGATTTCAATTTTTGACGGGTTGCCTGAACTCGAAAAGAAGGAAGTGGCGGCGGCCATTTTGCACCGCACCTTGCAGCTTGATTTCCCGCCGCCCTCTGATGAGGAACTTGTCTTGAGCGCAGAAGAACTGTTCTTGGAACTTGACCGCAGAGAAGCAGCAGCCGATGCCCAATCCTAACCGTGGTGAAATCTGGCTGGTTGATTTGGGCTACGCCGCCAAAGTTCGCCCTTGTTTGGTGTTGAGCATTCCGGCGGCGGACGAAGACAGAGCTTTGGCGACGCTCGTGCCGCATACGACCAGCGTTCGTAACTCAAGATTTGAAGTGCAGCTTCAGGTTAAGTTCCTTCGCGCCGGAGCGTTTGACGCACAAAAACTTGTGACTATCCCGCACGCAAAAATGATTCGGAAGTTGGGAACACTACAACCGGCGCAACTCGTCTCCGTCGAAGATGTTGTTCGGTTATGGCTCGGTTTATAACGGCACTTTAGTACAGTCCAAATGTCTTACTCTAACTTTGATATTCAGTATGGTGAGTCCTTCATGCTGAATAAGGCGCAGCTGGGCGCTTCGTTGTAAATTTCAAACGAAATTGTAAAAATGAAAATCGTGATGCGCGCAATGCTTTCATCGCTTTTGACTTTTCTCGGCTTTGGTTGTGCGGGGCAAGGTGAAAAGCAACAATCCCGTATTGAGCGCGTAAATCCGGCTGACCTTAAACCAAACGCGATTCAACGCGAGCAGTTGACGGAAGAACAATTACGCCGTACCAAGAAACTACACGAAACTTTTGCCGAAGTTGACAAATCTTCGTTAGAGAGTTGGATTGACAACTTCAAGCGCGATATGAACCCAGACAAAGAAATCGCCATTTGGGAGCGCATCGCAAAGAATTACACAAATTACACTTCGCAAAAAGAGTTATCGCTGGAAGCTAAAGAAGACGCTTTCCAAACGCTTTTGATGTGTTCGATGTCATCAGACGAAGAAACAATAAAATCGCTGAAGTTAAAAGTTTTGTCGCAAGGCGAAGCGAGGCAACTTTGTAAAGAGTTTTAGTTATGAATGTCGCAGCTAACAAGCGATTGCAACCGACCGAACATCGACATGACTTTTATAGCTATCCCCTCGTATGTAATGTTGATTGCTTTTTGCGCGAGGCCGTTAAAGTATAACTATCGGAATTATTGTGGCGGGCGTTTGTCGGCGGCTGGTGGCGGAGCGGCGCGAGGGATGTCGCCGTCGTCTAAGATGATGGGCAGGGCGGTTTGCTGTGAAGTGTTTTGTGGTTGAAGCGCGGGCGGCGCAGTGCGCAAGGTGGGTGCGGTTTTGGGGATGGGAATTCTGATGGTGGCGATGTCACGGTTGCGTCTAAGGATTGCGCCGCCGCGTCCCGCCACCCATGCGTCGGAGCCGCCGCGATAGGCGACGGAGAAAAGCGATGCGCTCGTGCCTGTTGCCTGCAAGTCCCACGATAGCCCGCCGTTTCGCGTGCGCAAAACGCGTCCCTGATCGCCGGAGATAAGTGCGTCGTCGCGGCTCGCGGCGGAGACGGCGAAGAAGTTTGCGATGACGCTCGTTTCCTGCGGCTTCCAAGTTTTGCCGCCATCGTCTGTGCGCAGGATTGTGCCGCGCGAGCCGACGGCATAGCCGCGCAGGGCATCGGCGAACGCGATGCTGTAGAGCCATTCCTTGACGTTCGATTCAACGTATTTCCAAGTCTCGCCGCCGTCCTCTGTGCGCAGGATTGTGCCGCGCGAGCCGACGGCGACGCCGTGCAAGGCATCCGTAAAGCGCACGGCTTCGAGCCACGCGACGGAGTTGGAAATTTGCGAATGCCACGTTTCGCCGCCGTCGTCCGTGCGCAGGATATTACCGCGTGCTCCGACTGCCCAGCCGCGAGTTGCGCTGACGAAATGAACGCCGAACAAATCATCCGTGACGCCGGAGCGTTGCGGCGTCCACACGATGCCGCCCGTTGTCGAGCGCAGAATTGTGCCTGCTTCGCCCACCGTCCAGCCGTTCGCGTCATCAACGAAAGTGATGCTGTTGAGGCGCGCTGTTATGCCCGTCGGACGCACCGTCCAGCGCTTGCCGCCGGAACTCGTGTAAAGAATTCGCCCGCGCGCGCCGCACGCCCATCCGCGCGAGTTGTCCAAGAAAAAGATGTCCGCGAGATCGTCGCGCCCGCCTTCGGTTAAGCGTCGCCACTGAAAACCGCCGTCGTCCGTGCGCAGCACAAGGCCGTCATTGCCAGCCGCCCATCCCGTGTTTTCATCCGTAAAAAAGATTGCGGCAAGGCGCGGACTCGTGCGCACATTGACGGGCAGCCAAGTCGTGCCGCCGTCGCCCGTCAACAGCACGACGCCCGCATCGCCCGTCGCCCATCCGCGTTTGTCGTTCGCAAAGTAAACCGCATAAAGGTCTGTGCGCAGCGCATAGTTGACGGGCATCCAAGTTTCGCCGCCGTCTTCGGTGCGCAGGATCGTGCCGCCGTAACCGACGGCGACGGCGCGCTTCGCGGTCAGGAACATTATGCTCGTGAGCGGGAATTGATTCGGTACGGCACGGCGTTGCCACGTCAGTCCGCCGTCGTTTGTGACGAGCAGCGTGCCGGATGCTCCGACGGTCGCGCCTGTCTTTGCGTTGGCGAACGACACGGAAGCGAGATGCGCGTTGACGTTCGTTTGTTTTTTGCTCCACGTCAGCCCGCCGTCTGTCGTGATGAGTATCGTTCCGTATGTTCCGGCAGCCCAGCCGAGCATGAAATCATCAGGCGCAAACGCGACGCTATAAAGATGATCGCGTATGCCCGTTTGTCTTTGCAGCCAACGCGCACCGCCGTCGTTTGTGGTCAGCACGACGCCGCGCGCGCCGACAGCGACAGCGTGTGTTTTGTCTTTGACGAAGAGACTGTAAAGCGTAACGCCGACGGGCGAACTTTGTGTTTCCCACTCGAAGCCGCCGTCGTTCGTGTGCAGAATCGCCGCGCCGTCGCCAATCGCCCAGCCGTGAAGTTTATCTGCGCTGAAGCGAATGCTGTACAACGCGTTGCCCTGCGGCAAAGGATTTTGCCAGAGCCAGCCGCGCGCGGGAGTTTGCGCGTGTACGTGAATTAGAAATGCGATGCAAAGAAAAAAGAGAGCGGCGAGCGTATGCGGGTGTGCGGCGCGCGAGCGGCGCGCGAGGAAGCGGCGCGATGCACGCCGGTCAGCGAGAATTGAATCGAGGTCGAACACTTGATTGTTCTGAACGAGCGAAACACGAAAGAGTCTGTTGGTGAAAGAGCGCGGCTCTTTGTCGGGGAAGAAGGATTATAGAACCGAACCTTGCCGAAGACTAATCGCAAGAGTGTAGGAAGTATCGGCGGAAATAAATCCCACTCTATTCTTAAATCTGCGTCGTCTTAAAGTTCCGTTGCGCCGATAGTGTCGATGGCTTCTCTAAGCACGCTTTCGTCAACGTGTCCGAGCGCAGCAATGCGTCTGGCCGCAGTATCAACTGCTTCCTGCACAACGTGTCCGGCATGTCCCTTTGTCCACGTCCATGAGATTTTGTGCGCGTTTGCGGCGCTGTCCAATTTCTGCCACCATTCGAGATTCGCTTTGCGACGAAAACGCCCCGCCATTGTTTCGACGACGTAACGCGAATCGGTTAAGAGCCGCACGCGGCACGGTTCGTTTAATGCTTCGAGGCCGAGCGTGGCGGCGGCGATTTCCGCTTGCTGATTCGTCGCCACGCCGAGATAGGAACCGACTGCGCGCCAGAGGCCGCGATAGCCGAGGACTGCGACAGCCGCCGCGCGTGGTTCCTTTTGCCCGTTGCCGAGGCTCGATCCGTCACTGAGTATTGTTACTTCCTTCAAAGCCGATTCTCCGTAAACATCAAGCTTGTTACGCGACGGATTCCGCACGCGCGCGTTTGCGACGAGGGCGCGGCTCATCACTGTCAGCAGCAGCATCGACATCATTGCCAGCGTCGCTTTGATGATTGTCGCCGCTGCTGCTGTCGCTCGCGCGTTCGACGTGGACGATGTGATCGACGGCTTCTTCAAATGTGTCGTCGTGCGAAATGACGAAGAGTTGATCGAAGTGGCGCACCTGCCCGATTTGCTGCGCGAGGCGTTCGCGGCGTTCGGCGTCCATGTTGGTTGTCGGCTCGTCAAAAAATGCGAGCCGAATATCCGAGAGTTGTTTGAGCAACGCGAGGCGCACGCTCAATGCGGCGGCCATTTGTTCGCCGCCCGAAAGATTCTGGAAAGATCGTTCATGGCCTTCTTCTTCGAGCACGATTTCGTAATCCCTTGTCCAGCGCAGAGCGCGTCCGGCCTCGCCCGTAATTTCGCGAAACAATTGATTAGCTTCAATCGAAACATTGTAAAGATAACTTTCTGTAACGAGCGGCCCCGCTTGCTTGAGCACGTCGCGGATAAAGTCCGTCGCTTCGTTCAAACGTTCGAGCCGCTCCTTCTCCACAAACTCCGCGCGCATTTCATCGCGCACTTTGGTGAGACGCTCAAGCTCTGCGACGAGGAATGCTTCGCGCGTTTCCGCCGCATCGAGTTGGGCGCGTGTGGCGGCGGTTTGTTCGCGCGCGAGTGCGAGAGCGCCGCGCTCCGTCGTATGCTGCTCGCGGTTATAAGCGGCGGCGAGCTTCAAATATTCATCGCCCGCGCGCTTCGTTTCCTGCGCGACATGCGTGGCCTCTTGCGTCGCTTTCTGAACTTCGGTTTCGCGCGCGGGCAGAGTTGCCGCAAGCGCTTGGCTTGAAACATATTCACGATGAGCGTCGATGGTTTCGTCGCGCCGCACGCGTGTTTCTTCCCATCGCGCGTCGAGTTGATTGTAGACGTTTAGCTTGGCGGCGAAGTCCTGCGCTTGTTCGTCGAGCACACAAAGCGCATCGCGCGCGCCAACAGCTTCGCGTTTCAATTGCGCTTCCAGTTCGGCTTCGAGGCGCAGAGCGGCGGCGCGCCCGCGCGGATCGTTGAGCGCTCGCAAATGTTTTTCGTTATGCGTGATGTCGCTTTCCAATGCGTTGAGTGCTTCGGCGGCGGCGGCGACTTCGGCGCGTTCGTCGCGGCGTTTGATGCCTTCGGCTTCTATTTCTTTCAAGCGTTGTCTGAGCGGCTGAAGTTCCGCGTGTTTGAGCGCCGCTTCGCGCACATCTTTTAGTTCTGCGTCGATGCCGAAGAGTTGAAATTTTAATTCTTTTAAGTGCGCTGTTCCGGCGGGCGGAAGCTCTGTGATTTCAGCGTCAATGCGCGCGAGCGTCGCTTCGCGTGCGGAGAGAAGTTCGCGCCCGCCCGCGAGTTCCATGCGCGCTCGCTCTATGCGTGAGAAATATTTTTCAGCTTCGCGCGCGTCGCGCACCGCCGCAACGACTTTCGCCTGTTCTGTTTCAAGCGCGCCGAGTTCTGCGGTATTCGCCGTCAAGTGATCTGTGAAATACCCTTCGAGGGTCTGGCCTTCGCCGATGTTCAAACAGCGCTCGGAGAGAATCGGGCACAGGCCGCCTTTGACTTCGACGCGCATTCTTTCGTCGCGCGTTATTTCGGCGCGCAAGGAAGCGGCTCTCTCTGTTAGCTCACGCAGGCGCGCGTCCAGTTCCGTCGCTTGGGCAGCACAGGCGGAAAACGTTTCGAGTTCGCTGATTTCCTTTTCAAGACTCGCGGTCAGCGTGCGCAGGCGTTCGGCTTCGCGCGCTAAATCCTTGCGCTGATCCTGAAGATGTTTGAGGCTCGTCGCCGCTTTTTCGACGGCGCTCAAAGTGGTTTCGACATCTGTGCGCTCACTCTCTAGTTTTTCGAGGCGTGCCGGTGCGTCTTCGCCGCTTTGCGCTTCCTTAACGCGCTTTTGAGTTTGCGCGTGTTGCGTGCGCAAGGCTTCGAGTTCGGTATCGAGTTTGGCAAGACGCGCGCGCGCGCCGATGGCTTGCGCACGCAGATCACGCAGGCGTTCGCGTTCGCGCTCCAATGCTTCCTGCTCTTTGATTTCTGTTTCAAGCGCGGCGGCCTTTGCGCCTGCGGCAATGGCACGCTCCAGCGCTTCGTCGAGGCGGCGCACATCGGCGGCGGCTGTCGATTGAAGCTGCGCGATGCGCCCTGACTCCGTGCGCAAAAGCTCGCGCGCGTGGCGTTCAATTTCGAGTTGACGAAGAACATCGAGCGCGGCGAGATGCGCTCTGTGAGAATCTTCCACCGCCTGCGCTCGCTCTGTTGCGCGAAGCGCGGCGTCGCGTTCCGTCGTGACATCGCGCAGGCGGCGGGCAGCAGCGTCCTGTTCAACTTCGAGGCGATCACGCAACGAGCGTGTTTCATTTAAGCTCTGCTCTGCTGCATCCATATCATGGACGACTGCCGCGCGCTGTTCAGTTTCCTGCTGCAACTGTGCGAGCGATGCGCCGAGTTCGAGAGTGCGCGCGGCGGCTTCCGTATGCCCTAAGGCGAGTTCATCGTAGCGCGCGAGTTGGCTTTCCGCGCCGCTGATGCGCCCGCGAACTTCCGCCGCGCGCTCACGAATCAGATTGACTGTGTCGCGCAAGCGTTCAGCGCCCTCGCGGTATTCTTCGACCTTCAGCAGGCGATCAAATGAAGCTTTGCGCTCGGTTGCGGTGCGCAGAAAATCCGCCGTGAATGTTCCCTGCGGTACGCCGATGGCGGAGCGAAACAGTCCCTTCAAATCCGTTCCCGGCTCGATGCCTAAGTGCTGGCGAAGCGTCGCGGCAACGTCCGTCTTCTTCTCCGCGATGCGCATGTTGAGGCCGTGATCGAAGACGTAGTAGCCATTGCCCGTGTCGCGGTAAACCATGTACTGCCGCTCGTCCAGATCGCTTTCAAAGGTGACGCGCACGACGCCCTTTTTCGCGCCGCGCCGCAGAAAATCATCCTTGCTGTATTCGAGCGTATCGAAGAGCGCCCACGCGATGGCTTCGAGAATCGTCGTCTTGCCCGCGCCGTTCTCGCCCGTGATCGCGGTTGTGCCGCGCTCGAAAGTGAATTCGGCGTGCGCATGGCATTTAATATTTTCGAGTTCAACCCGTGTGACGTGCATTTCTAAAAAATTACGTTCAAATGTAAATACAAATTACAGTGTCCATTTATTACTATGATTATTGACTACTATTTCAACCGCCGTTACCATTGTATATTTTGTTGAATCACTGATTCCAACGACACGCGCACGGATTTCATCGCCTGCTTTTAGTGATTGAAGCGATATGGGCTGAAGATTATTTCCATTTTGAGCGAAGAATCGCGTGCCGTTTGTCACCGCGATTCTATATTCGGAATGCGGAATGGTATCTGGGGGATCCTGAATATAAATATCGTGAGTAATTCTAAAGTTGAATGTTCCATATTCGGAATCAACTTTGAGTGTCCTCAAGACTACACCGTTTATTTCCGTGCTACTCCTGAACTTTGAATCAGTTAGATTACGCGCCGCCGGTGAAAGGATCAAAACAACAAGCAATCCCACGAATAAGGTAATCTTTAGAGTTCGATTCATTATTTAATCTCAGGCGCTTTTGATGAATCAACTTATTACTTTTTAATGAAGACTTGTTCCTGTTGGATGAGCGCCGCTTCTTCCGACTCGATGCGCTCGTCAATAATGCGCGCAATCCATTCGCTTAACGCATCTCCATGTAGACGCGCAAAGAATGCGGCGCGCGCAGCCGTTTTTGAAGAAAGCCACACTTGAACATTGCTCGCCGCTGCACCGACATATATTTGCGCGGTCTCCGGTTCATCATCCTGCGGCGCGTCGGCTTCATCTTGTTCAAGAAATTGATTGATGAGGTAAGACTTTTCCTGTGTCCGGTAAAAGCTTTGCATCGTGACGCCGCCGCGCTCGTCGATTCTGTTTTCGAGACTGATTTTGAGAAGGCTCGCAATGCCTTCCGCACGTTCCGTGTCACAAACAAACAACTTCAAGTTCCAGAGCTTGCCGACGCCTTCGGCTGCGCTGATTAAGCCTGTCGTTTTACCGCCTTCCTCAATCGCTACCAGACTGATCTTGTTTTCACCGCACGATTGACGGACTTTCTCCAGAGCAAGCGTCGCGTTCATGCCCGGCCAACTGTCTCCGGCAGCTTTGACCAGAAGCGACGCCACGCTCTGAACTACGCTTTCATCTTCGATTTGAAGATCAACGACTCGCATAATCTCATTTAATCTTTATCCGCTTACCTTCAGAACCGCAAGAAAGGCTTCCTGTGGAATCTCTATTAGCCTACGCGCTACCGATGAAAGGGTCAAAGGAACTAGAAGGCAAGTTCTTTAATTGCTTCCAGCTAAAGTCTGGAGGCACAGACGGACGGATTTTCGATGGCGCTCAATTTATTGGCTACGTGCTGAAGTTGACGGCGTAGCTACTCTACTGTGAAATCAGTCTGGCGCGCGAAGCTTGTTTTGGCAACGCGGTCTGTCGCTATAACTTCGAGCGTGTAAAGACCCGCGCTCAGGCCGTTCAACGGAATCTGCGCCGAATAAACGATGCGCGCTAAATCGCTTGCGCCCGCGAGTGCAACCTTGTGCGGCGCGGCATTCAAGACAACTTGATTGTCGCGCCGCACTTTTATCTCCATCTCAACATCGGGCGGCGCGTTGTTTGCTCCACGCGCCGCGTTGTAAATGTAAAGTTGCATAATCAAGCGCGAGGAGCGCGCAAAGCGGCGATTAACTTTTAATAAGGACGCACCGGCGCGCGGCGATTGTACGGCGGAATTTGCCGCGTTCGCCGCTCTGCTTTCAACGAGCAATAGACTGCTTAAAGATAAATGATGTGCTTTAAGATTCGGGACTTCGATCCAAGCGAACGCGCTGCCGGTAAGGTTGTTGCGGCTATCTTGTCCGGCGACGCGAACTTGGTACAAACCGGGAGCCGTCAGCGGCGTTGAAAAAGCGGTGATAAGTTTTCGTTCGCGCCCGTTGCTTGAAGAAGTCTCCGTGGATGTTTCGTTCGATGGTTGTGATGTCAGCGTAATGGTGCGACCGTTGCTGAACACAACTTTGCCTTTGTCATCAAGCACGACGCACGCGACACCGATATTGCCGTCTCGTTTGCCGCCGCCGCCGTGCTCCTGAATACCGTCGAGCGAAAGCTGCACGGTGGCATTCAACACGGCGTTGGTTTGAGCGTCGTCCGTCGCGCTGACATATAGATCAACGGGCAATTCATGGCGCGGGTTCGGCGCGGAGATTGCCGCGTTAAGCGGCGTGTTTGCCGGAGTCGTCGGCGTGGCCGGAGTATCGCGCTCAACCGGCGCGACAAAAAAACCGCGCCGCACGCGGGCTGTCAAATCGGAATGCCCTTTAACTCTTATTTCAATCTTATGGAATTTTGGTTTGCCACTTTGCTCCGCTTCTAAATTTTCCGGTCGCCACGCAAGCAAATAGTAATTTGAAGTTTCGGCAAGCGTTTTCGAGACGGCTTTTTCGAGGGCATTGGCGTTGAATAAAGCGCGTCCGCCGGTGTCTTCGGCGAGTGTGCGTAGTATCTCTTGCATTGCAGTCAACTCGGCGGTTGGACTGTATCCGGCGAAAGGCCGGGCGGAGCTTCCACGTAGTAGATCGGGAGCGATGCTTGCGCTCGCGTCCAAATTCCCGACGGCAAGGCCGCGCGCACTCAACGTGTACACGACAACTCCGTTGCGCGCGGCGGCGTCAACCACGCGCCGCAATTTATATTGTGCGTCGTCCGTTTCGTTATCGAGAATGAAACCTTCCGAAATGAAAAATAGCGTGCGGCGACCGGGCGCAAGGCCGCGTGCGGTGTCAATAAAGTTGCGGAGCGCCGTGATTGCGTTCGCGCTCGTAAATCCGGCTTGCCGCCGAATCTGCCGCGCGCGTGCTCGCACAATGTTCTCAAGGATTCTCGACTCCGCGCGGCCCGGTTCTTCATAACGTGTTTGCTGGATAAAATAATCCAGCATGTCCGGGTCGCCGCGATCAATTGCGACAGCTTGGTAAGCAGACATCGAGGGGCGTCCGGTATCGAGTGCGGCGCGAGATTGGTATTTAAGGCGCGCGAGCGCGGCGCGCAGAACTGTTTTGTCGTTTGTGAACTGCTGCAAGAATCCGATCTGGCCGCTCGCCGAGGCGATTAGCACTTGCGTGCCCGGCGTCATTTGATTGTCAATGAAGTCCGTCAATACTTGACGCGAGCGGGCGATGCCTTCGGGCGAGATATGCAAGTCGTCCATGAAAAAAATGACCGTGCGCCCGCGCTCAACTCTCTCACGCACGGCGGTTGCGTTTGTCTCGCCGCGCGTCTGTGCGATGCGGTTTGCTTCGCTTGCGCTTCCCGCCGTGACGCGCTCCAGAAAAAGCAGCGATTGCGGTTTGCCGTCAACCTTCAACTCGAATTCGTCGCGCTGAAGGTTATCAACGAATTGCCCTTTGCGGTCAATGACCGTGACATCCGTTTGCACCAAAGTTGTATTGATGCGCAGGACATCTTCCTGAGTGTCTTTCGATGTTTGATTAGCGCGTTGCCCGAACGCTGCCGGTGAAAGGATCAAAGCAGCGAGCACTCCGGCGAGTAAAGTAGTCTTCAGAGTTCGATTCATTATTTGACCCTAATAATTATCGGTTTAGTCCAGCCGATCCTGTTCAACGGGTTCAGCGTCCGGGACATGGCTCAACGCTTGCAAAAACTTTTGCCTGCTACCGCGCCCGGCACGTTGCTCCAGATATTCAACGGTCATCCATGCCGCAGCCTTTTCAGCCATCGCCGAGGAGATGAATTGTTCTATCGTGATGCCCTCTTTTTCCGCAAGCTTACGCACTTGCTTGAGCAATGATTCGGGAATAAACAAATTCTCTATTGCGCTCATTTTATTTCTCCCAACAATCGCAAAAAATCGCGCGGCGTAATTGCAGCTAACCCGAAGTCCTCAATGCCGACGAAATCTTTGACGTTGAATGTAATGATAAAATCACAATCGCTTTCAACGGCCAATTCTAAAATAAAGTCGTCTGTTGGATCACGCAGGACTGGTCGCCACAAATAGAAAATTTCCCGCAAGTTGGCGATGGCACAAAGGAAATCAAGAACGTCGTCGATTTCCGCGGGCGTCAACGTCAATCCCGCTTCAGGCCGTTTCAATACATCTTCGTATTCAAGCAGCAATGGCACGGACAAACTAACTTGCCAACGATCATCGCCGATCAGCGACAGCAGAAGATGGGAAGTTCCGCGACGAGAGCGCATTGCCGCAATCAGAACATTTGTGTCAAGGACTACCCGAAACAATTCTGCTACCCGCTCACCTTCAACACCGCGAGGAAGGCTTCCTGTGGAATTTCGACGCGCCCGAGTTTCTTCATGCGCTTTTTGCCTTCCTTTTGTTTTTCGAGCAGTTTGCGTTTGCGCGAGATGTCGCCGCCGTAGCATTTGGCGATGACGTTTTTGCCAAGCGCTTTGACGGTTTCGCGCGCGACGACTTTGTTGCCGATGGCGGCTTGAATCGGCACTTCAAAAAGCTGGCGCGGAATCAATTCCTTCATCTTTTCGGTGAGCAGGCGTCCCTTCGTTTGCGAAGTGCCGCGATGAAGAATAAGGGATAGCGCATCGACGGGTTCGCCTGCGACGAGCACCTCTAATTTGACGAGATCGGATTCCCACATGCCGACGAAATGATAATCGAGCGATGCGTAGCCGCGCGAAACCGATTTCAGTCGATCATAAAAATCAAGGACGATTTCGTTCAAAGGCAATTCGTATGTGAGCATCACGCGATTCGCCGAGATGTACTCAAACTTTTTCTGCACGCCGCGTTTTTCTTCGAGGAGCGGAAGAATGCCGCCGAGATAATCGTCCGCCGTGAGAATCGTGGCGAGAATGACAGGCTCTTCGATCTTCACAATGCGCGCGGGGTCTGGCATCTTCGCGGGCGAATCAATATCCGACACTTCGCCGTCCGTCGTCGTCACCACATATCGCACGCCGGGCGCGGTGATGATTAGCTCAAGATTGAACTCGCGTTCTAAACGCTCCTGCACGATCTCCATGTGAAGCAGCCCCAAAAAGCCGCAACGAAAGCCGAAGCCGAGCGCGGTTGAAGATTCCGGTTCATAAAAGAACGACGCATCATTAAGGCGCAGCTTGTCGAGCGCGTCGCGCAATTCTTCGTACTGATTCGTGTCTATCGGATAAAGCCCCGCGAAGACCATCGGCTTGATTTCCTGAAAGCCGGGAAAAGGCTCTGTCGTCGGGCGTGCCGCTTCCGTTATCGTGTCGCCGATCTGCACGTCTGCGACTTCTTTGATAGACGCCGTGAGAAAGCCGACTTCGCCGATGCTCAAGCGATCAATCGGCGTCGGGCGCGGGCGATTGACTCCTAAGTTCTCCACAATGTAATCGCGCCCTGTGTTAAAGAAACGAATCTTCATGCCCGGCTTGACTGCGCCGTCGATGACGCGGAAAAGCACGATCACGCCTCTGTAAGAGTCGTACCACGAATCGAAAATGAGAGCTTTGAGCGGCGCGTCCGCGTTGCCTTTCGGCGGCGGCACGTCGCGCACAATCGCTTCCAGAACTTCGTCAACGCCGAGTCCTGTTTTAGCGCTCGTCAAAACCGCATTGTGCGTGTCGAGGCCGATCAGTTGTTCGATTTGTTCGAGCGCCTTGTCGGGTTCCGCGCCGGGCAAATCTATTTTGTTGATGACCGGAATCAGTTCCAGATTGTTTTCAATCGCCAAGTAGGTATTGGCGAGCGTCTGCGCTTCGACGCCCTGCGACGCATCGACGATCAGAAGCGCGCCTTCGCAGGCCGAAAGCGAGCGCGAAACTTCATAAGAGAAATCGACGTGGCCGGGCGTGTCGATTAAGTTCAAAACATACTGCCCGCCGTCGCGCGCCGTGTAATCGAGGCGAACGGCGTGCGATTTGATCGTAATGCCGCGCTCGCGCTCCAAGTCCATGTTGTCGAGAACCTGCGCGGACATTTCGCGTTGTGTGAGCGCGCCGGTTAGTTCGAGCAAGCGATCCGCAAGCGTTGACTTGCCATGATCTATGTGCGCGATAATTGAAAAGTTGCGTATGCGTTCAGGATTCATGCTTGAGATAAAATTATTAAACTGATGCGTGCCGACTTAAATCTTCGCTTAAAGTCTTCTGTAAAAAATAACGCTCGTGTCCCGGCGGAAAATCCTTGAGCTTGCCGAACACAGTGTAGCCGTGCTTTTCGTAAAACGGGCGCGCCTGAAAGCTGAACGTGTCGAGAAAGACTTGCGTGCAACCTCTCTTGATTGCTTCTTCTTCGGCAGCCACAAGGAGTTTTCGTCCGTAGCCAAGATGCCGCGCGCGTTCATCAATCCATAGCAGATCGACATAGAGCCAGCCCCAGTAAGTGCCGCCGATCACGCCGCCGATAATCTCGCCGTCACCGTCTCTGACGAAGATATTCAACTTTCTAAAATCGTTCCTGCCCGTCTGCTCAAGATTATATTTGCCGAGACCTTCACTGATCCGACGCACGTCCTCATCCTTCGCGTGCTCCTCAAATGTTATGCTGTGCCCACCCATAAATGCGCCGACCGGCAACTCCCCACACGAAAATCAAACGAGCGCGAAGGCTCAAATTCCATGCCGCTAACATAACAAAACGGGCGCGAAACCGCACGCGCCCGCTTTCACCAGCAATCTTGCGAAGTAAGGCTTCTAGGCTGCTGCCAACTCCTCTGGCATTTGATCCCATGTGCGTCCTTCAAGTGTTCTACCCGCGCGCTTCTTATTTGTGCCACCCCATTGTTTGAAGAAGAACGCGACATTCGCCGATAAGCATTGGTCGCGTATATCCGTCACCCACGACTCGGACATTACGCGCGATCCGGGTCCCGATTCGCCGCCGACAATTGCCCAATCAATTCCCGCTAAATCGAGATTAGGTAACGGCCCAAGCAAGGGTTCGAGTGATAAAAACTTGGTGTGCGCTCCGGTCTGGCGTAGATGATCGATGCGGAAAGTATAATCCTGATTTTCGACGCTCACGCCCATCCAGATATTCGGCTGCCATTCTAATTTAGAGTTAAGCGTCAGTAATCTGTCAGAGCGTTTGGTGAGTATTTGAAAGCGATGCCAATGCGCGCGCCGCATCACGTCAAATACGCGCGAAATGAAATCCGCTGGAACACTTTTGTGGAATAAATCGCTCATCGAGTTGACAAAAATCACCTGCGGCTTTTTCCAACGCAGCGGCAATTCCAGTGCCTGTTCTTGGAGCGTGAGGGCAAACCCGTTTGCATAATTGCGCTGACCCATTGCCTGCAAACGCAACGCGAGCCGCTCGGCATAACAATGCTTACAGCCCGGACTGATTTTCGTGCAACCAGTAACCGGATTCCATGTAGATTCTGTCCATTCGATGGCAGACTTCGTGCTCATAGTTTTCTTTTCAAAACATCATTTGCAATCTTAACTGCTGTCTTTGCGCCTCTTTCATTGCCAGCAGCGAAGCACAAAAGATACAGAGGATTATTACGGGAATTAAAAAGCGGTAACGGATTCTCTGCCACCCCAGCGAATATGGATTTTAGCCGATTCGTAAAATATTGACCGATTGAATCAAAGTCGCTGATTTTTTCAAAAAGGATTTCTTCATCGAACAAACCTTTGCTCACTTTCTTACGATAAAAGGCATCAAACCAATCTGCGCTTCCAAACAGATCATCAAGCTTTTGCCGCCACTGCTCAGGTATTTCAGCGTTGGTTTTAATCATTCGATTTACAGCAACGCCTAACGGGAAAAGTAACCAAAGATCAATTGCCTTTGTTTGAGCAATTGCAACCAATGTCTCCCATCTAACTTGCATTCCGAACGGATCGAGAAACATAACAGCACGATTACCAGTCCAATCACGCTCACAAAGATGTTTGATGTAATCGTTTGCATCGGCCTTTTCTATGGTTATATCTTCGGCAAGCAATGGAAATTCTTCTTTTAATTTTTGAAGCTTGCGATATTTCGTTTTGCTTTGCTCGACAAATATGTATTTAGTGAATCTCGGTTGCACTTGAAGCGCAATTCTGGCTGACCCATCGGCAAAGCGTTGTGCTTCTTGATCTGCTAATTCTGGGAGCAGAAGTTCTTGAGAGTTCTCTTCTTGCTTCGCCGTCATATACCCTGTACCAGCGAACGCATCTATATAAGCAAACCGAAATCTCTGCTTGTTCATTATCGTTGCGTATGCAACTAAATACTTGCGAACCCGTTCAAGTTTTTCAGTTGTCCAGTCTCCACCGAATAAATTCGCTGACTTGTTCATGAGGATTTTCTACTATCATTTGACACAAATAGAGCCTGCCGAAACTGTTTCACACTTGAAACAGCCGGTATTATACATGACACAAAATAATATGCTACGGAAATCTCAGCTTTCGCCAGATGAACGAATTGAGTCGCGGGCGAGCATGGCCGCGCCGATGGGGACGCTGTCGGTGCCGAGTTGGGAGATGACGATTTGGGTGGCCTCGAAGCAGGGTTGGAAGCTGCGGCGTCCGGCTTCGCGTATGACCGCGTCGAGGATCAGATCGCCCGCTTCCATGACGCCGCCGCCTAGGACGATGCGTTCGATGTTGAGCAGGTTAATGACGTTGGCGATTCCAGCGCCGATGTAGCGGCCTGTGCGTTCGATCATCATCAAGGCAAAGTCGTCGCCGTTTTTGGCTTCGCGTGCGATGTCTGCGGCGGTGAATTCGCGGTTGAGTGCGAGGCGGGAAAGCGATGATGTGCCGTCGCGGTAAAGTCGTTCGTGCGTGCGGCGGACGATGTTGGGCGCGGAGGCGACTGTTTCCAAACAGCCCGTGTTGCCGCAGACGCATTCGACGCCGTCCGTGTTAATCGTGATGTGTCCGAACTCGCCCGCGAAGCCGGACGCGCCGTGCCACAGTTTGCCGCCGAGAATGATCGCGCCGCCGATGCCTGCGCCGATGGTGACATAGAACATGTCTTTGCTTCCCAGCCCCGCGCCGACTTTGAATTCGCCGTAGGCGGCGGCGTTGGCGTCGTTTTCGAGCGTGATGTGTTGGATGCCCGTTGCCTGTATCAGTTCCGCGTGGAGGTCTCCGCGCACGACGGACGGAAGATCGGCGGAGACGAAGACGCGCTCCGTGTTCGGATCGACGAGGCCGGGAACGCCGACGCCGAGTGCTTGGATGTTTCCGCCCGCTTCATCGCGCAGTTCCATGACGGCGGCGGCAATTTGCGCGGGAATGCGTTCGCGTTCGAGCGCGGCTTCGCGGCGGCTGATAACTTGTCCGTCTGCGCCCACAAGCGCGGCGCGCATGTTTGAAACTGAAATGCCGACGCCGATGAATTTGGTTGTCAATGAAGCGTTGTTTGTTGTCATGTCGCAAGAATCTCCCGAGTGAGACGTGTTTAGAAAAGTGTGTTGCAGGCGGGAAGCAACGCGTATTGTAGTAAAGCGTTTGCGAGACTGTCAAACATGACACTCTGCGTGTAGAATGAGCGCTTGTTCGAGCCGCGCGTGCGGGAACGACTGCGAGAAGCAAACGAGCGGTGGCCGCCTTTTTCGCAAGCGCCGAACGGAATTGCGACGGAAGGAAAGCAGACGGTGAAGGAAGGGCAAGATTGCTTGCCGCTCCTTCTTCGATATGGAGAGTCATCCGCTTTACGATCTGATCGGGCAGTATGGCCTGTACGCCGTTTTCTTTCTCGCAATGATCGAGGGAGACATTACCCTGTTGCTGGCGGGCGTGCTGGCGCACGGCGGCTTTTTCGATGGATACTTTTTCGGCGGTTACAGCTTTTTGAAGGTTCTGGTGGCGGGAACGCTCGGCGGCGTCGCAAGCGACAATATCGCATATGCGATGGGACGCGGCTTCGGCAAGACCGTGCGCGACTTTCGCTTTTATCGATTAGCGAAACCACGCCTCGAACGCCTCACGGAAAACTTCGGCGGGCTGTCGATTTTTCTCTCGAAATACATTTACGGATTGCGCACCGCGACGTGCGTTTTTTACGGCGTCGGGCATATGCCTTACGCGCGCTTTCTGCCCATCTCGTTTGCAAGCTGTTTCGCGTGGGCGACGATCTTAAGCGGCGCAGGCTATTTTTTCAGCGGCGCAATCACCAATCTGATCGGCGACTTTCATCAAATAGGCATTGCGCTGCTGGTCATTGTCGTCGTCGGCATCATCTGTTTTTATCTCGCCGAAAGATTCTGGCTGTCGAAGAAAGTAGAAGAAGCGAACCCGGAACGCATACAGGAATTCGAGCACGCGGCGCAGGAAAAGCTGCATGAGATACAAGAGCGCATTAATCTGCCGAGCTTGCCGCGCCGCAAGGAAAAGCCGACGACGACACCCGAAGCCGAAAGAAAAGTTGTCAACGATGATTAGGAAACAGTTTTCAGTTTTGAGTTTTCAGTATTCAGTTTAGAATTTGCCGCACACGCTAATGCCGTAGTTTCTGAAAACTCAAAACTGAAAACTGTCTTTCGTTCAATATGTTTTTGAAAGGATATTTACTCTTCAAGTGATAATCGAATCATCCGCGCCGACGCGCGTTGATCTGGCTGGCGGCACAATCGACATCTGGCCGCTTTATCTTTTTCATACGGGCGCAACGACCGTTAATTTCGCCATTTCCTTGCGCGCGCATTGCCGCATTGAAACGCGCGACGACAAGCGCATCGTGCTCGAATCGCGCGACCGCAAAGTAAGCTTCGACACGGAGCTTTCAGCCATCGAAGATTTAGCACAGGAAGAACGCCTCGAATTGATCGCCAAGCTCGTTCATTTTTTCAAACCGGCGACGGGATTCCGTCTTATCGCGGAAGGCGAAGCTCCGGCGGGCGCTGGCCTCGCGGGTTCTTCTGCGCTCTGCATTGCGATTATCGGCGCGCTCAATCGTCTCTGCGGCAATCGCTACGACGAAAGCCGCTTCATAGGCATCGCGGCCAACGTCGAAACGACTGTGATTAAAGTTCCGGCAGGCGTTCAGGATTACTACGCGGCGTTTTACGGTGGCACGAGCGCCGTTCATTTTCGCGCCGACGGCATCGAACGCGAGGCGCTTACCATCGACGAAGCGACGCTCGAACGCCGCATCAGCATTTGCTATACGGGCGAGCCACGCTTGTCCGGCATCAACAATTGGGAAGTCACCAAGAAACACATTGACGGCGATGCCGAAATATTTGAAATCTTCGACGGCATACGCGATTCGGCGGTGGTGATGCGCACGGCGCTGATGGCAAACGATTGGGCGGCGGTGTCGGACACGATGCGCGCGGCTTATCCGAATCGCAAACGGCTCGCGCCCAACTGGACGACGCCGCGCATGGATATGCTTGTCGAAAAGGCACACGCCAACGGCGCGGAAGCAGCTAAAGTATGCGGCGCAGGCGGCGGCGGCTGCATCGCATTTCTCTGCGCGGAAGGCCGCCGCGCGGATGTCGAACGCGCGCTCGCGGCGGAGGCGGACGTGGAAGTTTTAGATTGGAAAATCGCGCACGAAGGTCTGGTCGTGCGCGAAAGCTGACGCGCTCAAATCAATATCAGCAGGGATTAAAAGTTAAAAGCGCGCGTTGTGAAGGAGTTTCACCGCGCGCTTTTTGCGTGAGCAATCAAACAAAGCTATTATTCTTTTCTTTGCGCTCATCTCTTTCAGAATTTGTATCGCTTATGCGTCATTTGCCTGCTCTGTGGAGGCGTCGGGCGCAAGGTCTTTGATTGTTTCTGCGCCGGAAGCGGGCGAGGCCGTTGCTGCCGAAGGACTCAAGGGCGCGGCGGAAGCAAAGCCTGTTGCGGCCTGCGCTTCGGCGGCGGGGCGGTGCGCGTCTGCTTCTGCGGATGAATCTTGCCCGGAAGTCGAATGCGCTGTCGGTGTTGTGCGCGAGAAAAGTTTGAATTTATGGCGCGTGTATGGCTGCGGGCGCGCGGCTTCGGCGGCAAGAAACAGGGCGGTTTTTTCGGCGCGGGTTTCGGCCACCGGCGCGCCGCCGATAGACGGTTGCGCCGTAGATGTATGCGAATCGATTATTGCAGCCGATGCTGAAACTGAAGGCGGCGCTTCGTCTTCCTGCGACGATGGCAATGAAGCTTTCTGCGGGCGCTCGAAGGCAGGCAATGTGCCGCCTGCCGCGCGTAGAATGTCGGCGAGGTCTTTTTCAATGTAGCGCGTTTGCCTTTCGGGATCGCGCAGATGGCCTTGCGGCGCGCCCGTGTAGAGGGTGCCGCACGTCTGGCATTTGTACGGCACGTCTTCTCCACGCAAATGTTCCTGCGATGCTTGACCGCCGGTGTGCATTTGTTTCAGGAATCCGTGGCACGGTTTGCCTTTCGCGTTGCGCTCGCTGCACATAGTTTGCGCGGCGGCAATGCGCTTCGGCGCGTGTGTGACTGACGACTTTAATTGTTCTATTGAAGCCGCCGGATCGTCGGTCGCGGCGCTCGTTGTTTCATCATGCGTCTGCGCGTTCGGCGGCGCGTTCGTTTTATTTGAATCATTCATTGCAATATCGCCAGAAGGGAAACGCTTGTTTCGATTTTTAGCTACGTTCGTTTGTCGAATATAAGTCAGAGCAGCGCATCTTACAGAGTAGCGCAATGGCGGGTCAACAAAGAGCGCCAATAAGTTAAATGGCAACGCGCATAATCGGCGCGTGATAACCAACGCCGCTTTTGCAATGAGCACGCCGCTGTTGTAGTTGAAATAAAAAACTCCGGCGCGGTTCGTTGATGATGATTGCGTGTGTTTTGTTGTAATCTACGCATCGCATGTTAAAACGTATCATCGGGTTTGTGTGGCGCGCTGTGCCGGGGTGTTTGCGGCGCGGCGGCGTGTGGCTCGTCGAGCCGCGCTTTAGAGTCACCGCCGCCGCCGTCGTGATTAACGAAGCGAGAGAAGTTTTGTTGCTCAAGCACGTTCTTCGCAAAGGCAGCGGGTGGGGAATTCCGGGCGGCTTTCTCGAAAAGGG
>JBPCOJ010000094.1:0-55893 GCA_051000345.1 Pyrinomonadaceae bacterium | reverse complement strand
GATCAGTTGTTGTCGGCTTGAGCCGAAGGGGTTTGGCTAAAGCCGACATGTTAAGAACTCTCTCCACGAGCGGAAGCGAGGGGCAATTCAAAGAAATCAAACATTTGATAACTAGCAACTTGGATTAACGACAAACTTACAGCAATGATTTTAGTTATAGATAATTACGATTCGTTCACTTACAACCTCGTGCAATATCTGGGCGAGTTGGGCGCGGAAATTGAAGTGCGCCGCAATGATGAAGTGACGATTGAAGACATCGAAAAACACTGCTGCCCGGACAAGATTTTGATTTCGCCGGGGCCGGGAACGCCAAACGATGCGGGCGCAACGCTTTCAATCATTGAACGCTTTGCCGGTCATATTCCGATCTTCGGCGTGTGCCTCGGGCATCAAGCCATCGGGCAGGCTTTCGGCGGGCGCGTCGTGCGCGCGCCGGAACTCGTTCACGGCAAGGCGACGCAGATTTGTCACGACGGCAAAACGATTTTCGACGGCCTCGAATATCGCTTCGACGCCGCGCGTTATCATTCTCTGATTGTCGAACGCGAAAGCTTGCCCGCGTGCCTTGAAATTTCCGCGACGACGCCCGACGGCGTGATTATGGGCTTGCGCCACCGCGAGCTGAAAATCGAAGGCGTGCAGTTTCACCCGGAATCGATCCTGACAGGCGAAGGCAAAAAGCTGCTCGCCAATTTCCTCAAGTTATGAACGACGAAGATTCCGCCGCCCCGCCGTCATCAAACACATCGAGCGCGGCAAACACAGCTCACGCGACACGCCCGGCCTGGCTGTTGCCGACGCCTGCGCGAACGGACGAACCATCACGCACGGACACGAGTTTGCGCGCGTCGCTGCTGCGATTGATGCGCGGCGAAAATTTGCAGCGCAGCGAGGCGACGGCCTTGCTCGATGCGCTGCTCGACGGTGCGGCGACGGATGCGCAGATTGCTGCGGCGCTCGTCGCGCTTGCCGTCAAAGGCGAAACCGTCGAAGAACTCGCGGGCATGGCGGCGGCAATGCGCGCGCGCGCCGTTTCAATCAATGCGCGCCATGCCGCGTTCATCGACACAGCCGGAACAGGCTCTAGCTATGCCAAAACCTTCAACGTCTCGACTGCCGCCGCCTTCGTCATCGCGGGCGCTGGCCTTGCCGTCGCCAAGCACGGTAGCCGCGCCGCGACGAGCAAATCCGGCAGCGCAGACGTGCTCGCGGCGCTCGGCGTGCGCGTCACGACTTCGCCGCAAACCGCTGAAAAGTGTTTGAACGAAATCGGTATCTGTTTTATGTTCGCGCCGCTTTATCATCAAGCGACGGCGCGCGTCGCAAGCGTAAGGCGCGAACTCGGCGTGCATACGACTTTTAATCTTCTCGGACCTTTGACGAACCCTGCGGGCGCGCCGTTTCAAATCATCGGCGTGTGGCATCCGGCGCTCGTCGAACTCTTGGCGCGCGCGCTCGTCGAACTCGGCACACAGCGCGCGTGGGTCGTTCACGGCGAAGACGGCCTAGACGAAATCACGCTCGCGCAAAGCACCCTTGTCGCCGAAGCTCATAATAAAAGCGTGCGTACCTTCGAGATTGCGGCGGAAGATTTCGGATTCGAGCGCGCGCCCATTACGCACTTGCGCGGCGGCGACGCGGAAACGAATGCTACCATTATTCGCTCTGTCCTCGACGGCTCGCGCCGCGATGAAGCACGCGCGCTCGTCGTCATCAACGCAGCAGCGGCACTCTTTGTCGGCGGCGCGACAAGCGACCTCTGCACAGCAGCCAGACTTGCAGAGCAAAGCATTGACGAAGGCGCGGCGCACGCTAAGTTAGAACAATTGATTGAACTGACCAACGCGGAAGATTAAGACTTACTACGCGCGTTAAAAAATACAGATGGACTTTTTGACCGAGATAATTGCGAAGAAGCGCGTGCGTTTAGAGCAGGCGAAAGCCGCGCGTCCGCTCGAAGCCCTGCGCGTGCAAGCGTTCGATGTTCGACGGGATGCAGACTCGCACGCTTTTTCCGCCGCGCTTGGGAGAAAAGACCGCATTAACGTGATTGCCGAATTCAAGCGCGCGTCGCCCTCGAAGGGAACGATTAGCGGGGCGGCTGATCCGTCGCATACGGCGCGCGCATACGAGGCAGGCGGCGCGGCGGGCATCTCCGTTCTGACAGAGGAAGATTACTTTCAAGGCTCGCTCGAAGATTTGCGTGCGGTGCGCGCGGCGACTCGCTTGCCCGTGCTGCGCAAGGATTTTATTTTCGATGAATACCAACTCTACGAAGCGGCGGCGGCGGGCGCGGACGCGCTGCTTTTGATCGTTGCCGCGCTTGACGATGAAACGCTCGTGCGGCTGCGGCGCATCGCGGAAGAAGAACTCGGCATGGACGCGCTCACGGAAGTTCACACGCGCGACGAATTGCGGCGCGCGGAAGCTTGCGGCTCGACGTTTATCGGCGTCAATAATCGTGACTTGCATTCGTTTCATGTCTCGCTCGATGTTTCAATCGAACTAATCGAAGACGCGCCGCAGAACATGACGTTCGTCAGCGAAAGCGGTTTGCGCGAACAAAAGGATTTGCATCGCTTGCGCGCGCTCGGCTTTCAAGGCTTCCTTATCGGCGAAACATTGATGAGAACCGATGAGCCGGAGCAAGCCTTGCGCGCTTTGATTTTCGATTAAAGAAGAGGCGCAAAAGTGAAAGGCCGAAAAGCGATTCGCAGCACCGGTTTTAGGTTTCTACCTTCTCATCGCCTGCCATAAATATTCATGCACATTAAAGTTTGCGGCATCACGAATCTGACTGACGCGCGGGCGGCGATTGAGGCCGGAGCGGATTGGCTCGGCTTCAATTTTTACACGTGCAGCCCGCGCTATCTCTCGCCCGCAGACGCCGGGAAAATTATAAATGCGCTGCCGGAAACCGTGCGAAGCGTCGGCGTGTTCGTGAATGAAGACGCGCCGGAGACAGTTGCGCGCATGGCCTGTGAAGCGTGTATTACGGCAGTGCAACTTCACGGCGACGAAACGCCCGCGTACTGCCACGCGCTTACGAAAAAATATTTCGTCATTAAAGCTTTGCGCGTCGGCGAAGGCTTCGCGCCCGACGAAGCGCTCAAGTATGAGACGAGCGCGATTTTGTTGGACGCCTATGACGCGCGCGCGCACGGCGGCACGGGGCGCGTCGTTGATTGGCAAACAGCGCGGCGTGTGCGTGAACTTGTCCCGAAGCTTTTTCTGGCGGGCGGCCTCACACCGGAAAATGTTGCCGAAGCGATTGCGCGCGTCGAGCCGTTCGCGGTCGATGCGTGCAGCGGTCTTGAAAGCGCTCCGGGACGCAAGGATGAAAACCGCCTGCGTGCATTCGTCAATGCCGCGCTTGTTAAACCTTGACGCCAACCCTTGCATATCGGTTATCCTGCAAAGGCAGCCAAGCGAACGCGTGTGCTCCTTATAATTAAAGCAGGAGTTTTACCAGCCTTCTTTTGCTTGCCTCCACTTCTCTATATTTAATTCGGCACGGGATTCATTGCTCGAAAATAATTTATGAGCGCAACAGCGCAAAGCCCTGTTAGAGTCGATCAAACAAACGCACGCGATCAAGGCCGCGTGTTGCTCGTCGCGGACAATGACGCCGCGTTTGCCGCGCATCGTATCGCTCTGGAGCGCGCCGGATTTACCGTCTTCAGCGCGACAGGCGGGCTTGCGGCGATGGTCTCGCTGCATCGCACGCGCCCGCACTTGGTGATTGCAGAATCCGCATTGGAAGGCGTCGGCGCGCGCGATCTGGCGTGCTCGCTGGCGCGCGCGGGCGACGGCGTTTCGCTGGTGCTCGTCGGCAATGAACGCGCCACCACAGAGCGACGCAGTGACGCCCTTGCCGCAGGCGCTTTCGATTACTTCGAGGTTCCGCACGATCTCGAACTGCTGCTCGCGCGTGCCGCACAGCTCGTTCAAATCAAACAAACCTTCGACGATCTGCGCGCGCTCGCAGACCGCGATTATCTGACGAATCTCGCCAACCGCCGCCGTTTTCGCGTCGCGCTCGGACACGAACTCGAACGCTGGCGGCGTTACCGCGTGCCGTGCGCGCTGCTGCTCGTCGATATAGATTTCCTGAAAAAGATTAACGACGCGCACGGGCATTCGGCGGGCGACAACGCGATACGCCACGTCGCAGATGCGCTGCGCGAATTGTCGCGCGACAACGACACGGCAGCGCGGCTCGGCGGCGAAGAGTTCGCGCTGCTTCTTGCGGGAGCGGACGCTGCGCAGTCCATCGCCGCCGCCGAACGCGTCCGCCAAGTCGTTTCAATGAAACCCGTCGAAGGCATCGGCATCATCACCGTCAGCCTCGGTGTCGCCGCCTGTCCCGCTCACGCAGATGCCGAACGCGCTCTTTACGCCGCTTCGGACGCCGCGCTTTACCACGCCAAAAACAACGGACGCAATCGCGCTTCTCTCGCCGCCGCGCCAAATTCGCAGACAGTGTTATGATTGAAGGCACACCGGAGCTTTCATCTTAAAAACTGTCGGAATCGGGTTTGGAAACATGAATAACAACACCGCAACACAGCCGGACGCGCTCGGGCATTGGGGCAAATACGGCGGGCGCTTCGTGCCGGAAACCCTGATGGCTCCGCTCGACGAATTGCTCGAAAGCTATAACATCGCACGCGATGACGCCGGCTTTCAATCGGAGTTTGCCGCGCTCCTGCGCGATTATTCTGGACGCCCGACGCCGCTCTTTTACGCCGCGCGTTTGACGAAGGAAGCGGGCGGCGCGCGTATCTTTCTTAAGCGCGAAGATTTGTCGCATACTGGCTCGCACAAAATAAATAACGCGCTCGGCCAAGTCTTGCTCGCAATGCGCATGGGCAAGCGGCGCATCATCGCGGAGACGGGCGCAGGGCAACACGGCGTTGCGACGGCGACGGTGTGCGCGCTTTTCGGCTTGCAGTGCGTCGTGTACATGGGAACGGAAGATGTTCGTCGGCAAAAGTTGAACGTCTTTCGGATGCGCTTGCTCGGCGCTGAAGTGCGCGAGGTTGACGCGGGCGCGCGGACTTTGAAGGACGCGATCAACGAAGCTCTGCGCGATTGGGTGACGAACGTCGCAGACACTTATTACTTGCTCGGCAGCGCCTTGGGGCCGCATCCGTATCCGCTCATGGTCAGAGATTTTCAAAGCATAATCGGGCGCGAGGCACGCGCGCAGATTCTGGAGCGCGAACATCGTTTGCCGGATGCGTTGGTCGCGTGCGTCGGCGGCGGCTCGAATTCAATCGGGTTGTTTCATCCGTTTCTTGGAGACGAAAGCGTGCGCATGATCGGCGTCGAAGCGGGCGGACGTGGCAATGAACTCGGCAGCCACGCGGCGAGATTCAATACGGCGGGCGGCGGGCGTCCCGGCGTTTTGCAAGGCACGATGAGTTACGTTTTGCAGAACGAGCACGGGCAAATCGCGGCGACGCATTCGGTTTCCGCAGGCCTCGATTATCCGTCCATCGGGCCGGAGCACGCGTTTCTACACGACGCAGGCCGCGTCGAATACGTCTCTGCGTCGGACGCGGAAGCGCTGGCTGCGTTCCATAAATGTTCCCAACTCGAAGGCATTATTCCTGCGCTCGAATCGGCGCACGGCGTCGCTCATGCTCTAAAGCTTGCGCGCGAGATGCGCGGCGATGAAATCATCATCGTCAATCTTTCTGGGCGCGGCGATAAGGACGTGAATACGGTTGCCGAAATGATGATGGGAGATGCGTTGTGATGTTGATTGGAGAACACTTGCTGTGAGTCGCATAGAAGAAGCGTTCGCCCGTTTGCGTGCAGAGAAAAAAGGCGGCTTCGTTCCGTTCATCACGGCGGGCGATCCTGATCTGGAGACGACAGGGAATTTGTTGATCGAATTAGCGCGCGTCGGAGCGACGGTGATCGAACTAGGGATTCCGTTCAGCGATCCGATGGCCGACGGGCCTGTTATTCAACGCGCTTCGGAACGCGCCCTGCGACACGGCTTCGGAATTGCGGAAGTGCTGGACGTAGTAAGAGAGGCACGCAAAGAAACGAATGTCCCGATTGTGCTGTTCAGTTATTTTAATCCGCTGCTGAATTACGGCGTGGAGCGTTTGGCGAAGGACGCGTCGCGCGCAGGCGTTGACGGCGTGCTGGTGACAGACCTTGTGCCGGAAGAAGCCGTAGAATTTTCCGCAAGTCTTGCGGCGCATGGTCTGGACATGATCTTTCTCGTCGCGCCGACTTCCACCGACGCGCGCCTGCGGCTGGTGGCAAAAGTCGCGCGAGGATTTATCTACGCCGTCTCGCGCGCGGGCGTAACAGGCACGCGCGACAACGTAAGCCTTGATGCCGCGCGCCTCGTCGCACGCGTGCGCGAAGTTTCCGCCTTGCCCGTCGCCGTCGGCTTCGGCATCTCGACAGCTCAACAGGTGGCAGAGACGTGGCGCTATGCAGATGCGGCAGCCGTCGGTTCAGCGCTTGTCGCAGAGATTGAACGATTAGCGAGCGCAAATGATATTGTGCCGCGCATCGGAGATTTTGCGCGGCTGTTACTTCCCGATTAAAATATTGGTGAGAACAAATGAGTAATGTAATCACAAAAAACTTATCGCTTGCTGCTGCTGTTGGCGCGCTCGGTGTAATGCTAAATCTTGGAGTTGCTGTGCTGATTATTTTGGTTAATAACGCTACGTCACCCAATATCTTGCCAATAACTACGGCTGGCCTTCTGGCTCCTACTTGGCCGCTCGCAATGTTCAAGCCGATATTTGGTAATGCAGACAACGGTATGTCGGATAATATGCCTTCCTTAATGAGCCTTCTCGCTACTTTAATGTTTCATGCGCTTATGTGTTCTTTATTAACTTGGGCTGTTTTAAGATGGCGTGCAAAACACAAGTTGCATTGAAAACTTAACGCGCGAAAGAGGTAAGATATGAGCACCAAAGTTGAAGATTTATACAACGTGCCGGAAAACGGCAAGGCCGAATTGGTGAACGGGGAGATAGTTCTTATGTCGCCGACAGGTGGCGTGCCGGGGCGCGCAAGCGGAAGTATTTATGCAAGCCTGCGCGGTTATGAAGAGCAAACGAAGTCCGGTTATGCGTTTCCCGATAACATCGGCTTTCTTGTTAATCTGCCGCATCGTAAATCGTTTAGCCCGGATGCTGCTTTTTATGTCGGCGAATTGAGAGGCGGGGATTTTCTCGAGGGTGCGCCGGTGTTTGTCGTTGAAGTAAGAAGCAAGGGTGATTATGGCGCGCGAGCCGAGCGTGAGATACGGGAAAAACGCGCTGATTATTTTGCGTGCGGAATAATCGTGTTCTGGGACGTTGATGTGTTGCGGGAAAAGGTTGTGAGAGTCTGTCGCGCGTTTGCTCCCGATGAGCCGAAGACATATCGTAAAGGCGAGGCGGCGGAAGCTGAACCGGCGCTTCCGGGATGGAAGATTCCGGTGGATAGCTTCATTCCTTAATTTTGATGCCCGAAGAAAATTCAACGAACGTGAACGGCGGCGAACGGCGCGCGAGCGGGATTGAAGCGGGCGCGTGCGTGATGCTTGTGCTGCATAGCCCGCGCGAGAAGTGTTGGGGCGTGCTGGATGAACTGAGCGCGGCGGGCGTGTTTTTGCGTGGGTTGGATTTGAATGCGTTTGAGGCTTGGACATGGGCGGTGGCGCATGATGAGCCGTTCATCGGCTTGGGCGATCTGTTTTTTCCGATGTGGCGTGTCGAGCGCGTGACGCTGGACGAAAGCGCGGGCGAAGTGCCGTCGCTTGCAGAGCAATTTGCCAGACGCACGGGACGCAGCGTGCAAGAGCTTTTGTGAGAAATGAAAAGCGCGTATAATCGCCGCTCGTGATTTGTTGGAAGTAATCTTAGGGGTAGTTCGTTCGCGCCGCCTCACCGCACGGTAAAGGCGCGAGCGATTCTCGTAAGGGCAAGTCAGGCTTCTATATTTGTTTTCCCGTCCGGCTTCGCTCAAAAATAATTTTGTTGCAAGTGTGAAACGCTGTTCCATTCTCGCGTCAAGTGTGGTAAACTGCTTTTCGATCCGGTGAGGAATCGCTGAAAGCAAGTTTGAAGCAATTGAATGTTTGAGGAAAGGGAACGGAAGAAAGAGAATGTTTGCTATGGCTGATGACCGTATGAGCGCGGAGAATCGCGGCAAAGCGATTGACATGGCGCTCGCTAATATCGAAAAGAAATTTGGCAAGGGATCGATCATGCGTCTGGGCGAGAAAGAAATCTCGGACATCCCGGCGATTTCGACCAGCTCTTTGAGCATTGATGCGGCCTTGGGTGTCGGCGGCGTTCCGCGCGGGCGCGTAATAGAAATTTACGGGCCGGAATCGAGCGGTAAAACAACGCTCGCGCTGCACATTGTCGCCGAAGCGCAAAAGGTCGGAGGCATTGCCGCATACATAGACGCGGAGCACGCGATGGATTCGGAATACGCCGGAAAGCTAGGCGTGGACATTGACGGCCTCTTGATTTCGCAGCCGGATTCAGGCGAGCAGGCTTTGGAAATCGTGGAAGCTCTCGTGCGCTCGAACGGCGTTGACGTGATCGTGGTTGATTCTGTGGCGGCGCTTGTGCCGCGCGCGGAATTGGACGGCGACATGGGCGATTCATTGCCCGGTTTGCAGGCGCGCTTGATGTCGCAGGCGATGAGAAAGCTAACGGCGATTGTTTCTTCGTCGAACACATGCTTGATTTTCATTAATCAGATACGCGAGAAAATCGGCGTGATGTTCGGTTCGCCTGAAACGACGACGGGCGGGCGGGCGCTGAAGTTTTATTCGTCGATTCGCATGGACATACGCCGCATCGGTGCAATTAAAGATGGTGATCGCGCGGTTGGCAATCGCACGAAAGTCAAAGTCGTGAAGAACAAGGTTGCGCCGCCGTTTCGTGAGTGCGAGTTTGACATCATGTACGGCGAAGGCATTTCGCGCGAGGGAGACATTATTGATTTAGGCGTGATGAAGAATGTCGTCGAAAAAAGCGGCGCGTGGTTTTCCTATAAAGGCGAGCGCTTGGGACAGGGACGCGAAAACTCGAAGCAGACTTTGAAGGACAATAAGGAATTGGCCGGACGCATCGAGAATGAAGTGCGCATCGCGCTCGGCATCGCGGTGAGCGGCACAGGCGCGGAAGCGAGCGAAGCAGAAGAAGCCGCACCGACTCGCAAAGCAGCCGCTGCCGACAAAAAATAGTCGCCCATCCATTACAGTGACACCGCCGCTGATGTTTGCCGCGCAAAATTATTTAGCCGTTCGAGCATTAATTCTTCGCAAGATCAATGCTCGAACGGCTAAACTTTTATTGCTTGAAGAAGGAATTTAAGAAACGCTTTTCGTTGCTTGCATCTAAAAAAGCTGTGCCAGCTCAAATGGAGCACCTACGGGGGGCGCAAGCGACGTTCGAGCTGGCACGGGCGGGTTATATTGTCCTCGCTTCAGTGAATTAGTCTTCACGACTGCGGCCTGCGTTTTGGGACGCCAGCCTTCACCGAACGAGCGGCATTATACTCTCCTTATCGAAATTGTCAACACTCTTTTGTAACTAATCTGACAAAACCAATGCTGTACAGTTGGCGAGTTGACAGTTGCGAGAGCATCTATCTATACTCACGCTTTCCTGTTCGGTTGTGCTCGGCGTGCGCTGAAATGTTCGGCCAGATAGCTCAGTTGGTAGAGCGCGGCCCTGAAAAGGCCGGCGTCGGCGGTTCAAGTCCGTCTCTGGCCACCAAATAAAATAGGAAGGCGGAAGGCGAAAGTAAGGCCGCAAAGCGGTTAAGCTTTTGCTGTCCGCCTTTCGCTTTTTAGGTTCGCGCGGGATTGTCTTCAGTATTGCGTTTTAGCGTTGCCAGTAGTTTTTGATTTTTTGCGCGAGCAGTGGGAAGGGTACGTATTCGGCGTTGCGCCCTGTGCGGCGTAGTTCTTCGATCATGCGCATGGCGCCGTCGGCGTTGCGAGTATGCACGACGAGCGTGGCGGCGCGGTGCAATTCCGGTTGCGCGGAGAGCCACGCGGCGATGGCGTAGCCTGTGCGTTCGTCGTCAGTGGTGTCGGAGTTGTAGTGTTCGGGCAGCAGATCATGGTCGAGAAAAATCGCGTCGTAAGAATTTTTCTCAAGCATCGCGCGCGCGGTTGCAACATCTTCGGCAATGTCCAGATGATCGCCCGCAAAACGCTTGGCGAACCACTCGTGGCGGCGCGTGTCATCGTCTAAAAGAAAAACGCTGATCGGGTGGCGTTCGGCAGCCGCGTTGCCGAGACCGAAGCGTGTCATTACCTGACTCAAAAATCCCATCTGTCGTTCAAAACTCCTGCTGGTTTAATGCCATTCTCTTAAAACTTAACCATCCTTTTCAATATAACACACGTCATCCCTAATGAACGGCGGACGGGTTTTACTGCCGTGCTGCCTGTTCGTTTTGTATAATCAATGTCATGAAGCAAATTCTGCAAAATCTTAAAACGGGTGAAGTGAAGATTGCGGATGTGCCGCCGCCCGTTGCGCAAAATGGCCGTGTCTTGGTGCGCGCCGCCGCATCTTTAATCAGCGCAGGCACGGAACGCATGACCGTTGACATGGGGAAGAAAAGTTTGCTCGGCAAAGCGCGCGAGCGGCCTGATCTGGTCAAGCAAGTGATTCAGAAGGCGCAGAACGAAGGCTTGCTGAACACGTTTCAAGCAGTGCGCGCGAAACTCAGTTCGCAGACGGCGCTCGGTTATAGCGCGGCAGGAATTGTGGTCGATGCGGGCGAGGGCGTAACGGAGTTTCGCGCGGGTGATCGCGTGGCGTGCGCGGGCGCTGGCTTTGCTTCACATGCGGAAGTGTTGAGCGTGCCGAAAAATTTGTGCGTGCGCTTGCCCGACGCGGTAAGTTTTGAGGCGGGAGCTTTCGGCACGCTCGGAGCAATTGCGTTGCAGGGCGTGCGGCTCGCGGAGCCGACCTTAGGCGAATCGGTGGTGGTTGTCGGTCTCGGCTTATTAGGTCAAATAACCGTGCAGCTTTTGAAGGCGAGCGGCTGCCGCGTCTTCGGCGTCGATTTGGACGAAAAGAAAGTCGAGCTTGCGCGCGAGCTTGGCGCGGACGATGCGACGGCGAATTCGAGCGAGGCGAAAAAGCTTGTGATGAAGTGGTCGCGCGGGCGCGGGGCGGATGCTGTGTTGATTACCGCCGCGACTTCATCGAATCAACCGATTGAATTCGCGGGCGAGATTTCGCGTATGAAGGGACGCGTCGTCGCCGTCGGGCTGGTCGGGATGGACGTGCCGCGCAAGCTTTATTATGAACGCGAATTGAGCCTCAAGATTTCCATGTCGTATGGGCCGGGTCGCTACGATCCCGAATACGAAGAGCGCGGGCATGATTATCCGTTCGCTTACGTGCGCTGGACAGAAGGGCGCAACATCGAAGCCTTCCTCGATCTCGTCGCAGAAGAACGCGTCAACGTCGAACGTCTTATCACGCATCGCTTTCCAATCGAGGAAGGCGAGCGCGCTTATGATTTGATTACGGGCGAAACGAAGGAGCCGTATCTGGGCGTCGTGCTCGGCTACGACACGGAGCGCGAAATTGAAAGCCGCATTAATCTGAATACGGGTAAACTAGCCGCAAGTAAAAAGAACAGCGCTGATGCTTTTGTCGTTCGGATCGGAGTGATCGGCGCGGGCAATTACGCGAAGACGCATTTGTTGCCGCGCTTCAAGACGGCGGGCGCAGAGTTCGGCTCGATTGCCACAGCCTCTGGAGTTTCAGCGCGTGACATCGGCGAGAAATACGGTTTTCAAAGCTGCGTTGCAAACGCCGATGATGTCATCAATGACCCGAACATTAATTTGATTGTGATTGCGACGCGTCACGATACGCACGCTGAACTTGCACGGCGCGCCCTTGTTGCCGGACGCAATGTCTTCGTCGAAAAGCCGCTCGCGCTCGACGATGAAGAATTGGCGAGTGTGCTTGCTGCTGCGAGAGCTTCAGGCGGGCAATTAATAGTCGGCTTCAATCGCCGCTTTTCACCGCTCGCGCGCCGCGCCGGAGAATTCTTCGCAAATTCAAACGGCTCCGGGAATTCCGGTAATTCCAATGTGCCGCTTTCGATTAACTACTGCATTAACGCAGGGCGCATTCCGCGCGAGCATTGGATACAAGATAAGGAGCAGGGCGGCGGGCGCATCGTCGGCGAAGTCTGTCACTTCATAGAT
The DNA here is from genome assembly GCA_051000345.1 of Pyrinomonadaceae bacterium. GTDB lineage: Bacteria > Acidobacteriota > Blastocatellia > Pyrinomonadales > Pyrinomonadaceae > JBHENC01. The sequence continues at coordinate 43,658 of JBPCOJ010000094.1, read as the reverse complement.
TTCATGCACTTCCTGACCGGAGCCGTCACGACGCGCGTTTACGCCGAAGCGATTGACAGCCGCAATCACGAAAGCATAAATGAGGATTCCGTTTTTATCACTCTGCGTTTCAGTGACGGCTCAAACGGCTCCATCGCATACTTGGCTGAAGGCGACAAGGCGATGCCGAAGGAGCGCATCGAAATTTTCGGAGGCGGCAAAGTTTTCGTGCTCGATGATTTCCGCAGCGCGACGCTTTACCACAAAGGCCGCACCGAAAGTTTGAAATTACGTAATCAGGATAAAGGCCAAGCGGATGAAGTGCGCGCCGTTTGCGAGATGGTTTTGAAAGGCACAGCCGCGCCGATTGCGCTCGATGATTTGTCTGCGACGACGCGCGCGACCTTCCGCATACTCGATTCCTTGCGCACGGGGCAGGCGATGAACGTCTAAAAATATAGTGGTTTTTGCGTCTCGCCGGAACGCTCTTGCAATCTTTTTTTCGAGTGCTATAATCCGCCGCACGCTTCCGTATACGGTCTTCGTTGAAAGTTTGGAAGCGTGGCAAAGAAATCGCGCAGCGCACAGCAGTTGATTGTTGCGCGCCTTTGCAAAGAACACAGAACTTCAACACAATCCATCGCCGCATGTCTTCAGAGAAAGCCAAAATTCAACCGCTGCGCGCCGTGCCGGACGCGGACGCGCCGAGGGAAACCCCGACGCTGCCGTGGGATACCGCTGCAACATCGGCGGAGCCTGCGGAGCAATCGAGCGCATGTGAATTTTGCTATGGCAGCGGAATGGAAGTCGTCGCGGGCAAGGGAGCGCGGCGTTGCCGTTGCCGCTCGCAGAATCATCAAACGAAGCTTATCGAAGCCGCGCGCATTCCGCGCCGCTACGATGCCTGCACGATGCAAACTTATTACCCTGCGAAGGGCAACGGCGCGCAGCTACGCGCCTTCAATTACGCTTTTCGCATGGTCAGAGAATTTCCGGCAGTCGAACGCGGCCTGCTTTTTATGGGCACAGTCGGCGTCGGCAAAACTCATCTCTCTGTCGCCATCCTGCGCGGATTGATAGAAAAGGGAACGCCCTGTTTGTTCTACGAATTCGGCGCGCTGCTCAAGGAAATACAAAACTCCTACAATCCTATTTCGCAAACGTCCGAACTAAAAGTCCTCGCGCCCGTCTTTGAAGCCGAAGTATTAGTGCTCGACGAACTAGGCGCATCGAAGCCGACGGATTGGGTCAGAGACACGATGATGCAAATCATCAACACGCGCTACAACGACAAAAAGCTGACCATCTTCACGACGAACTATCTGGACGCCAGACGCACCGAAAAAGACGAAACACTCGAAGACCGCATCGGCGTCCGCCTGCGCTCGCGCCTCTACGAAATGTGCAAAACCGTCCACATCGAAGGCGAAGATTACCGCAAAAAATACGACTCACAGCAACCTTAAGTAGGTAACGTTTTACTTGCGCAATTCCCCGATTCTTCTGACGCTCTTAACCTTTGCCAGCAGCTAAGTATTTAATTCTACCGGGTGGGTTGTTGACGCAATTTCTCCAAATCCTAAACAATCAATAACCGTTGAGATGCAAAACTTTCAACGATGCTAATAAGTTCTCGAACCGCTAACGTCGCGGGGAACAGACCTTAACGAAATTCGATTCCTCATACCTCAAAATATGACTAAGAACACAATTGAGCACATCAAGGAATTCCGGCAAAAAGTTAAAACAGCCAACAAGGAAGCCACTAAGAAAGAATTATTTAAGGACTTACTCAATCGTCTTTTTGCGAACGATGAAGAAGCGAAAAAAGTCATTGATGCAATCAGTAGCGGTGCGGAAGCTGCCATCGTCAACATTCCGCGCAAGGATAAACGGCACAGGGGTAGCGCCGATACTCTCTACAACAAAATCATCATCGAATTCGAGAATGATTTGAAAAAGACTTTGGCGCACGCTAAAGAGCAGTTGGCGGGCTATTTGTTGGGACAGTTCAATTCAGGCGAAGGTTATGAGCACACTTTAATCGCTTCCGACTTTATCACTTGGAAAGTCTTCGCGCCCGATGTGTCATGCGTGGCTAAGCTGGAAACACTCAAGGAAGACGAACTGATTCTCAACGAAGTGGAAAGCGCGTCTTTCACGTTGACGGAACACAACGCGGAAGATTTTTATTACTGGATTGACCGTTTTCTTTTCAAAGAAGAAAAGCAGAAGGCCACGCTCAAACGCATAGAGGAATCGTTCGGCTATCAAAGCCACGTCTTTATTCAATGTTTTCGGGAGATGACTAAAAATTTCCGCGCCGTTAAAGAGAGCGGCGAAGTGCAAGTGTCCTTCGAGCAGTGGAAAAAGTTTTTGAGCGTCGCTTACGGTTCGTTTGAAGCGACAGAGCAAAATTTTCTGATTCACACTTACCTTAGCGTCTTTTCCAAGATGCTCGCTTACACAGTTGTTTCAAACGACGATTACATTGACGACGCGGAGATGCGCGAGATTGTCAGCGGCGCAATCTTTGACCGCTATAACATCAATAACTTTGTCGAGAATGATTTCTTTCATTGGATAGAAAAAGAGAAAAGTTTCCCTGCCCTTAAAAGCGCGCTGCGCCGCATCGCGCAAGAGCTTTCCGCCTTCGATTTTCAAAACGTGGACGAAGATATTCTCAAAGGCATTTATCAGGAAATGATTGATTTAGACACACGCAAATCTCTCGGCGAGTATTACACGCCGGATTGGTTGTGCGAGCGCGTTGTCAGCGAGTTTACGTTCAAAGCGACGGACAGAATACTCGACCCGTCGTGTGGCAGCGGTTCGTTCTTACGAGTCGCCGCCGACCGCATTAAAAAACTCGATCCGAACGTTAAAGTCGAAGACCTCAACGAACAGCTTTACGGCATAGACATTCACCCGCTATCCGTTCAAATCGCCAAGACGACTATGCTGCTCGCGCTCGGACGCGAAGTCGTCAACGCGAAAAAGCCCATTCACTTGAACATCATTCTGGCGAACACTTTGTTAGCTCCGCAGGGCGTCGAAAATTTGTTCGGCAACGAATTTCGGATGCAGATTGATAAAGACAAGTATCCTTTGAGCACGCGCATCTTTGCCGACGTAAAATTGTTTGACGAAGCCTTGAATCTTTGCGAAGAATTGGCGGAGCAAACGCAAAATCGAAAAGAAGAAAAGCTCCAGACCTTCACCAACATACTCGCGCAGCAATCCCGACGCGGCGCGCCCGACGATGAAGTTGCACAAAGCTTTTATCAGATTTATCTGGGCTTCAAGCGTGTCAAGGAACAAGGCCGGGACAGCATCTGGAAGTTCATCGTGCAGAATCTTTACAAGCCTTATTTTCTCGCGGAAAAGTTTGATTACATCGTCGGCAATCCGCCCTGGTTTACTTTCAGTTCGATACGCAACGAAGATTATCAGGACGTTCTGGATAAGCTCGCCAAAGAGTACGACGTAAAGCCGGAACGCAGAGCCAACTTTCCGCATCTTGAAATCGCCGCGATTTTTCTGGCGTATTGCAGCAATTACTTTTTGCGCGACAAGGGAAAGATAGCACTTGTTTTACCGCGCAGTTTCTTCAGCGCAGACCACCACGACAACACGCGAAGCGGCAAGGCAAAAGGCTTCTCTTTGGTTGCTGCGTGGGATTTGGATGAAGTCGCGCCGCTCTTTCGCGTTCCGAGTTGCGTGCTGTTCGCCGAAAAATCCAAAAAGCAAAAGGCCTTTCCTGCGTCCGGCTTAAAGGGCAAATCATTCAGCGGAAAGATACCGGCGCATAATTGCAATTTGGAGACAGCCGCGCCGAAGCTCACGGAAGAAAACGTCAAATGGTTCTACATCAAACAGGGCAAATCATCCGCGCTTTCGACGCGCAAGACGACAACGCAAAACAAGGCCAATCCATACAAGAATGATTTCAAGCAAGGGGCGACGATTGTTCCGCGCGCTTTCTACTTCGTTGATATTAACCAGCAGATGCCGCCCGACTTTGAAGATAGAATTATCAACATCCGAACTTCGGCGGCGATTCAGGCGGACACTAAAAAGCCCTGGACGAACATTGATTTCAAAGGGCGCATCGAAAGCCGCTTTCTGTTCCGCACAGCTTTATCGAAAAGCATTCTGCCGTTCGCACTTTTCAATCCGAATTTAGTTGTGCTTCCCATTACCGTCGAGGAAAAAGCGAACGGCGATAAAGCAATCAGACTTCATTCAGCCGCAGACTTGAGAAAAGAAGGGTTCTTGAACGCCGCACGATGGTTTGCAGAGGTTGAGGAAGTTTGGGCAGAGCGCCGGACAGAGAAAAATCAAAATATTTCAGCGGCAGATTACTTGAATTGGCAAAACAAGTTAACAGAGCAAAATCTCAATGCGTCATACATGGTTTTTTATACAAAGTCCGCCAAAGATGCTAATGCTACAATTTATATTAGAGGAAGCCTTGACTTAGAGTTTGCGATTGATTACAGCGCATATGTTTATTACACCCACACCATTGATGAAGCTTACTATTTAACAGCAATCCTGAATTCGGGCGCTACCAATTCGCTAATTAAGGATTTTCAGGCAAGAGGATTATTTGGCGCAAGGCACGTCGCAAAAAAAATCCTCGACATCTACTATCCTAAATTCAGTAAAAGCGACGAAACGCATTCGCGCCTCGCACGTTTGAGCGAAACCGCTCATCAAAAGGCATCTGAATTCCTGCGCGCCAATCCGCCCGAACACGAACTCGCCGCCAATCGCCTCGGCAGATTGCGCTCTCAAATCAAGAAACACATCGAAGCAGAGATGACTGAAATAGACGCGCTGGTTGAAAAGATAATTGCGTAACTCACCTTCGCGCGAAATGAATTGGAATAACCGCTCATAGCCCAACACAACTCCATCCGCTATAATGTGCCGTTCAATAACAAAGTAGCCGCTCGGTTATGAGGAAAAGCGCCATGTCCGCACACTCCGAAACTTTCGTCACCGAAGATGAATACCTGCGCCGCGAACTCGAAGCGGAGTACAAAAGCGAATACTTCAACGGCGAAATCTTTGCGATGGGCGGCGCAACCGAAGCGCACGTTTCGATTGTCACTAATCTTATCGCCGCGTTGAAGCCGCAATTCAAAAATCGCCCGTGCAAAGTTTATGCGACGGATTTGCGGCTGCGCGTGTCGCCGACGGGTCTTTACACATACCCTGACGTGATCGTAGTTTGCGGCGAGCGCAAGTTTTACGAAAAGCAGAAGGACACGTTGCTTAACCCGACGTTAATCCTTGAAGTGCTCTCGAAATCAACGCAGGATTATGATCGCGGGCAAAAATTCGAGCACTACCGCGCGCTCGATTCGTTACAGGAATACGTCACCATCGCGCAATACCGCACACACGTCGAACATCACGCGCGGCAGCAAGGAAATCGTTGGCTGTTGACGGAGATCAACGCACCCGACGCCGTGTTGCATCTGGCATCGCTCGAATGTGAACTGGCGCTCGTGGATGTTTACGACGGCGTGGAATTGCCGGATGAGTCAAACGAAAACATCATAGAAGAATAGAGCGAGCGAAGATACACACAATAAATGCCGAAACGCACGGACATACGTAAAATTCTTATTATCGGCTCCGGCCCCATCGTTATCGGGCAGGCGTGCGAGTTCGATTATTCGGGGACGCAAGCGTGTCGCGCGCTGCGCTCGGAAGGCTACGAAGTCGTGCTCGTTAATTCCAATCCGGCGACGATTATGACTGACCCGGAGATGGCGGATAAAACTTACATCGAGCCGCTGACGGTGGAATCCGTCGCGGCGATTATTAAACGCGAAAGACCTGATGCGCTGTTGCCGACGGTGGGCGGGCAGACGGCGCTTAATTTATCCATTGCGCTGGCGGACGCTGGCATTTTGGAAGAATACAATGTCGAGATGATCGGCGCGACGCGCGAGGCTGTGAAGGTCGGCGAAGACAGGCGCTTGTTCAAGGCGGCGATGGAAGAGGAAGGCTTGCCGATGCCGCGCGGCGGTTTCGCAGGCTCTTGGGCGGAAGCGGAAAAACTTGTCGAGGAAACGAATTACCCGGCGATTATTCGCCCCAGCTACACGCTCGGCGGCACGGGCGGCGGCATCGCCTTCAACCCGGAAGAGTTTGAAGAAATTGTCCGCGCCGGTCTTGCCGCGTCGCCGATTCATGAAGTGTTGATCGAAGAATCAATCTTAGGTTGGAAGGAATACGAACTCGAAGTGATGCGCGATCTAGCGGATAACGTCGTCGTCATTTGCTCGATTGAAAACTTTGATCCGATGGGCGTCCACACGGGCGATTCAATTACGGTTGCGCCCGCGCAGACGCTTTCCGATATGGAGTATCAACGCTTGCGCGATATGTCTATCGCAGTGATACGCAAAGTCGGCGTCGAGACGGGTGGCTCGAACATACAGTTTGCCGTAAATCCTGAAAACGGCGATGTGCGGATTATTGAAATGAACCCGCGCGTCTCGCGTTCGTCTGCGCTGGCTTCAAAAGCAACGGGCTTTCCGATTGCGAAGATCGCGGCGAAGCTCGCCGTCGGCTACACGCTCGACGAGATTCAGAAAGACATCACGCAGAAGACGCCTGCGAGTTTCGAGCCGACGATTGATTACGTCGTGGCGAAGATTCCGAAGTGGGCGTTTGAAAAGTTTCGTGAAGCAGAAGATGTGCTCGGAACGCAAATGAAATCCGTCGGCGAAGTGATGGCGATTGGACGCACGTTCAAGGAAGCTTTGTTCAAAGGTTTGCGTTCGCTCGAAGCCGTCAAGCCGCTGCGTCTCGAAAATATTTCCGACGATGAACTACAACGCAAATTAGCGCGCCCGAATTCCAATAGATTTTCTTATATTACTTATGCGCTGCAACACGATTGGTCGATTGCGGAGATTCATCGTTTGTCGAAGATCGACCCTTGGTTTCTCGAACAGCTTCAGGACGTGATGCAAATACAGTATGAAATCACGGGCAAGAAGTTAGAAGAAATTTCGGCGGAGACATTGCGCCGCGTCAAGGAAGTCGCGCTCTCGGATCGCCGCATCGCGTATCTCACCGAAAGCTCGGAAGATGAAGTGCGCGCATATCGCAAGCGTCTCGGCGTCGTGCCTGTTTACAAGCGCGTCGATACCTGCGGCGCGGAGTTTGAATCCTTCACGCCGTATCTTTATTCGACCTACGAAGAAGAAGACGAAGCCGCGCCGACGAGTGAGCGCAAGATTATGATTCTCGGTTCGGGGCCTAATCGCATCGGGCAGGGAATCGAATTCGATTACTGCTGCTGTCATGCGGCTTTTGCTTTGAGGGAAGCGGGCTTTGAGACGATCATGGTCAACTGCAACCCGGAAACCGTCTCGACGGATTACGACACGTCCGACCGTTTGTATTTCGAGCCGCTCACGTTCGAGGACGTGATGAACATTATCGACGTGGAGAAACCCGAAGGAGTGATTGTGCAGTTCGGCGGGCAAACGCCGCTCAATCTCGCAGTGCGTTTGCATGAAGCGGGCGTTCCGATTATCGGCACGCAGCCGGATTCGATTGATCTCGCGGAAGACCGCAAACGCTTCGGCGCGCTGCTCGATGAGTTAGGAATTCCGCAACCGGAAAACGGCATGGCGGCGTCGGGCGCGGAAGCGAAAGAGATTGCCGCGCGCATCGGCTATCCTGTGCTGGCGCGCCCGTCTTACGTGCTCGGCGGGCGGGCGATGGCGATTGTTTATGACGAAGAAAGCTTGGATGAATACGTGCGAACGGCGGTGGACTTTTCGCCGGATCGCCCTGTCTTGATTGATAAATTTCTGGAGCGCGCGGCGGAGTTCGATGTCGATGCTTTGGCAGATGAAGAAACATGCGTCATCGCTGGCATTCAGGAGCACATCGAAGAAGCGGGCATTCATTCAGGCGATTCGTCGTGCGTGCTGCCGCCCGTGCGAATTGCCGAAGAGCATCTTGAAACAATGCGTCACTACACGCGGCAATTAGCGCGCGCTCTGTCTGTGCGCGGCTTGATGAACATACAATTTGCCATTAAGGATGATCGCGTGTATGTGTTGGAAGTCAATCCACGCGCGTCGCGCACCGTGCCGTTTGTCTCGAAGGCGACGGGCGTACCGCTCGCGCGCGTTGCGGCGCTGGTGATGGCGGGCGACGCTTTGAAAAGTTTTGCTTTGCCGGACGAATTGACGGTTAATCGGTTTTTCATCAAGTCGCCTGTTTTTCCGTTCGCCAAATTTCCGGGCGTCGATCCCGTCTTGAGTCCCGAAATGCACTCAACGGGCGAAGTGATGGGTATCGGGCGTACATTCGGCGAAGCTTACGCAAAGGCGATGATGGGCGCGGGACTTTCTTTGCCGCAAAACGGCACAGCCTTTATCAGCGTCAACGATGCTGACAAAGGACAGGCCGTAGTGCTCGCGCGCCGCCTTGCGCGTTTAGGTTTCAACTTGATGGCGACCTTCGGCACGGCGGCGCGCCTGCGCGAAGTCGGCCTGACAGCCGAGACGATTTTCAAAGTCAACGAAGGCCGCCCGAACGTCGTCGATCATATCAAAAGCGGAGGCATCGATCTTATAATTAACACGCCTCTGGGACGCACATCGCACTTTGACGAACAGGCGATTCGCCGCGCCGCTTTGCAATACAATGTTGTTTGCGTAACGACGATGACCGGCGCGCAGGCCGCTGTCGAAGCAATCACCGCGAGCAGAGAAGGCAGCGCGGGCGATGTGCTATCGCTTCAGGAACTGCACGCCGCTGTCGGCAGCATCCCACGATAAGAAATAGATATTAGATGCTAGATGTTAGATGTTAGTGAGGAGCTTTATAATTAAACTAACATCCAGCATCTAACATCTGACATCTGTTTTCATCATTCGTTTTTCAAGGAGACTTTTCAGATGGAAATTAATAGCGCCGAAACAATCAAAAAGATTTTCGATGAATGTCGCACGATTACCGTTGTCGGACTTTCGTCGAATCCTTCGCGCCCGTCAAACAGCGTCGCCGGATATATGAAGCGGCAGGGCTACAAAGTGCTTCCCGTTAATCCGCGCGAAGCGGAAGTCTTCGGCGAAAAGTCCTATGCGTCGCTTGCAGATGTGCCGGGCGAAGTTGGACTCGTTAACGTGTTCCGCAAATCCGATGAAGCGGGCGCGGTGGTTGACGAAGCGATAAAGCTCGGCGCAAAAGCCGTCTGGCTACAGGAAGGCGTCATTGATGAAGCGGCGGCACAGCGCGCACATGATGCCGGACTTCTCGTCGTGATGGATCGCTGCTGGCTGAAGGATCACATGCGGTATAAATGAAAGAGGCGTGCGAATGGCTGAAACAATCCGCGCGGTAGTGATTACATCCAGCGACCGTTGTGCACGCGGCGAACAAGAGGATTTGTCGGGCGCGGCGCTTGTCGAATTATTGTCGGCGATGAAGGCTGAAATAATCGCGACGGAGATTCTGCCGGACGATCTCGAATTGCTCACCGATAAGCTGCGTATGTATGCGGATCAACCGGATGTTAATTTGATTGTGACGACAGGCGGGACGGGTTTTTCGCCGCGCGATAATACGCCGGAAGCGACGCGCGCCGTCATCGAAAGAGAAGCGCCGGGACTCTCGGAAGCAATGCGCCTTGAAACTCTCAAGCAGACACGGACGGCGATGCTTTCGCGCGGCGTTTGCGGCATACGCTCCGATGCTTTGATAATCAATTTTCCCGGCTCGCCCAAAGCGGTGCGCGAAAGTTTTGCGGTCATCAAAGACGTTCTGCCGCACGCCATCGCACTGCTCGCCGGAAAATCGCACGATGAAGCGAAGGAAGCCGTTCAATGAATCGGATTCTTTTACAGGCGATTAATACGGCGACGACGGATAGCATCGGCAGTCCCGTTACTGCTTACTGGCCGGTAATGATCTTCTTCATGTTCGCAATCGTCTTTCCGGTGCTGCCCATCGTGCTCGGCAGATTTTTGCGCCCGATGATTTACACGAAAGCGAAAGCGCGCCCTTACGAGTGCGGCATTGATCCGCAAACAAACGCGCATGAACGCTTCACCGTGCGCTACTACATCGTTGCGATGCTGTTTTTGATTTTCGATGTCGAGACGATATTCCTGCTGCCGTGGGCGATCATTTTCATGGGCGACGATTTCTCGTTTACCAAATTTGCGCTGGTAGAAATGTTCGTCTTCATCGGCATACTCGTCGTCGGCTACTATTACGCATGGCGCAAAGGCGCGCTCGAATGGGCGTGAAAAGACAGTTTTCAGTTTTGAGTCGCTGCTCATCTGAAAACCGAAAACTGAAAACTCAAAACTGCTCATGGCTGAACATCAAGAAGGAATTTTGCTGACGACTGTCGATGCGATTTTCAACGGGTTGCGGCGAACAGTCGGGGCGAAGGCGATGGATGCGGCAGCGCCTGTGGTGAATTGGGCGCGCAAGTCCGCGTTGTGGCCTTTGACGTTCGGGTTGGCGTGTTGCGCGATTGAGATGATTGCGACGGGCGCGGGGCGTTTCGATATTGACCGCTTCGGCGCGGGCGTGTTTCGGCCTTCACCGCGCCAGAGCGATTTGATAATCGTGGCGGGAACTGTGACGCTGAAGATGGGGCCTGTGGTGCGCCGTGTTTACGATCAAATGCCGGAGCCGAAATGGGTGATTGCGATGGGCGCGTGCGCTTCGACGGGCGGCCCGTTCGATTCCTATTCGACGATGCAGGGCGTGGATCGAATCCTTCCCGTTGACGTTTACATTCCGGGTTGCCCGCCGCGCCCGGAAGCCTTGCTGTATGGACTAATGCGCTTGCAGGACATCATCATGCGCGAATCGCCTTCGGCTTATATTTTTGAATCGGACGGGACGGTGCATCGCCAGCGGCAATTAGGAGAAGATGAATTGGAAGAAATTTCGCCGCTCGATAGAGAAGCCGCAGACGTTGTTTCAAATGCGATTGAATAACCGGAAGGTCGCGCATACATAACGCCGCTTTGTATAATGGAAAAGGCCGCCCGTGATATTCAGGCGGCCTTTAATTTTTGTGAAGCGCAGGCGGTTCGCGGTGCTTTTACTTCGCTCTGCTATTCGTCATCCAGTACAAAAGTGATCATCATGTTGACTCTGTAGCCGGAAGCTTTGCCGCCGTTGATCTCGACGGTTTGTTCTTTGATCCACGCGCTTTTCACATTGCGAAGTGTTTTGTTGGCGCGGGCAAGCCCTTGTTGAATAGCATCCTCGAAACTCTTGGTCGAGGTCGAACTGATTTCGGTAACACGTGCGACAGACATTTTCGTTTCTCCCTGATTCCGGTGTTGTATCGCCGCACTGAAGAACGCGGCGAGGTGGTTAAAGAACGCTTTTATCTTACTCTAAACAGCGAAACATCAGTAACCGAGAGCCGAAAACGAAGAGGAGATCATCACCTGTTCATTTGCCGTTAAAAGAAGAAGGTCGATTTCCTGATTAGAAATCCATTCCTCATCGCGGCACGGCGCTTCGTCCGAGATGTATTGACGATTTAGTTCCTCGATTAATTCACCCGCGAAAAGCGGCGGGCTGCTTGCCAGACTTTGATAAGCTGCGATGGCGCGGTCAATATCTCCAAGCGCGCCAAACGCATGAAGCCGCAAAACGTTCGCCTGCGGTTGCAGCAACGGAGACGTGACTTCGTCCAGCATCTTACTTGCCGGTATAAATTCGCGCTGGCGCAGCAAGGCAATGGTCAACGCCGTGCGGAAATATTCTATATTGAGAAGAAACGGATTGTTCTGAACGCCGTGCTCGAATATCCGAACAGCTTCATCCGTCTCGCCCGTGCGTAACAAAATCATTCCGCGAATGTGATAACCGATCCAATCCTGAAGCATGGTTGGATTCTCATTTGGCAAATTCTCAAGAGCTTCATCGTAACGGCGCAAAGCTGCGAGAACGCAACTTCTCGCATTCCTGGCAATAGAGTCTTGGGGATAATTACTAATGACATCGTTGTAAGCCTCAAGCGAATCATCAAGCCGACCAAGCAATTTCAATACATCGGCACGTCCTGTTTTGGCAACAACATCATCTGGATACTCTTCAATAATCGCATCGTAAGCCTTAAGCGCATCACCAAGCCGACCAAGCGATTTCAATACATCGGCGCGTCCTGTTTTGGCAACAACATTATCAGGATACTCTTCAATAACCACATCGTAAGCCTTAAGCGCATCACCAAGCCGACCAAGCGACTTGAGCACTTCGGCACGTCCTGTTTTGGCAAAAACATCTCTTGGATAGCTGGCAATAATCGCATCGTAAGCCTTAAGCGCATCATCAAGCCGACCAAGCGATTTCAATACTTCGGCACGCCCGTTCTTGGCAACAGCGCCTGCGCCGAATGCTTCCGCCTGCTCGTAAGCGTTCAATGCTTCAGCCGGTCGTTGCATCTTGAGGAAGGCATCACCGTATTGTGTCCAAGACCAAGCATCATCAGGCTTCACGTCGGTGCTTCGCTTTGCTAACTCCAATTGCAGAGAATAAAGACCTAACGTCTTAGCCTCAAACGCCAAGTCACACAGGGATTTTGCCGCATGGATCGCCTCGCCGTTTTCTAATTGATAATCAACAAGCTCTTCTACGAGTTTGCCTACACGCGCAAGGTCATAACGTTGCATCGTTTCGATAATAAGCGCTTTCTGGGTGTTGACTTTTCGTAATACAGCGTTGCGGTCTATGCGCTTGCGCCGTCCTCGTTGTTCCTTTGTTCGAGACTCCGCCGTTGATGGCTCCTCGGTTTCGTGCGCTATCGCCCGGAGTTCATTCGATTGCCGGAATGGGGCGATCCATTGTTGCAAAACCTGCCGGTGGTTTTTCAGCACTATGATGGAAGCATTGAGTCCGGCGTTGATGAGGAATGTCGATGTCGCCTGCGCTTCACGCGCCATGACGAGGGCGCGGAAAAGCCCTTCGCGGACGGCGACGCGTTGAAACTCCGCGCGTTCTTCATACCCGCCGAACATATCTGCGGCAATCGCATCCCACGCCGCGCTGACTTCCCGTACTTCAACTTGGCGACCCGTGAGGCGTCGCAACATCGCTTGAGTTTTTGCCGCGTTAGTTTCGCCGCAATGATTCAATGCGCCCGCGAGGTCGGCGCTTGCCGGAAGCGGTCGCCCATACAAAATATATTCCAGATGTTCACCGACGTAACCATCTGCCAGCAATGCTTCGAGTTCTTCTATCGCTTCTCTTCTAATCTCGGCGGGAAGTTCCGGGTCAAAGCTGATTAAGGTCAAATCCAGCGCGTCGTCGCAATCGCAGGCGCGCCGGAGTTCCCGTGTTACGGCTTCGTGAGTCGTGTTTTCGAGAATGCGCAAGTCTCCGGCTTCGCCGAAAAGGAAACGCACGTCCGCCTGCTGTCTGGGAACAAGCGTAGCCGGATCGCTCATGTCAAACGACAGCAACGAATTCCCGTTCAGCAATAAAGCCTTGCCTGCTTGTCCAGAGATTACGGCGTCCATCAGCTTACCTTAACGTCGGCTTCCTTGAGTTTGATCTTGAGGGTTTTGAGAACAACTTCCCGCCCGGAGCGTTTCGTGGGTGTGAATATAACGCGCTCTATTGTCCGAACGGTCATCGGCCCCCAGATATGCACTTCGACGAATTCATCGTCTTCGCTGGTTGCGCCTTGTTGCAACAACAAAGCGGAGTATTCACCGGATTTAGTAGTCGCGTCAATCTTTCCAGATAATTTAGCGACGCAAAGCTTACCACGCTCGTCCCACGTTGCGCGATAACCCTGTGGCAGTTCCGTCGCCTTCCAGATTGTGATGTGGTGCGTCTTCATGAAAACAGTCGAGTTTTCTTCAAATACGGAAGCGCGATATGCAATCAGATCATCGCGCAAAGTTATCGAGCATTCACCGTAATTAGAGAGGCCGATCCCGTCTAAAGAGAGCGCCGCGAATCTGATATCTTTCTCGTAACCGGGAAAGAGCGCTCTATCGGCGAGTCCGCGAAGTATGTCCCATTCATCACCGGCAGGAAGCTTTAGCCCGCCCTCGATTTGTTGATAATAGGTAGCATAAATCTCATTGTCATTCGTCGCAAGCCGCAATACATCTTTGGCAGGGCGGGCAATTATCGCCTGCGAGTTTGCCATCGCCGTTTCAAAGTCTCTTAGAGAAGCTTCATCGGCGGCGCTATATTTGGCTGCCTTTGTCATTTCTGACTGATAGCGTTCGTCCAGCGCCGTGCGCTCGTCAGACTCTTTTGCGGCGCGGACATTTGGAAAAAGACCCGGCCTCGCGCAATGCGGGCAACGCTCCGCCGATGGTGGAATTTTATTGCCGCAGTCGGCGCATGGATGCGGTTTGTTCATTGCCTAAACTCCGATGAGGTGACGCGTGTCATTAACGGCAAGCACGCGGACGTAGCCGTCTGCGCGAAGATCGAAGCGCATGATGCCGCAGTTGGCGGTTGCGATCCAGACGGGACGAAGCGCGGGAGCATCGAGCGCACCCATTAGGTGCAACGCGAGAATGCAAATGGTTCCGGTGTGAGAAAAGACGGCGATGCGCCCGCCTCTGTGCCGCTCAATCGCTTCATCGAGTTCCTTCGACGCGCGGTCAAGCATTTGCCGGTAGCTTTCGCCGCCGAGAATAATATGCTCGAAATCGCGTCGAAGCAGCGCGGCATATTGCTCGGCGTGCGCTGACGCCGCTTCCTCGAACGTCAAGCCTTCCATTACGCCGACGCTTCTTTCACGGAAGGCATTCCTTTGATTGATCTGCAATCCGGTGAGACGCGCCAGCGGTTCGGCTGTCTGAACCGCGCGCAATAAATCGCTCGCATAGATGGCTTGGAAAGTTTCGTTTGATAGCGCGTGGGCGGTGGCTTCCGCTTGGTCGTGTCCGAGCGCGGATAGCGGCGTCTGCGTATGCCCGCCAAAGCGCCCTTCGGCATTGCCCTGCGATTGTCCGTGCCGTATGAGAAGAACGCGCGTCATGTCAGACATCTTTGTATTTGCGATATGCGATTGCGGATTTACGATTTGAAATCAGAAGAAGCTTCGATCCTTATGCAATCCCAAATCCGCAATCGCATATCGCAACTTGATTAGGCTGCGACGGTTTCGGTTTTTAGTTTTTCGGCTTGATAGTGTGCGACGAGGGCGCTGATAAATTCATCGAGCGCGCCTTCCATGACGAGATCGAGTTGGTGAACGGTGAGGCCGATGCGGTGGTCTGTGACGCGATTATCTTTGAAGTTATAGGTACGGATTTTTTCGGAGCGATCACCGCTGCCGACCATCGTGCGGCGCTCGCTTGCAACTGCGTCGTGCTGCTTTTGTTCTTCTAATTCCTGAAGGCGCGCGCGCAGAACCCGCATCGCTTTTTCGCGGTTTTTGATTTGCGATTTCTCGTCCTGCATCGAGACGACTGTGTTCGTCGGGAGATGCGTGATGCGCACGGCGCTGTAGGTCGTGTTGACGGATTGGCCGCCCGGCCCCGAAGAACAAAAAGTGTCTATGCGTAAATCCTTCTGGTCTATTTTCACGTCAACTTCTTCTGCTTCGGGCAGCACGGCGACGGTGATGGCGGATGTGTGTATGCGCCCGCTCGCTTCT
This sequence comes from Pyrinomonadaceae bacterium, assembly GCA_051000345.1. Classification (GTDB taxonomy): domain Bacteria; phylum Acidobacteriota; class Blastocatellia; order Pyrinomonadales; family Pyrinomonadaceae; genus JBHENC01. The sequence goes on along the minus strand of JBPCOJ010000094.1, from coordinate 28,030 downwards.
GTTTGCGGAACGCGCTGGACGCGGTGTGTGCCGGATTCGTGCTTGAGCTTGGAATAAACTTTGTCGCCTTCGATGAGCGCGACGGCTTCCTTAAAGCCGCCGACGCCTGAATCCGAAGCATCGAGAATTTCCATGCGCCAGTGTTGGCGTTCGGCATAACGCTGGTACATGCGCAGCATTTCGGCGGCAAAGAGCGTGGCTTCGTCGCCGCCCGTTCCGGCGCGAATTTCGAGTATGACGTTTTTTTCGTCGTTCGGATCAGTCGGGATAAGGAGCAAGCGCAAATCCGCTTCGCGCTGTTCTTCCTGCGCACGCAACGATTCGATTTCGAGGCGCGCCATCTCGCGCATTTCTTCGTCGTCGGCAGTTTCGTAAAGATCACGCGCGCCCGCTAGTTCTTCGTGCAGCGTTTTCCATTGACGATATTTTTCGACGATTTCGCCGAGGCTACGATGTTGCTTCGTCGCCTTTGTGTAAGCCGTTTGATCCGATAAAAGCTCCGGCGTGGAAAGCTCGTTCGTCAAAGACTGATAACGCGCTTCGATTTGTTCTAATTTATCCAGCATAAATTTTACGCGAGCACTGCGGCTTCCGTACCTTGCGGTTGCGGCTCGAGCTTTAAGGATTCCTTGAGCGCTTCGATGGCGACTTCGAGTTGGCTGTCGTCCGGCTCTTTGGTCGTGATGTTTTGCAGCCACATGCCGGGCAGCGTGATTAATTTGAAAAAGACGCCGCCTTCTTTTCTCGCCGACACACGGATGATTTCATAAGAAATGCCAGCGACGAGCGGCACGAGCGCGATGCGGACGAGCATGTTGTAAACGAGTGAATCGAACTTGATGATTGAAAAGAGAATGATGGAGACGAACATCACGAGCATGAGAAAACTCGTGCCGCAGCGCGGATGCTGGCGCGGCTGTATGCGCGCATTCGGGACTGTCAAGGGAAGTTTGGCTTCCCACATAAAAACTGTTTTATGTTCCGCGCCGTGATATTCAAAGACGCGGCGTATGTCTTTAACGAGCGAAAAACTGAAGATCATAATGAGAAAGAAAGACATGCGGATTAAACCGTCAACGAGATTAAAGGAGACGGACGGACGCACGGGACGCAAAAGACTACCGACGCTTTTCGTCGTGCGTGTGTACCAAGCCTCATTCGCATTTGATTCGTTGTTCGCGGCGGCAACAGTTGAACCTGCGGCACTCGTCTGTGTTGCGCTCATGTTCGCTGCTTGCGCGGAATTTGCGGGCTGCGCCCAATTCATGCCGATAAAGATGGCGTTCGTTAATAGCAGCGGCGCGACGATGAAGAGCAGCAAGTTAAAGAACAATGCAATCACAATCGAACTCGCCGCGCCTGCCGTTGCGCCCTTTTTCAATTCATCTTTTGCGTTCTTTTGCGTCGGCACAGGAATAAAACCGGGCATTGCTCCCGTGATGCCCGCGAAGTCCGCTTCGCCTTCGATCACTGCGGGCGAAAGATTGACTGCCATTTCTTTTGCTTCGGCTGTTTCGGCTTCACTGAATGCTTCGCTCGCGGAGTAGTTCAGAGCTTTGATGCCCAAGCCCATAGATTGAACGAGCACTGCGCTGCCGCGCAAAATCGGCAGCTTCAACAAAGGGTATTTGTCGCTCCACTTCGGAAGCACGGCGGCGATGTTGACAATCGTGCCGTCAGCCTTGCGCACGGCGACGGCGTATGCGTTCGGCGTGCGCATCATCACGCCTTCGATAACTGCTTGCCCGCCGACAATCAAATCTCTTTCAGTAGTGCTCACTTCGGTTTAATCCTTTGCGATGAAGGTTCGTTGAAAGAACGAATTGAAAAGAGAAACGCCGACGCTTGCATTGCTGGTCGCTCGCGCATATTAACGCAAAGAAAAGTGCGACCGGCAGCAGAAGAAGCATCGGCGTTCGTGTTGGCAGCGTTGCTAGTGTTGTTGAATTGTCATTAGCATTAGCGAAAGCATCGCGCGCAGTGTCTGCGACAATTCCACGCGCGCCTCTGTTATCGCGTCGTGGCGGCGGCTTCGGTTGTTGCTGCGGTTTCCGTCGTTGTCGCCGCGCCTGTTTTCTTGGCGTAACGCTTGTTGAAGCGATCAACGCGCCCGGCGGTGTCTACCAATTTCTGTTTGCCCGTAAAAAACGGGTGGCACGCCGAGCAGATTTCCACTTGCAGATCGGTCTTGCGCGTCGAACGCGTCGTGAATGTTTCGCCGCACGCGCACTGCACGTTAATGTCTTGATACTCTGGATGGATTTCCTGTTTCATGTTCCCCTACTTTCTCGTCCCTATGTATAGACGCCAAACTTATCCACTGAAAAACATCACACAATACACTAAATAAAGGCGAATCGTCAAGGTTGGTAGCGGCTCTCGAACATCGAAAGTGCTGCACAACAGCTGCGAATGCCTCATTGCACAGACAACATCTGCTGCGCATAACACATGCTATACTCCGTTTTTGCCTGCGTAATATTTGATGCGCGAGAAACCGTTGCGGAGTGTTTTTATTTTCCGGGACAACGCAAATTCCCGCCGCTTGCTTTGAGGCTTATTCAAAATGGCCGACGAACCTAAAACACCCGAAACACATGTGACGGCTGATGGAAAATCGCAGCCGGACAACAAGGGAAATGATGGAACGCCGCGCGTGGACGACAAAAGCGCGAGTCCCGGTTTTGAAAGCACGGACGCGGGAAGTTTGCCCGCGCCGGACACAAGCGCCAACACTTCATCGCCCGAAGATCGAGCCGCGCACGCGGGCAAGGCTCCGTCGGGAAGTTCGCACGGCAGCACAGACATGCCGTTTGCATCGAGCGAGCCGATAGCTTCGCCCGCAGCAAGCGCCGGTACTCCGAAAGCGCCTGTTAAAAAGAAAGAAGAAGAGCCGAAGCCTGTCGATGCTTCCGAACATTCGCTCGTCAAGAAATTGCGCGCGCAATTCAATGACGCGATTATCGAAGCCTTCGAGTTTATCCATCAACTTTCGATTTGCGTCGAACGCGCGCATATCAATGGAGTCTGCGATTTTCTCAAGCGAGACCACGCGACGCCGTTCGATTATCTTTCCGATATGACGTGCGTGCATTTCACTGAACGCACGGATGCGCCGTTCGAGCTTGTTTACAATTTGTATTCGATTGGGGCGAACGAGCGCGTGCGTTTGAAAGTCGCTTTAACGGAAACGGATGAAGTCGAAAGCGTGACGAATGTCTGGCCTGCCGCGAATTGGATGGAGCGCGAAGTGTTCGATTTGTTCGGCGTGCGCTTTTTGAATCACCCTGACTTGCGGCGTTTATTGCTGCCGCCGGATTGGGAAGGCCACCCGCTCCGCAAAGATTATCCGCTTCAGTCTATGGAAAACGATTGGACGGCGAAGCATCTGCCGGAATTTACGGACGTGCAGCGCGAGCAATTCGAACAACGGCGCAGCCACGGCTTAGAGATTCTCTCATCCGAAGAAGAACGCCGCGTCCGCGACATCTTCCGTGCAGGGCGTGAAGTGATGCCGCTCAACCGAAAATGAAATTCGACTAACCTACTTCACAGGAGAAACGATAAATGGCTAAGAGTGATTTCCATTGCAACATTTGTAAGAACGTCGGCGGTAGAAGCGGCAGAGGCATGTATAAGTGCGCGAAGCACAAAGTAATTTGCGGGCAATGCGTTGATGCACGTGGATTTTTCAGCAAAACTTATACATGCAGCGAATGCGATAAGGAAGTTTTGGAATACGAGTTCAATGAGAAAAAGAACAAGTGGGAGCAAGTTTAATCTCTCACCTTCGTTGTTATATTAAGCGAATCTCTTATGCACCAGATAGAAATTGCGACAACGCGGGACACGCTGCTTGACAGCCCGGAGATGGTGCTCAACATGGGGCCGCAGCATCCGAGCACGCACGGAGTGTTGCGCATTATCCTGCGGCTCGATGGAGAGACGGTGATCGATCTCGATTGCGACATAGGTTATTTGCATCGCGGGATGGAGAAGATTGCGGAGCATCGCACGTATCCGATGATCGCGCCGTACTGGGACAGGCTCGATTATATTTCCGCCGTGTCGAACGGCCTCGTCTGGGTCGAAACCGTCGAGCAGATGATGGGGTTGCAAGTCCCTGCGCGCGCTCATTACATACGCACGGCCTTCGCGGAACTCAACCGCATCTCGTCGCATTTATTGTGGCTGGCGACGCACGGGCTGGACATCGGCGCGACGACGCTTTTGCTGTGGGCGTTGCGCGAGCGCGAAGAGATTTTGAAGATGTTCGAGCGGCAATTCGGCGCGCGCCTTACCTGTCATGCGTGGCGCATCGGCGGAATGCCTTTGGACGCTTACGAAGGATTTGCGGACGATGCTTTGCGGTTCATCGGCAACTTTCCGAAGCGGCTTGCGGAATACGAAACGCTGCTGTCGGAGAATCGTATCTGGCTCGGGCGAACCGTCGGGATCGGCGTGATTTCAGCGGAGGACGCGATTGCGATTGGACTGTCGGGGCCTGCGCTTCGCGGTTCCGGTGTCGCGTGGGATGTGCGAAAGGCGCGTCCGTATGCTGCTTACGCGTTGATGGATTTCGATGTTCCGGTGGGCGATAACGGCGACACGTATGATCGTTACCTTGTGCGGCTCGAAGAAATGCGACAATCGTGTCGCATCATCGGGCAGGCGATAAGGAATATGCCGGACGGCGCGGTGAACGCGAAAGTGCCGAAGATTATTCGCCCGCCCGCAGGCGATTACTATCATTCAATCGAAGGGCCGAAAGGCGAGATCGGCTGCTATCTCGTTTCCGACGGCACGTCGCAACCCTTGCGCTGCCGCGTGCGCCCGCCCTCGCTCATCAACTTGCAGGCGCTACGGCAAATGTGCCTCGGCCACCTCGTCGCAGACGTGGTCGCCATCATCGGCACGCTCGACATTGTGCTCGGCGAGATTGATAGATGAGAGCGTTGTGGTCTTCTGGTAAGGTTCGTTAATGAGGTTGGGACGGAAAGACCTTAATGAGAATTGAGAGCATAATCTGGCTCAGAAACATTGTTGACAAACTCGCCGTCAAACATCATGTTGCGCCTGAGGAAGTTGAAGACGCGCTAACGGGCAAACCGAAATTCCGCTTTGTGGAAAAAGGTGAGCGAGAAAACGAAGATGTCTATCTTGCTTTAGGACAGACCGATGCGGGCAGATACCTGACAGTGCTGTTTATACACAAGATGACAAACGATGCGTTGATATTAAGCGCCAAAGATATGGCGCGGAAAGAGAGGAAAATGTATGGCAGAAAATAAAGCGCGCAAGCTGCCCACTTCAAAGTCACTCGATGAGCTTGTGGAATTCTTCGATACGCAGGATATGGGCGAATATCTGACCGCGATGCCGGAGACTCACTTTGATGTAGACATCAAAAGACGTGTTCATCTTGTTGCTATTGACGAAGAGATAATCAGCAGGATTAGCGAGATCGCTAAATCAAAACGAATATCAGAGGAATCGCTCGTCAATTCATGGCTCAAAGAGAAAATTGCAAGCTAGCTAAAAGCGAGAGGGCAACTAACCGTTCTGAGTAACTCTAGCGCCTCGACTTGTAAAATTTTCGTTGTCGCCGTGACGAGCATCGTCGGCATACTCAACATCGTGCTTGGTGAGATTGATAGATGAAGCCAACCCTTGAGGACGAACGGTGGATAAGCGAAGACTGAAACATTTGCTGGTCGGCGAATTTACGCTCAAACGACTTGTGCGCTCCACGCTTCTCGTCATCGCGCTCGTTTACATCGGTGTCGGAATCTACGGCTACTTTTTTACGGACAAAATTATATTTCAGCAGCCGCACGCAACTTACAAAGATACAAAACAAATTTTGAAATTACAGACTGCTAATGGTTCGCCAATCTCTGCAATCTATCTGGCGAATCCCAAAGCGGCCTACACGATTCTTTACAGTCACGGCAACGCTGAAGACTTGGGTACAGACCTTAATGCTTTGAAGGATTTGAGAGATTTGGGTTTCTCTGTCTTTGCTTATGACTACAATGGCTACGGCACGAGCGCAGGCACGCCTTCGGAAAGCAATGCTTACGCGGACGTGGACGCAGCTTACGATTATGTAACGGGAAATCTAAGGGTTGCTCCCGAACGAATCATAGCTTACGGACGGTCGTTGGGCGGCGCGATGGCAGTCGATCCCGCTTCTCGAAAACCGTTAGCGGGATTGATTATCGAGAGTTCGTTCATTACAGCCTTTCGCGTTGTGACACGCGTGCCGCTTTTTCCGTTCGATAAATTTCAGAGCATAGACAAACTCAAAGATGTGCATTGTCCTGTGCTTGTGATTCACGGAAAAAGCGACGGAGTGATACCCTTCTGGCACGGAGAAAGGCTTTACCAACAAGCCAGCGAACCGAAAATGTTCCTGTGGATAGATAAGGCAGGACACAATGATCTTCTGGAAGTCGCTGGCGAAAAATACGAGACCGCTTTACGCAAATTCCGTGACTCATTAAAAAAGCCGAATAAAGAGTCGCATACCACATCTAGCTTATGAATCTTATTCGTCTTAAAGTGCAGCCGATGACGCGCAAGAGTTTCGCGCCGTTCGTTGGGTTGATTGATAGATGAGCAAATGGCTTTTCGATGCGTAAGGTATAATTCACAAAAGAAATTCTGATGGTGGGGTACGTGATGAAAACAAAGGTGACCGAAGAGGGAGTGGTTATTCCCAAGAAGTTGCTGAAGGGAATTGAAGAAGTGGAAATTCGGAAGGAAGGCAACTCGATTGTTGTCGTGCCGATCTCCGACGACCCTATTCTCGAACTCGGCGCGCATCCGATTGCAGATTCGGTTGAGGATGCTTCTGAAAACCACGATGCTTACATCTACGGCAGATGAAATCCGTTTTTCTCGATACAGGCTATTTGTTGGCTCTGGAATTGTCGAATGACCAGAATCACAGGGCGGCGTCCCTGCACTGGCGCAGCGTTGTCCAATCGCTTCCGCCGCTCGTTACCACTTCGTATGTTTTTGATGAAGTCGTGACGTTCTTCAATTGTCGCGGTTACCATGCTAAAGCCGTCGAAGTGGGAGACAGATTATTGAGCAGTCCTTCCGTTCAGTTTGTGCATGTAGACGAGAATTTATTTCGTGAGGGCTGGCAGTATTTACAGCAGCACGGAGATAAAGAGTATTCGCTGACGGATTGCATCTCGTTCGTCGTGATGAAGAAATTCCGAATTGACACGGCTTTTGCTTTCGACAAGCATTTTGCTCAAGCAGGATTCAAGAAAGCGCCGCAACTTGCGTGAATGTAAAAGAGCCTGATAAGTCTTTGCAGCCGACTGCCTGATTGCATGCCTCTCAAGTATCAACGTCGTTTCTGACAACGCTTATGAATGTTATTCGTCTTAAAGTGCAGCCGATGACGCGCGAGAGTTTTGCGCCGTTCGGGGTGTTGATTGATAGTCGCGGAGCAGTGGAAGTCGATCTGGGACAGGCGCAGAGTTTGACAGGCACGACAGCGGAGCGTAGGCCGTTTGCGTTTGAGTTTATGGCGCGGCACAAGCAAACGATGCAAGTGTTTTCGCCACTCGCAGGGTCGCAATGTGTGATTGCGGTTGCGCCGCCGAATGAAAAGGGCGCGCCGGACGTGGAAAGTGTGGCGGCGTTTTTTGTGGACGGGCGTTTGCCGTATGCGTATCACAGGGGAACTTGGCATACGCCGCCGTTTCCTGTTGCGGAGTGGGCGTCGTTTCTGGTGGTGGATAGAAGCGGGACGCTGGATGACGATTACGAGCTGATTGATTTGCGCTCGATGTGCGAGTGCAGTTTCGAGATCGAGTTGTAAGCGATGATCGAATCATTTGCATTGTTGGCCGCGCCGGATTTATTGAAAGACTTGCTGCTGAAATGGTTCAGCCGCGAGTGGATTAATTATGTGGTGTGGCCGTTTGCGCAGATTGTGTTGGTGGTGTCGGCGGTGGCGTTCTGGGCGCTGTATGCGACGTATGCGGAGCGAAAGATTGCGGCGTTTATGCAGGCGCGTTTGGGGCCGATGCGTGTTGGGCCTTGGGGATTGTTGCAGCCCGTAGCGGACGCGATAAAGTTATTGACGAAGGAAGACCTTGAACCGGAGCAGGCGGATCATTTGATCTTCAAGTTTGCGCCGTACATTTCTGTGGTGGCGACTTTCTTGGTACTCGCGGTTGTGCCGTTTGCGCCGGATTGGGGCGTGATTACGGACATCAACATCGGGCTATTGTTCGTGTTGTCGATCACGAGCATCAATGTGCTGGCGTTGATGCTGGCGGGCTGGTCTTCTAATTCAAAGTACGCTTTGCTCGGAGCCTTGCGTTCGAGCGCGCAGATAATTTCGTATGAGGTGGCGATGGGGTTAGCGCTCGTCGGCGCGCTCATCTTCACGCGCACATTGTCGTTGTCGGGAATGGTTGAAGCGCAGGCGGCGGGGCATGTGCCGTTCGTGTTTTACCAGCCGCTCGGCTTTGTGCTGTTTCTGATTAGCGGGATTGCGGAGAACAATCGCGCACCGTTCGATTTGCCGGAAGCGGAATCGGAACTCGTCGCGGGCTATCACACGGAGTATTCGGGGATGCGCTGGTCGCTCTTTTTTATGGCGGAGTATGCGGCGATGGTCGTGATAGCGAGTGTGGCGACGAGCGTTTATTTGGGCGGGTGGTATTTCCCGTTCGTTTATGGATTAACAGAAGCGCGCGGGCTTCATTTACTTTACGTTGTGGTGAGTTTGTTTGTGTTCATGGCAAAGTTGGCGGCGTTGCTGTACACGTATTTCTGGCTGCGCTGGACGCTGCCGCGTTATCGTTACGATCAATTGATGGAGTTGGGTTGGAAGTGGTTGATTCCGGCGGCGCTCTTGAACATCGTGCTGACGGCTTTTGCGGTTTTTGTAGTGCGGGCGCTTGACGGCTGGCATGGCATCAGCACCGTCGCGCGCCTATCGTCCGGCATAAATTTTACGTTCTATGGAAAAGCGTTGATGATTGTTTTCGGATGCGTCGGCGTGCTGGCAAGCGCCTTTGCGTTATCAAATATTAACCGGCGCTCGCGTGATTTCAATTTGAAGACGCAGCGACGCGGATTGCGCCTCTTGAATTTGCCGCAGGGGAAGCCCGCCGTGCCTGTCGTTGTCGTCGCAACACAATCTGAAAGTTAAGAATTCTCGAACGTTGAAGTCGTAGCGCAATATCCGTGCAGTTTTAGGAAAGAGTTGGTTATGACGTTTGTTTGTGTTCCACAATTGAATTGGAGAGAAAAGCTGAAACGCTTTTTCCTACTCGATTTGATAAAGGGTTTACGGTTGACGTTTTCATATAACGTCGGCGCGCTGACAGATAAAAACTCTGTTGCGGGCAAAGGCATTTACACTGAGCAGTATCCGAAGGTGCGCGCAGAGGTTGCGCCGCGTTTTCATGGCGCGCCGCGTCTGAATATGGACCCGGAAACATTCGAGACTTTGTGCATCGCCTGTAACTTGTGCGCGCTCGCGTGTCCCGAAGATTGCATTGACGTGATTGCGATGAACATCGAAGTCGAGCGCGCGGGCAAGATGCGCAAAAAAATTGTGCTCGATGAATTTATTTTCGATACCTCGCGCTGTATGTTCTGCGCGCTTTGTCAGGAAGCATGTCCGACAGCTTGTTTAGAGCTAACGCAGGAGTTCGAGCTTGCCACATATTCGCGCGCGGGCTTCGTTTGGAATCGTGAGATGTTAGAGCAGGGACGCGAGACGGTGAAGTACGAAGAGTAACGTATCTTTAACTGAGAATAACTGAGCATGGGACTTGATACTGTTGAACTTGTCATGGCTTTTGAGGAGAAATTTGAGATTAGCATTCCCGATGCTGATGCAAGCGAACTCACTACGCCACGAAAGGTGATTGATTATTTGATGGATTGCGGAGTGAGTAAAGGTAGAACAAGAATAGAAATGGCTGCGATTGTTCGGCAAGTAATTACCGATCAAACTGCAACTTATGATTTTACTGACGACTCTCGTTTCGTCGAAGACATGCATTTGAGTTAAGAAGGCGAGCGTGCAAAATATCTTCGCTCGTTCTGTCAAAACAATTATCTAAAGCTTATGACGCTATCCGGTTGGGAAGCAGTCTTTTTCTGGGTGTTTTCGTTTGCCGCTTTGTTCGCAGGGTTGCTGACGATTCTGGCGCGTAGCGCTATTCATGCGGCGCTGTTTTTGATTTCGTCTTTGATTTCTGTGGCGGCGTTGTTCGTGTTGCTCGGCGCGGAGTTTATCGCGGGCGTGCAAATACTTGTTTACGTGGGCGGAGTGATGGTGCTGTTTTTGTTCGTCATTATGCTGGTTAATGTCGGCAGGGAAGAGAAGGGAACGGCGCGCGTTTTTAATCGCCCGGCAGAGATTGCGGCGAGCGTCGTGTTCGCTGTTCTACTGGCGTGCGGGCTTGTTTATGCGATCAATACGGGTTACGCGGGCTTGCGCGAGCGCGATCAGGAAAAGATGAAAACGGGAATCGAAAACCGCGCTGCCGAAGATGGTGGCTTGAGAACTTCGGCGACGGGAACATCGAAGATTTCTGCGGATACGGAACGAATCGGAGCGAGCCTTTATCGTTATGCGTCGCTGCCGTTCGAGATTGCGAGCCTGCTGTTGCTGGTGGCGATTATCGGTTCTGTGATGCTCGCGCGCACGGCAAAGCAGGAGGCCGCCGCCGCAGTGGATTTCGACGCTGAAGAATTGCGCCGCGTCGAAGCAATGGAATCGGCGCACGGCGGAATCATTGACGGCTTGAATGATGAAAGGTTCGGGCGATGATGAATCATGCCGCGCACGGTTTCGCGTTGCTGCAAGCGGCGGCGGATGCCGGTACGCGCTTCGGAGCGATTAAACAGGGCGTGGCGCATCCAGAGTTGGCGAAGTTTTTAATTATCGCCGCGTTGCTTTTTGTGATCGGAATTGCGGGCGTGCTGGTGCGCCGCAACATCATCGTTATCTTCATGTCAATCGAGTTGATACTGAATGCCGCGAACTTAAACTTCATCGCCTTCTCGCGCTATTTACAGGCGACGGGCAACGCGAATGCCGTCAGCGGCCAAATCTTCGCTGTCTTCGTGATTGTCGTCGCCGCCGCCGAAGCCGCCATCGGACTCGGCATCGTTATTGCGCTCTACCGTAACAAAGAAACCGTTTCAATCGACGAAATCAATTTGTTGAAATGGTGAAAAGATAGTATTCAGGAGTCAGAAGTCAGGAGACAGAATAAAGGCAAGAGCACGCAAATAAATGCGGAAGTATCAGAGTGCTTTATAAGAAGATAATCATGCTTCCGCGATCAGCAGTGCTTTCCCTTCTGGCTCCTGACTTCTGACTTCTGACCTCTGACCTCTGACTTCTGATTTTTATGCACCGATTCATCTGGCTTATTCCATTGTTGCCGCTCGCCGGAGCTTGCCTCAACGGGCTGTTCGGAAGGCGTTGGCGATTCAGTGAACGCGTGGTTGCGGGCGTCGCCGTTTCGTCTGTCGCGCTGGCGTTTGTGCTCGGCGTCGCGGCGGTTTACTCGTATGGCTATGCGAGCCATGCGATATGGCCGAAGGCGTATGTGACGAGCGACGACAATGCGTTTGCGTATAAGTGGATTTCGGGAGATGTCGGCGATGCGAATGGTGAGATTAAGGCGATGCCGTTTGGAGTGACGACACGACAATCTGGAACGACGATGCAGCAGAACGATGCGGCGCTCGTTGAGGTGGAATGGAGTTACCAACTCGATGCGTTGTCCGCCGTGTTCATGCTGTTAGTGACGGGCGTCGGGTTGCCTATTTTTATTTTCGCCGCCGGTTACATGCACGGCGATGAAGGCTTTTACCGTTTCTTCGCGTACATGGGATTATTCATGTTTTCGATGCTGGTACTGGTGCTGGCATCGAATTTCGTGATGATGTTCGTCGGGTGGGAAGGTGTCGGGCTGTGCTCGTATTTGTTGATCGGTTACTACTTTGATCGCAGGGAAGCGGGCGATGCTGCGCGCAAAGCGTTCGTCGTAAATCGCATCGGCGACGCGGGTTTTGTGCTGGCGATCTTCGGCATCTTTGGGGCTTTCGGGACAACCCAGTTTAGTGCTGTGATGGACGCAGCGCGCTTCTTCGCGCTCGAGCCTTTGGGATCGTGGGGTGTGATGTCTTGGCTGGCGCTCGGATTATTCATCGGGGCGGTGGGCAAGTCCGCGCAGTTGCCGCTTGCCGTGTGGCTGCCTGATGCGATGGCGGGGCCGACGCCCGTCTCCGCGTTGATTCACGCGGCAACGATGGTGACGGCTGGCCTTTATCTTCTCGCGCGCGCCAACGTCGTCTTTCAGCATTCGCAAACGATGATGCTCATCATAGCGATTACGGGAGCGTTGACGGCTGTGTGGGCGGCGACGATTGCCGTGACGCAGAATGATATTAAGAAGGTTCTCGCGTACTCGACCATTTCGCAACTCGGTTTGATGTTCCTCGCGTGCGGCGTCGGCGCGTTTGTCGCGGGCGTGTTTCATGTCGTGACGCACGCGTTTTTCAAGGCGCTGTTGTTTCTCGGCGCGGGCAGCGTCATACATGAGATGTATCACGAACAGGACGTGCGGCGAATGGGCGGATTAAGAAAATACATGCCGTACACGCACCTCTTGTTTCTTGTGGGATGGCTGGCGATATGCGGCATCGTGCCGCTCAGCGGGTTCTGGTCGAAGGACGAAATACTGTGGAGCGTCGCTTCGACAAGGTTCGTGCCGGGCAGCGCGCTGTTGTGGATTGTCGGCCTTTTCGTTTCGTTGTGCACGGCCTTTTACATGACGCGGCTCGTCGTTTTGACGTTCTGGGGCGATGCAAAGTTCTTGAAAATAGACGCGGGCGGCGAAGCGGACGAAGCGCACGCGCACGCGTATGCGGAAGGCATGTTGCCGCACGATGCCGAGACACAATCGGTAGGTGATCGCCCGCATCACGAACCGAACGAGCATGTCGGCGCAGCTTATGATAAAAGCCTTGCCGCAAGTATGGCGCTTGCCGTAAATGTTTCGGATGAAGTCCCGGATCGAATGTCGCGGGCGAAACAGGTTGCGCCGCAAGCCTCGCACGGGGGCGGCGGCGCGCACACGCCGCACGAAACTTCTGCGTTGATGTGGCTGCCGCTTTTAGTGCTTGCTGTGCTTGCTACATTGGGCGGCTTCGTCGGCATCAGTTCCGCTGTCACAGGCGGCACGCACGCGGGTGGCCGCGCGAACATTGCAACATGGCTTGAGCCGATTATCTGGAATCCGCAGACAAGGGAATTCGGCGCGCCGGAGCACACGCAACCGGAGCCGGGAGCACAACCTTTGATGGAAAGCGGCGACCACGCTTCGCTTGAAACGGCACGGGCGATTTCGCCATATGATAAAGGCACGCACAATCTTGCTTCTGTGATAGAAAGTATTTTTGGAAGCCGTGCCCGTGCAGAACAGTTGTTGATGCTGATTTCGCTTGCCGTCGCGTTTTTCGGTATCGGCATGGGAGCACTTTTTTACGTCAAACAGCCGAAGTTGCCGGATGTATGGGCGCGTCGATTGCGGCCTTTGTATAGAGCGAGCATCAACAGATATTGGATTGACGAAGCATATGGCGCGGTGTTCACACGGCGCACAGTCGATGCTGCGCGCGCAATTCATTTTCTCGACACGAAGATTGTCGATGCGGCGGTGAATAATTGCGCCGGACTGACGCGTTGGATGAGCCGCGCGACGGGTATCTTCGACGCGCGTGTAGTGGATGGCATCGTTAATGGCATCGCCGGATTGACGAAGCGTTTGCTGTCGCCTTTGGCGCGCTCGCTGCAAACGGGGCTGGTACAAAACTACGCGCTCGTGATGGTGCTTGGCATCATTCTCGCCCTCGCGCTTTTTTTCATCGGAGATATTCTGACGGCGGTGCGCGCGGTTTTTGCTTTCAAATTTTAGCTCGAACATTCGGATCAAACTTATGAGATTGTTTGCGCGCCGCGTCGTGTTAAGCAGGCGATTGCTGGCAGCGCGCTGGCCGCAAACAAATTTTATAAAATTTACCAAGTGAAAATTCCTTATCTACTTTCTATCGTTACATGGTTGCCGACAATTGGCGCGGCGCTGGTGCTTGTGTTGTTCCGAAGGGATCAGCCGGGAGCGGTGAAGAAGTTTGCGACTGCATGGTTCGCGCTCGTGCTCGTCGTGTCGCTGCTGCTTTTGAGTTATGACCGCGTGATTGGCGGAATGCAATTCGTAGAAGATGCGCCGTGGATTCCGATTATCGGCACGCGGTATCAATTGGGAGCGGACGGCGTGTCGGTGTTGTTGATTTTGTTGACGACGCTGCTCGGATTCATCGGCGCGCTGTCGTCATGGAAGGGAATTGAGAAGCGCGAGAAGGAATATTACGTGCTGCTGCTGTTGCTGCAAACGGCGGTGGTGGGCGTGTTCACGTCGATGGACTTGTTTTTGTTTTACGTGTTCTTCGAGGTGTCGCTCGTGCCGATGTATTTTTTGATTGGCATCTGGGGCGGCGAAAATCGTTTGTACGCGGCGATTAAGTTTTTTCTGTACACGCTCGTCGGCTCTGTCTTGATGCTGTTGGGCGTGTTGAAAATGTACTTTCTGACGCAGGACGCGACGCTCGTTTCGCAGATCAGCGCGGCGACGCTCGATGCGGTGGGGGGCGCGGGAAACACAGCGGCGCGATTGATGTTGGGCGATGCGGCGGCGGCGGCGGGAAGCGGCGCTGGCACTTTCAATATTATGTACATGCAGGCGATGGGCGGCGCGTTGCAGATGGGAATGATGCAAGTGCTTTTGTTCTCGGCGTTCGCGCTGTCGTTTGCGATCAAAGTGCCTGTATTTCCGTTTCATACTTGGCTGCCGGACGCGCATGTGGAAGCGCCGACGGCGGGTTCCGTGATTCTCGCGGGCGTGCTGTTGAAGCTCGGCACATACGGTTTCTTTCGCGTGGCGCTGCCGATGTTTCCGCGCGCGGCAAGCGATGAACATTATTTCGGCGCGTTCGGCGTGCGCAATGTGATAATCGGGCTGGCGCTCGTGAGTATTGTTTACGGCGCGCTGGCGGCGATGTATTTCGTCGTGAAGCGTGATGGCGATGTGAAAAAGCTTGTCGCGTATTCATCTGTTTCTTCGATGGGCGTGGTGATGCTCGGCCTCTTCGCGCTCAATGCGAACGGGCTGACGGGCGCGGTGCTGCACATGATTAATCACGGGATTTATTCGGCGGCGCTGTTTCTCTTGGTCGGAATAATTTACGAGCGGCGGCATACACGTAGCATCGCGGAGTTCGGCGGATTGTCGCATGTAATGCCCGTTTATGCAGCAATGTTTTTGTTGATGACGTTGACGGCCATAGGCTTGCCGCTGCTGTGCGTGTTCATCTCGGAATTCTTGGCGATGCGCGGCGCGTTTGAAGCGAATCCTTGGTGGGCGGCAGTGGCAGCGCTCGGTATGATTTTGAACGCGGGCTACATGCTGTGGCTGTATCAGCGAATGTTTTTCGGCAAGTTGGATAATCCGCAGAACGCAAAATTAAAAGACTTGAGCAATCGGGAACGCGTGTACATGATGCCGCTCGTGCTGCTCACGCTATGGATCGGCATCTATCCTGCGCCGTTCATTAAGTATATTGTGCAGCCCGTCGGCGGCATCATACGTCAACTAGATTCTGTCCATACCTCTATGGAAACGAAGGCGACGGGCGATGCTGCGAATTCTAATAACCAACCATGACGCGCGAAGAATTTGAGGAATTAGCAGTTCGTTCAGAGCTATGATGTTGCTTGCTCAAACATCTTCCGCCGCATCTTCGGAACTCCTTGCGTGGAGCGATTTGTTGCTGCTTGCGCCGGAGTTGATTCTTGCAGTGTGCGCGTGCGCGGCGCTTGTGGTGGAAGTGGTTTTGCCGTTGCGCAGAAGTCGCCTCGTCGCGCGTTTCGCGCTTGCAAGCGTTGTGCTCGCCGCCGCCTCGCTTGCGGTGATGTGGCAAACAAATAAAATGCTTTTGCCGCTGACGGGTTTCTACGGCATGGTGCGAATTGACGGCTTTGCGCTGTTCTTAAAATTTATCTTTTTGATTGCTGCCGCGCTTGCAATCTTGATTTCGATGCGCTGCACGGACATCGAAGAAGAGCAGCACGGAGAGTATTACGCGCTGCTGTTGTTTGCGACCATTGGCATGATGCTGCTCGCGTGCGGATATGATCTGATCGCGCTTTATGTCAGCTTGGAATTAATGGCGGTGACGTTTTATGTGCTGGTCGGGTTTACGAAACGCGAGCGGCGCGCGAATGAAGCGGCGATGAAGTATTTTCTGCTCGGCGCATTTTCGTCAGGCGTGCTGCTCTACGGTATGTCGCTGCTTTACGGCGTCGCGGGTTCGACTAATTTGGGAGACATCGCGCAAAGCGTCGCTGCCTCGCTGACAATTCAAACTGAATTGACGGGTACAACTTCAGCGACGCTGATTCCGTTGCGGCCTTTGCTTCTTCTCGGCATGATCGCGCTCGCTGCCGGACTCTTCTTCAAAGTCAGCGCCGTGCCTTTTCATTTATGGGCACCGGATGTTTACGAGGGCGCGCCGACTCCCGTCACGGCGTTTCTTTCGACAGGCTCGAAGATCGCAAGCTTCGCTTTGTTTGTGCGCATCTTTGCGGAAGCGCTCGGCGGGATGCGCGTTGATTGGTCGCCGCTGCTCGGACTCGTCGCCGCCGTCACGATCTTCGTCGGCAATCTCGCGGCAATCACGCAAGTGAACGCCAAACGCCTGCTCGCTTTTTCCTCTATCTCGAACGCGGGTTATCTGCTGCTCGGACTCGTCGCAGGAAATTCTTACGGCTACACGGGGCTGCTGGTTTACGCGCTCGTTTATACCTTGATGAACATGGGCGCGTTCGGTGTGTTGATCGCCTTGCGGCGCGGCAAAATTAAGGGCGAGAGAGTCGATGATCTGGCGGGACTCGCGCAGAAAGCGCCGGGTGTCGCGGCGATGATGGCGATTTTTATGCTGTCGCTCGGCGGCTTGCCTTTGACGGGCGGTTTTATCGGCAAATACTTTTTGTTCGGCGGGCTTCTTCAGCGCGGAGCAAGCGAAAATCGCGCTTGGTACTACTGGCTCGCGGGCTGGGCGATTATCAATACGGTCGTGTCTTTTTATTACTACGCGCGCTTTATTCGCCAGATGTATTTGAGTGAAGAAGTTGCCGATGAGCAACCGCTCGCGTTTCCATTCACGCTTCGCACGGCGTTAATCGTCGCTACCATCGGCATCATTTTACTCGGTGTTTATCCGCAGCCGTTTATCGCGCTCGCGCAACACGCCGTCGCGCCGCTCGTCGCCGCCATGCTCGATTGATAAATCTACATTAATCTTATTTCATTACGCAATTCGGTATCAGTTTCGTTAGATGCTCTTAATGCTGCTCTACTACTTTTTCGCAACGCTAATCGTGTGGCAGGGAATCATTTCGTTGCTCGGCGGTTTTCGTTATCTCGCCTTTATGCAGCGCGAGATGAAGATTGACGGCAGCACCAGTGACAGCAGTTTGTATGCGCCTTTCGTGAGTGTGATTGCGCCGTGTCGCGGCCTCGACGAAGGCTTGCGCGAGAATCTCGCGGCGCTCTTTATGCAGCATTATCCGGCCTACGAAATTGTCTTTGTGACGGACACGGAGACGGATGGGAGCGTTGCCGTATTTGAAGAAATTAATCGAGAACACAGCAATGCGAAAAATTTGAGAACGCGCGTTGTCATCGCAGGAGCAGCGACGGAGAGCGGTCAAAAGGTTCACAACTTGCGCGCGGCAATCCGACAAACCGATTCGATGAGCGAAGCATTTGTTTTTGTGGATACGGACGCGCGCCCGCGCGAGGATTGGCTGCGTTCGCTCGTTGCGCCGCTCGCGGATAAGAGCATCGGAGCGACGACGGGCTATCGCTGGTTTGTGCCAGCAAGAGGCGGCTTCGCGTCGAGGCTTCGCGCGGTGTGGAATGCTTCAATCGCTTCGGCACTCGGCGCGCGCGTTCATCGAAACTTTTGCTGGGGCGGCTCGATGGCGATTCGCCGCGAGACTTTCCAGAAGCTCGATATGCTGGAGCGCTGGCGCGGCACGCTGTCCGACGATTTTGCTTTGACGCGCGCCCTGCGTGAAGCAAAGTTGCCGATACGTTTTGTGCCGAATTGCCTGACGGCTTCGATGGATAATTGCTCGCTCGCGGAACTCTTTGAATTCACCACCAGACAAATGAAGATCACGCGTGTTTACTCCGCGCATCTGTGGAAAATATCGCTCGTCACGAATCTGTTTTTCGTGCTCGTGTTCTTCGGCGGCATTGCGCTTGTCCTTACGCGCGCCGCGCTCGGATTTTCATACGCGTTGCCGCTCGTGTTCGTGTTAATCATTTTTGCGCTCGGCAGCGCGAAGGCTTACTGCCGTTTGCAGGCGATTGCGTTGCCGCTCGCTGTTTATCGCGCGCAGTTGCGGCGGGACGCCTTCGCGCATATCTTTTGGTGGCCGCTGGCGTCGGCGCTTTATCTTTACAACGCGCTTCAGGCGGCTCGGTCAAGGCGCATAGAGTGGCGCGGGATTGTTTACGAATTGAAATCGCCGACGGAAACGGTCATTATTCCTACGATGAAAGTTGATAAAAACATGAACGCAGACGGAGCCGCGCCTCGTGTCCAATAAAGCCACGCAACTCTTTCAATTGCTTCGTTCGACGAAACGCGAGCGGCAACTCGGCACGCTCATTCTCTTTGTCACTTCGCGTTGCAACGCTTTCTGCAAGACATGTTTTTATCATGAAGAATTAAATCAGCCCGGCGATTTAACCTTCGCGCAAATCGAAAAGATTTCGCAGACGATGCCGTTGATAACTGACCTCTGGCTATCGGGCGGCGAACCGACCTTGCGGCGCGACGTACCCGAAATCATCGATGCGTTCGTCGAAAACAACAAAGTGCGGCGCGTCATTGTTCCGACCAACGGCCTCGTCAAATCGCGTGCTTACGAAATTGTTGATGCAGCGCTTGAGCGTCATCCGCAGATTGATCTTTATTTGAACATCGCGCTCGACGGCTACGGCGCGACGCACGATGAGATTAGAGGCGTGCCGGGCAATTGGGAACGCGCCCTCGACTGCATACGCTTTCTTTATCCGCTAAAGGAAAAATACGCGCACCGCTTTCGCCTCAACGTCAATACGGTTGTCTGCGCGGAGAATTACACGGAGATCGAAAAGCTTTCGGAATTTCTGTGGAGCGAGTTCAAACTTGACGGGCAATATTTCAATATCGTTCGCGGCGAAACGAAGACGGGCGACGACATCAAACGTGTGCCGCCGGAAGTGTTGTCGGAGATGTACGCGCATGTCGCCGAATTGACGAATCGTTATGCGGCGCGCATGTTTGCCGTAGATGACGCGGCGAAACGCTTCGTTAAAACAATTGCATACGTCGGTGCAATCACGACGCATTACCGCACGCAGCACGCGAATTTCGAGACACAAACGGCGTGGCCTTTTCCATGCACGGCGGGCGAGACGACGGCTGTGATTGATTACAACGGCGATGTGCGCGCCTGCGAATTGCGCGAAAAGTTTGCGACGCTTGCCGATTACGATTACGATTTCGGAAAGCTCTGGGCAGCGCATGAAAGAAACGCCGAACTCCAAGCGATTGACGAAGGCCGCGCTTGCTGGTGTACGCACGTTTGCTTTATACATGACTCTTTGCGCCACTCGCGCCGCGCGCTGCTTTACGAACTGCCGAAGAACTACGCGACACGCAGGAAATGGTGAAAGGCGAGTAGTCAGAAGATAGAAGTCAGGAGACAGAATAAAAGAAAGACGCGCATGTGATGAGCCGCAACGCCGTCGCCGCCGCTTCTTCCTTCTGACTTCTGACTCCTGACTCCTGACTTCTGATTCTCATGTCCAATCAAGACGACAAAGACGGCGCGCGCAAGAGCGGTCTGGCGTATGGGGCGGCGCTCGCGCTCTTTGTTTCGATTGCGGCGTTTCTCGGCATCGGTTGGGCGTTGGATAATTGGCTCGGCACGAAACCATGGCTACTCGTCGCGGGCATTGTCGTCGGATCGATCATCGGTTTCTATCAATTCGTGCGCCTGATCTCGAAAATTTCCTGACCGCGCCGGAGGGTTCGATTGCCTATTTAAGAGAGGATAAGAAATGAGTGCCGACACGCAGACCGCGCCGCTGATTCTGGTGGTGGACGATTACGAGGATATACGCCTGACGCTGAAGTTGTGGCTGGAGCAGCGCGGCTATCGCGTCATCGAAGCGGAGAACGGAACGGAAGCGTTGGAGATTGCGCGGCGCGAACGGCCTGCGCTCGTCGTGCTCGATATGTTTATGCCGAAGGTTGACGGCTTTACGACAGCGCGCAACATGCGAGAATGTAAAGAACTTCAGAACATGCCGATTATCGCCGTCTCTGCACATGACACGCTTGATTTACAGTCGGCTGCACTCGCCGCAGGCTGCAACGAATTCATCAACAAGCCGAATGATCTGGAACATCTGGCGGAACTCATTGAAAGTCTCTTGTTAAGAAAGTAGCCGGAGATAATATTTACTGCCAACTCGACAGCCTGTGTCCGTGCATGTAAAATAACGGGCTTTGCGATGAGCGAAATAATCCACATTATAAGCCGTGATGAGAGCGCGGATGACGCCGGTTTGAGGCGGCGTTTGTTTCTCGGCATGTGCGGGGCGATTGCGCTGGCGGTTGTTGCGGGCGCGATGTTTGCTACATGGCGCGTGGCGACGGGACTGCTGCTCGGCGGTCTGTTGTCGCTCTTTAATCATCATTGGCTACGCACGTCCGTCGCGGCGATTTTAAGCGGCACGGACACGTCCGCCGCAGAACTGCGCGGGCGCATCAAGTGGCGTTTCATACTGCGCTATTTTGTTGTCGCGGCGATTGTGTGCGCGGCTGTGATGTTGAACGTCGTGGCTGTGTGGGCGACAATCGCTGGATTGTGCGCGTTCGTCGCGGCGCTGATGATCGAAGCCTCCGCGCAGATGTATGCGGCAATCGTTCACCGCGAAAAATTTTAAGCATTGAATCGAAGCGCGCGAAAAAGCGCGGATAGCATTAAGCGAGATTATTTGAAACGGAGAGAATATGTTGTTGCAAGCAGGCGGAGCGCATCACGAGCCGATACTCGTCGAGTTCGTGAATTATTATATCGGCGAGCCTTTGAACAGATTCGAGCTGGCATATACGAAGCCTTTGTGGGATTCGTTCTTCAAACGTTTCGGGACGACTGCCGAAGGCATGTTCGGCGCATACACGCCGGAGAACGCCGTGCCTTGGTACACGGTGATGTTCTTGGTGGCGTGCCTTATATGTCTGACGATTATCTGGATTTTCAAAGCGAGGTTGTCGGCGGACGAGCCGTCGGGCGGGCAGCAGACGCTCGAAGTCGGCGTGCTGGCGGTACGCAATTTGATTGCGGACATTATCGGCGATCACGGCCTTAAATATTTTCCGGTTGTCGCAACCTTCGCATTGTTGATTCTGGTGTCGAACCTGATGGGCTTTTTCCCGCTGTTCGTATCGCCGACGGCTTCGACGAGCGTAACGTTCGCGCTCGGCATTTCGTCGTTCGTTTACTACAACGCCATCGGCATTAAAGAGAACGGATTATTCAATCATCTCAAACATTTCGCCGGGCCTATCTGGTGGATTGCGCCGCTCATGTTTCCAATCGAGATTGTCAGTAATCTGATTCGCCCGATGTCGCTCGGCATACGTCTCTTCGGCAACATCTTCGCTGACGAACAAGTTGCGAATACCATCGCCAACCTTGCGCCGGGATATACCTTCTGGTTTGTTCCCGTGTTGCTGATGCCGCTCGGCCTCTTCGTCGCGTTTGTGCAGACGTTCGTCTTTACGCTTTTGTCTATGCTTTACATCAGCGAAGTAGCGCACGCGCCGCACGACGAGCATCACCAGCCAGCGCCCGGCGACGAGGATGAAGGCGGCGGCTTTATCGCGGCTGTGTTGACATAAAAATTTTACCCAACGCGCTTTTCGAGCGATGGCGGCACGCGCGTCGCCACACGTTGAAGCGCAAAACGAAAACGATCCGGTTCAAAGCCTGCTTTGAAAAGCGTGCGCGCTAATCGTAGTGGAGTTGCAGTCAATCACAAGTCGCCGAATCGCTTTCCTGTGAGGAAAGCAAATTAAAATTTCTCGCATCGCAGGAGCGGCGTTTCTTCCCAAAGAAGCGTTGAATACCGGAGACGGGCGACATCATAAAACGACTTGGATTCGCTGCCGACTTACACGCGTAAACCGACATGCTTTGAAAAAGTTTTGAACGGATCACAGCTTACGGAGAAAATAAGATGAGCAAATTCAGAATGATGTTCTTCGCGGTAATCGGCGTCTTGTTCGCCGCCGCGCCAGCATTTGCGCAGACGGTTGCCGCTGCCGCCGACAATGAGTTTAGTGTAGGCAAGTACGGCAAGATTGCCGCCGGAATAGGTTTTGCGATTGCGGCGGGACTCGGCGCGCTCGGACAGGGAAAAGTTGCGGCAGCGGCGTGCGAAGGCGCGGCGCGTAATCCGGCAGCCGCCGCGCGCATTCAAACCTTGATGATTCTCGGCCTCGCGCTGATCGAATCCCTTGTGCTGTTTGCGCTGCTGGTCGTCTTTACCAAAGCAGGATAATAACGCCGGACAAAACAGACGCGGGCGCAGGCTTATATGATATGCTTGCGCCCGCGTCGCTGCTTTTGCGCGGATCGAAAACGAGCGCCTGCTAAAGCGACTCGCGGCGGTTTCCGAACGATCAAACCCCCACAGCTTTTTCCACTCCCCGTATTTGTTCCAACTAATCTCAGAACTCTTTTATCCCTCAAGAGATTTCTCGAACGGGCGCGCCGAAAATTTTTACGTGCGCCTCTTACACTAAACTAAGGAAGGCTAACTTTTATGAAAAAGATTGTTCTGGCACTTGCCATCGCATTGATTACTGCATCTTCTGTCGCGGCTGATACGATTTATCTGCGCGACGGGCGCACCGTTCGCGGCACTGTGCTCGGCTTCATCGGCGGGCGCTTCGCCGTGCGGCTCACGGGTAATTTACAAGGCACGCCCGCGAATTCCACGCAAACAGGAAACGCCGCTGCCGCCGGTGAGGTTCAATTCTTTCGCCCGGGCGACATCGAGCGCATCGAAATCGACGGGCGCTCGCTCGATGAAGCGCGCTTTCAAACGCGCAATGTCGAAGTGACGCTCGGGCCAAACTGGATTGACAGCGGCGTTGATCTGCGTCGCGGGCAGCGCGTGCGCATTACTTCAACCGGAACAATCGTCACAGGGCGCGCGCGCATTACTCCGGGCGGCTTGCGTTCGACAGACCCCTCAGCGCCTTTGCCGCGCGCCGCCGAAGGAGTGCTCATCGGCGCGATCAGCAATGATCCGAACGCGCCCATTATTGAAATCGGCCTCAACCGCGAAATTGTCGCAGACCGCGACGGGCGTCTTTACCTGACCGCCAACCGCAGCACATACACGGACGCGCGCGGCTCCTTCATCGCGCAGATTCGCACGGAACTCGATTTTAATTCGCTACGCAATTCTGCCAACTCGAATAACAATCCGAACGGCAATCGCAGCGCGAGCGATACAGACCGCGACGATCAATTCGATCCCTTTGGAAACAGCAGCGGCAATTCCAATCCCGCGCCCGTGCGCCCGCGCACCGGCAGCGGAAACAACACGGATCAAAACGGCGGCTTCGGCGGAAACAATAATAACAACTCAAGCCGCACTCCGCGCGACGTGACCATCAATGTGCCTGCTAATTCGCGCGGCACGGATACGGGCATCGATTTGCGCGCGGGCGAGCAAGTGACGATCACGGCGACGGGCAATATCATCGCGGGACGACGCGCCGGAAGTGTTTCGCCGAACGGCGGGCGCGCGGGCTTCGGCGCAGTGCTCGGCGCATACCCTGTGCCGGATGCGGGCGTCGGCGCGCTCATCGGTTACATACGAACGACGAACAATCAGGCTTCGCAGCCGTTCCTCGTCGGCAGCCAGCAAACAATCACCGCGCAGGTTGACGGCAGATTGATTCTGCTCATCAACGACGACAACGTGAACGACAATAGCGGCAGCTTCAGCGTCCGCATCGTTTCTCAATAATCACTGCGCTGCTTGTCACGAGATCGTGACGGTTCCTGCCCGTGTTTCGTCGAGCGCTCGTCTAGCGGCCTTGAGGTTACGCAACACGGGCGGGAACATTCATTTCTGTTGATTGCTTTTGTGATTTGAAGTGTGGCGAAGCCTTGCGAAAGCTTGCGTTTGCGCGTGAACGGAAGCGTGTGATACGCTCCATTTGATTGCT
Source organism: Pyrinomonadaceae bacterium (assembly GCA_051000345.1). Classification (GTDB taxonomy): domain Bacteria; phylum Acidobacteriota; class Blastocatellia; order Pyrinomonadales; family Pyrinomonadaceae; genus JBHENC01. Next base: position 3,595 of record JBPCOJ010000094.1, on the reverse strand, counting down.
TCCTTGAAGCGAGAAAAGGCGAGGCGAAAACAAGTCGATGAAGAAATGTCCGCAGTGTGGCCGGGAATATCAGGACACCAATAGTATATGCACGTCTGACGGCACGGCTTTGGAAAAAGCCGGTGATGCGCTCGTCGGACAGACGCTCGCCGATAAATACCGCATCGAAGAACATCTCAGCGACGGCGGTATGGGCGCGGTCTATCGCGGCACGCATGTTTTGATGGACAAAACCGTTGCCATCAAAGTGCTGCACCCGTCGCTTGCCGCCGACGATAAAATCGTTCAACGCTTTTCCAGAGAAGCCAGAGCCGCCTCGCGTATCTCTCACCCGCACGCCTTAAACGTCACAGACTTCGGTGAATCGGGAAACGGCGTCGTTTTTCTCGTAATGGAATATCTGCGGGGCCGCACGCTCAAGGAAGTAATTCATCAGGACGGGCAAATGCCGCTCGCGCGCGTCGTAGAGATTATGCGGCAGGTGACGGGCGCGCTCGCCGCCGCGCACGCCGAAGGTGTCGTTCACCGCGATCTCAAGAGCGACAACATCATGCTGGTGGACGCAGACAACAATCAGGACTGGGCGAAGGTTTTGGATTTCGGCATCGCCAAGATTCAGGAACCAGTCGGGCAAGACCCTGCCTTAACCGCGCCCAACTTGATTATCGGTACGCCGCAGTATATGTCGCCCGAACAATGTTCGCAGGCTTCGGAACTCGACGCCCGCTCGGACATTTACAGCTTAGGCGTAATACTTTACGAAATGCTCGCAGGGCATGTGCCGTTCTCCGGCGATTCACCGACGGCTGTCATGATGAAGCACTTGCAGGAGCCGCCGCCGTCGCTTCTCGAAGATCGCAGCGACTTACCCCCGGCGGTCAGCCGCGTCGTGACGCGTGCAATGGCGAAACGTCCCGAAGACCGCTATCAGACAGTCGGCGAATTGGCGGACGCTCTCGCGCTTGCCGCTGAAGGCCAGACTCTGCCCGATGCCGCTGCCGGAGTCGCCACGGCGGGCGTTGCACCTGAACGCGCGACGGCGCGCATCGTCGTGCCGACTGCCTCGAACAACGCGCCGCGCCCGACGACTGACATAGAAGAAGATGATTCGACGATTGTCGTGCCGCCGCAGCCGGGACGCTCTGCGGTTGTCGAAACCGAAAGCATTAGCCAGCAATACGCCGCGCCGCCTCCGCCGGACAATTTTAATCTCGTGCGTATTCTCGGACTGTCCGTCGTTGCGTTGCTCGTCGTCTTTGCGATTGTCTACGCGATTACTTCGCGCAAGCCCGCTGCTCCCGCCGCGAACAATCAAAACCCCGCGCCGCTAACGAGCGATCCGAACGGTCAGGCGGTCACGCCCGCGCAGGCTCCGACAGGGCAAAGCGAAACAGGCATCACCGCTGCCGTTCCTGTTGCACCTAACACAAACGTCAATACGTCTGCCGTCAACGCAAACTCGACAGCAATAGGAAATGCCAACCGCGATACCGGCACGACGTTGCCCGGCCTCGTCAACGCAAACACGAATACAAACGGCAACCGGCGAAACACAAGCGCGGGCAACGCTTCGGAACAAAACAACAACGCGGCGAATACAAATGCCGTAGAAGTCGTTTCGCCGGAATCGAATAAAAACAGCGAGCGTCGTCCATCGCCGACGCCGCAAACATCGCCTGCCACGAACGCGAATTCCGATGATGAACCGCCGCCGCCGCCTCCCGCGCAAAAGAAAAAACAGCCGCCAGCGCTACCCAAGCCGACGCTGCCCGCAACCGACAACACAACGCCGCCGCCCGGCGAAACTCCCGCTGGCTAACGCATTGCTTCGCGGAGCAATACGAGCAGGGCTTCTTCATCGTTAAACTCTACCGCAATCTCGATTACATAACAGGGCAGCGCGAAATGCAGCGCACGCAATTTGACGGCATCCTTTGCCGTCGTCATAAGCGTTCGCGCGCCGTTCTGTGCGCCTTCACGCACGAGCGCATTCACGTCTTCCTGCGTGTAAACGTGATGATCCCGAAAGCTGCGCGTATAGCTTAATTGATACTTGCTCCGCGCGAGGTGCGCGAAGAATGCCTGCGGATTCCCTAGAGCGCAAAAGGCTGCGATTGGCTGCGGCAAAGAATCGTTTGCCTTCGGCGCGCCTTCTTTTTCCGAAGGAAATAATGTATGCACGGCAGTCGTTTGCGCGCGCGCGAGCAGGATTGTGCGCACGCCGCTTAAGGCTTGCACCCGTGCGCGTAGAGCATTTGCGTCGTCAATCATATCGGCGCGCGTGATGATGATGCAGTCGGCGCGCGCGAGTGCGGCTATCGGCTCGCGCAGCCTTCCGCGCGGAAGCAGTTTGCCATTGCCGTCGCCGCCGTCGCCGAAAGGATTCATCGCATCCAGCGTGACGATGTCAATATCGCGTTTGATGCGCAGATGTTGAAACCCATCGTCGAGAAGGAAGAGATCGGAACGAAGATTCTCTAACGCCCAACGCGCCGCTGCCACACGGTCGCGGTCACTGATTACCGCCGCCGTTCCGAGCAGTTTTTCAGCCAGCAGAAAAGGTTCGTCGCCGCCCTCGCGCGCGCTCGCCAAAATGTTTTCGCCGTCGGAAACGACGACGCGACGCTGCGGATCGACGCGCCCGTACCCGCGCGTCAACACACATGGATGCCTGCCTTCACGCGCCGCGCTTCGCGCAATCCATTCAACGAGCGGCGTTTTGCCGGAGCCGCCCGTCGTGATATTTCCGACGCTGATAACGGGCGCTTCAATCTTATATGAGCTATGCGCGCCTGTACTGTAAAGCGCCGCGCGAACGTGCATTACTGCGCCGTAAATAGCACCTAAGGGCGCGAGCATCATTTCCGAAAAAGCATTCATTTGCGGAAAAGTTTCATTAGTGATATGTGGCTACGAATACTCACGGAATACGCACGACGCGAACGAAGGCAAAAGGTCAGCGCGCGGTTTTCGTAGGTGTTGCGAAAAGCGGCGCGAGCAGTTCGACAGTGCGCTTTGCCGCGCCTTGATTGCGCTCGAAGGCGGCGCGTGCGTTGCTCCCTAATGCCTCGCGTTTTTTATCATCTGAAAGTATTTCGGTAAAGACACTTGCGAGCAAGTGCGGCGCATCTATTTCCGCCGTGTCGGGAAGTTGTATCAATGCTTGCTGTTCCCGAAAGGCTTTGACGATAGCCGCGAAGTTTTGCGTGTGCGCGCCCGTCACAATGCACGCTCCGGCTGCGGCCGGTTCAAGCACGTTGTGGCCGCCCGTCTGCGCGATGCTGCCGCCGACAAAAACGATTTCGGCAAGCGGATAAATCGCGCGCAACTCGCCGATTGAATCGAGCAACACCGCCTCGCATGTTTCATCAATAATGTATGGTTCGTGCGTGCGGCGCGTCCACGCAAGGCCGGATGCAGAGAGTAGGGCGGCGACTTCCGCGAAGCGTTCCGGGTGGCGCGGGGCGATCAGCAGTCGCGGCTTGTGTGTCTCTGCGGCGAGGCGGCTGATTTCCTTGAAGGCTTCGATGACGATGCGCTCTTCGGGCGCGTGCGTGCTGGCGGCGACGAGCAGCGGGCGCTCGTTTGAAAATCC
>JBPCOJ010000092.1:0-73629 GCA_051000345.1 Pyrinomonadaceae bacterium | reverse complement strand
ATCTTTCGGATTGTTTCGGAGCGGTATCGCAACCGTCGGCGTCGTTACGGATTGCGATTCAATCTGATAGCCGGATTGTACAACTATGAACTGGGTCATTGATTACTTATGAAAGAGGTCTAATGTTAACAGAGACTAGCCGGAAACTGACATCTAATATCTAGCATCTGACATCTCTCATTCTTGACAAAAGCACGGCGGCTTCGCATACTTTCGTTTCAAAGCTCGATCAATTCAATCAATTTGCGGCGCGGTTTTTAGGCTCATAAGGCGTCGCACGGAGAACGTTTGCGCGTCTGCATACTTTCGTCTGAAGCGGTGCCTTTCGCTAAAACCGGCGGGCTGGCGGACGTGGCGGGCGCGCTGCCGAAGGCGTTGCGCGAACACGGCGCGGATGCTTTTCTGGTGCTGCCGCTTTACGAGCAAATCGAGCGCCGTTCGTTGAATAACAGGATCATTGATAATCTGGAAGTCGAATGGCCGCACGGCGCGCGCCGCGCAAGCGTCTGGTACAGCGAAACGACGGGCGCGCCGACGTTTCTCATAGATGCGCCGGAATATTTCGCGCGTCCCGGCGTTTACGGCTACAGAGACGATCACGAGCGCTTCGCTTTTTTTTGCCGCGCCGCGCTCGCGCTCTGCAAAAGAATAAGCGCGCCGCCCGACATCATTCACGGCAATGATTGGCACTGCGGTTTCGCCGCCGCCGAAACACACGCGCGCCGCCGCTTCGATCCGTACTTTGCCAACACGCGCACGCTTTTTTCCATACACAACCTTGCGTATCAAGGCGTCTTCGATCCGGCTGCGCTGCCCTCTCTGGGCTTCGGTTCAGAGGAATATCGAAATCTGTTTTTAGCGAACGGCGCGGCTTCCGCGATGAAAGCCGGACTGATGGCGAGCGATATGCTTTCGACTGTCAGCCGTCGCTACGCGCTCGAAATTCAGCACGCGGAACATGGTCACGGCCTCGAATGGATTTTGCGCGCGCGCAATGATCGTCTCGTCGGCATCACGAACGGCGTGGACTACGAGATATGGAATCCCGCGACTGACGCGCATCTCGCGGCGCACTACAACGAAAACGATCTTTCCGGCAAAAAGCTTTGCAAGCTGGATTTGCTGCGCGCCTTCGGATTGCCGGAAGAGAATATGGAGCGTCCCGTCGTGGCGTCCGTGTCGCGCTTAATCGCGCAGAAGGGTTACGATCTGATACGCGAGGCCGCCGTGCGAATGCTGGAGATGAACGCAGTGTTCATTGCGCTCGGATCGGGCGCGCAGGAGTATGAAGATTTTTTGCAGTGGCTGCGCGATTTTGCGCCGCACCGTGTGGGAATCTACAAGGGCTTCAGCGAAACTCTGGCGCACAAAATCGAAGCGGGTGCGGACGTTTTCCTGATGCCGTCGCTTTACGAGCCGTGCGGCCTCAATCAAATGTACAGCACGCGCTACGGCACTGTGCCGGTCGTGCGCGCCACCGGAGGGCTGGACGACACCGTGCAGGATTTTGATCGCGCGAGCGGCACGGGCAACGGTTTCAAGTTTGAAAACTACACGGCCTCCGCGATGCTTGAAAAAATCGGCGAAGCGCTCTACTGTTATAGAGAACCGGAGACATGGCGCAAGATTCAGTTGAACGGAATGCGCGCGGATAATTCATGGCACGCGGCAGCCGGGCGCTACATGCAACTCTACCGCGCGATGGCGGGCAATTGAAGGATTGCCAATAGAATTTACGGCGACGGCAGCTTCGGGCGCATCAAAAGGCAATGGCGTCCGGTAAGCGAGAACGCCGCGCAATTAAACACAAGCAGATTTAAGGAGAAACAAGAAATGAGCGAGAATGTAACGGATGTCAGCGATCAATCCTTCGAGCAGGACGTGCTCGGAGCGGACAAGCCCGTGTTGGTGGATTTCTGGGCGGCATGGTGCGCGCCGTGCCGTATGCTTGCGCCGACTGTCGAAGCCGTCGCGGAAAAGTATGCGGCCAACGCGAAAGTCGTCAAGCTCAATGTTGACGAGAATCCGGGCGTGTCGCAGCGCTACGGCATTAAAGGCATCCCGACCTTGATTCTCTTTAAGGGCGGGCGCGAAGAAGAGCGCGTTGTCGGCGCGACGAGCAAGGATGCGATTTCGCGTATGCTCGATAAGCACGTCACGTCTTCCGCGCAAAGCGCTTAAGGCAGCACACATCAAAAGAGGTGGCGCGCGCCGCGCAGCATGTATCGTGCATCCGGCGCGGACGCGTCATCCTTTTCGTATCGCCGGTATCTTCTTTCATGAAAACTGTGCGCAACACTCGTGCTGCGATGATGGCAAAGCAGCGCCTGCTCGAAGAGCGATTCGCGGCGGCGCGTCGCCTGCGCGCGGTAGACGACGCAAAGTTTCGCGCGCGGCAGGTAGGCGGCAAAGTACGCCGCTTCATGAACGCGAATTTTCGCAAGCAGGAAGTCATAGACATGCTCGCGCTGCGGCAGGGCGAATGCAATCGCTGCGGCGCGTGCTGCGAAATTCTCTTCAAATGCCCGTTTCTCAAAAAGCACGATGACGGCTCGTCGGCCTGCGGCATTTATGAAGATCGCCCGAACCAATGCCGTCTCTTCCCGCTCGAAAAGCGCGACCTAGAAGAAGTGCGCGGCACATGTAGTTTCTATTTCATAGAAAAGCCTGTCAAATTAGAGAAAGCAAGCTGAGAAGCAGATGTTAGATTCCAGATGCTAGATGTCAGTTGTCGTCTAGCATCCAGCATCTAATATCCAACATCTGTCTTATGATTATTGTCATCATCGGCGCACAGTGGGGCGATGAAGGAAAAGGCAAGATCGTTGACCTTTTGAGCGAGCGCTTCGATGTCGTCGCGCGTTATCAGGGCGGCCACAACGCAGGACATTCCGTGCAGGTCGGAGGCGAATCCTTTGTGCTGCATTTGCTGCCTTCCGGCATTATTCATCCCGGCAAAATATGCGTGCTCGGCAACGGCATGGTGATCGACCCGAAAGCTTTCTTCGAGGAAGCGGATCGGTTGATGGAGCAGGGACTCGAAGTCACACCGGAGCGCGTGCTCGTCAGTTCCCGCGCGCATTTGATTCTTCCGTACCATCGCGCGCTCGACCACACGAGCGAAGAGCGGCTCGGCAACGAACGCGTCGGCACAACACTGCGCGGCATCGGCCCCGCTTACGAAGACAAAGCAGGACGGCGCGGCATTCGCACGGCAGATGCACTTGTGCCGGAAGTTTTGCGCTCGCGCATCGAAAGAAATCTCGAAGACGCCAACCGCATTATCGTCGCTTACGGCGGCGAAGCGCTCGACGCCGATCAGATTTTTGACGACACGACGCGCCTCATGGAACGCCTCGCGCCCTTTATCACAGACACGACGCACTACATGAACACAGCCGCGCGCGAAGACCGATCCATCTTAATCGAAGGCGCGCAGGCCACCTTGCTAGATGTAGATCACGGCACATATCCGTTCGTCACGTCTTCGACGACGACGGCGGGCGGCGCAAGCGTCGGCACGGGTCTCGCGCCGCATCGCATTACGGGCGTGCTCGGCATCGTGCGCACATACACGACGCGCGTCGGCGAAGGCCCCTTTCCGACGGAGATGCTCGAAGGCGAAGCGGAAATGGGACAATTAATACGCGAGCGCGGGCGGGAATACGGCTCATCGACGGGACGCCCGCGCCGCTGTGGTTGGTTCGACGCCTTCGCCACGCGCTATGCCGCCGACATCAACGGTTTTTCTTCAGTCGCGCTGACGAAGTTGGACGTGCTCGACGCGCTCGACGAAATAAAGGTCTGCACGGGCTATCGCCTCGACGGAAAAATGATCGAATCCTTTCCTGCTGTGTCGCAAAATCTGCGCCGCGTCGAACCCGTGTACGCGACTTTGCCGGGCTGGAACGCTTCGACCGAAGGCATCACGAAGTTAGAGGATTTGCCGGAGAACGCGCGGCAGTACATAGACTTTATTTCGCGCGAAATAGATGTCGAGATCGGCCTCGTTTCAACCGGCCCCGAACGCGGGCAAACAATCGTCATCGAAGATTCGACGCTCGGCGCGTGGCTCACGTCGTAATAAAACGCTTAGTAATACCGCTTCATGCTTCCCTGCCTTGAACGTTCCGCGCATCGCATGTAAAATTACAAACATAGTGGGCCGATAGCTCAGTCGGTAGAGCAACTGGCTTTTAACCAGTGGGTCGCAGGTTCGAGTCCTGCTCGGCTCACCACTATTTGCAAGAAGAAACGGTCATCATAATGGTGGCCGTTTCTTATTTGGATAGGTCGTTGGTAGACACCGCGCAACTTTGTGCTCTTTAATAAGTTGCATCAACGGATCGGCTTCCTCTTTTTGCAGATTCACCTTGCGTATAAATCTTTATGGACACACTCAACCTCAAACCTTCGCATAAAGCAATTGTCGCTTATTACCAAGAGCTTGAGGCTTTCAAGCGGCTTGGCGTGACGCATGAGACGGCGGTTCGTGATGCGTTTCAAGCGTTGCTAAAGGCGTGCTGTTCACAGGCGAGTTTAACCTTCGTCGGTGAATGGAAGATTAGTCGTAAGGGGCGCAATCCGTTGAGCGTTGACGGCGCGATGGTCGGGTTCGACGAATTGGCGCGCGGCTACTGGGAAGCGAAGGATGAGCACGACGATTTAGCGAAGGAAGTCAAAGCAAAGTTTTCCGTCGGCTATCCGAAGGACAACATTATCTTTCAATCACCGGCGCGTGCGATTCTTTATCAGAACGGGCGGCAAGTTTTAGATGAGGACATTACGCGCCCTGAGCGTTTGGTCGGCACGCTGAAACAATTTTTCGAGTACCGCGCGCCGCAGATTGCGAAGTGGGAAGAAGCAGCCGCAAAGTTTCAAGAGCGCGTGCCGGAATTAGCAGAGTTAGTAATCAAGTTGATTGAGCGCGAGCGCAAAACGAACAAAAAGTTTATCGCGGCCTTTGCGGACTTCTCGAACATCGCGCGCGCGAGCATCAATCCGAACATTTCGGATGAAGCGGTTGAAGAAATGTTGATTCAGCATCTCTTGACCGAACGCATCTTTCGCAATGTCTTTAGCAATTCGGACTTCGCGCGCAACAACATTATCGCAGTCGAAATCGAGAAGGTGATTCGCGCGCTGACATCGCAGACGTTTAGCCGTGAAAAGTTTTTGGAAAGCAATGATTACTTTTATCGCGCGCTCGAAGAAACGGCGGCGACGATTGACGACTTTTCGCAAAAGCAGAGTTTCTTAAACAGCGTCTATGAAAGATTCTTTCAAGGCTTCTCCGTTAAGGTTGCGGACACGCACGGCATTGTTTACACGCCGCAGCCAATCGTTAATTTTATGGTGAGAAGCGTCGAAGCTATTTTGCGCGCGGAGTTCGGCAAGAGTTTGAGCGATGCGGGCGTGCATATTCTCGATCCGTTCGTCGGCACGGGCAATTTTATGATACGCGTGATGAGCGAGATCAGGCGCACGCGTTTGGCGGAAAAGTACGCAAGCGAATTGCATTGCAACGAAGTGATGCTGCTGCCCTACTACATTGCTTCGATGAACATAGAACATACCTTTTATGATTTGACGAAGACGTATCAACCGTTTGAAGGCATTTGTCTGGTGGATACATTCGAGCTGGCGGAAGGCAGGCAAGGCGGATTGTTTACGGAAGAAAACACTGCGCGCATCGAACGCCAGAAGCGGCAAAAGCTGTTCGTCATCATCGGCAATCCGCCGTACAACGTCGGGCAAGTGAACGAGAACGACAACAACAAGAATCGCAAGTATAAACAGGTGGATGCGCGCGTGGCGGAGACTTACGTTAAGGATTCAAAGGCGACGCTGCGCAACAAATTGAGCGACCCGTATGTGAAGGCGATTCGCTTTGCGGCGGACAAGATTAAAGACAACGGCGAAGGCGTGATTGCGTTTGTCACGAATAATAGTTTCCTAGACCAGATTGCCTTCGACGGAATGCGCAAGCATCTGGCAAACGATTTCGACGCCGTTTACGTTTTGGATTTAGGCGGCAACGTGCGAAAGAATCCGAAGCTGTCAGGGACGACGCATAATGTTTTCGGGATACAGGTCGGCGTGAGCATCAATATCTTTGTCAAGAAACGGCGGACGGCGTAAACTTTGCTGCGAGAGATTGTCCGGGAAAATTATTTATGTCTATACGTTATAAAGAGCAACAGAATCGGCAAACGGCCACCAACGTTCGCCGCGCGCGGATTCCTTCCGATTTAACTTACGAAACGATGTCCGAACTCGGGCGCGATTTGTTCGCTATCAGCCGCGACTATGCGGAGTCCGGCGGCGAGTTGTTGAGCGAACAGGAAATCGAAGTCGAGGTAACGCGGCGACGCGGCGGTTACACTGAAGAAGATGCCTCCTAAGCAACTCACTTTTGTCGATACTTCCGTGCTAATCAATGCGGCCATCGGTCTTGATGCAGCACGCAAAATGCGCGCATTGTCTGTTCTCGGTGATCCTCAACGCGAGTTCGTAGCCACGCGCTTTCTTAAGTTGGAAGCTTTACCTATTCCAATTAACCACAAACGAAAAAAGGAGACTGCTTTTTACGAGCGATTTTTCGCGGGCATCAGTGTTTGGGTTGATGATTCCTCGATAATTCAACCGGCTTATGATTTGGCGTGTCAGTATGCTCTCGGTGCGCTCGATGCGTTGCACGTTGCAGCCGCCGTTGCTGCCAACGCTGAATTTATCTCCTCCGAAAAACCTACTAAACCGCTCTACGCCGCATACAGCAATACATCATCAATTTTCTGACAACAATCATGGACGCAATCAATGAAAACGACATCGTTGCGCTTTTAGTGGATATACCTGAACAGGGTTTGCGACGCGGCGAAGTCGGAACGGTCATCGAAGTTTTCGAGGCGAACGAACATCATCCCGAAGGCTATATGCTCGAATTTGTCGATGATGGAACGGGAGAAGTATACGCGCACGCAGAGATTGCGGACGCCGCGCAGATTGTCAAACTTTACCGCTACAATCGTGCAGCGTAAGAATCAGGTTAAAGGAAGGGCGCGGCTTATGATTAGACGAGTAATTTTATATCCCGGCGAAGCTGGCTATGTTGTTGCTGAAGTTTTGTAGTTTGCCCGGCTGCATCAGTCAAGGCAAGACACGCGACGAAGCATTAGTTAATGTGCGTGAAGCGATTGCGCTGCACATAGAGGTTTTGCGAGAGCGCGGTGAGGAGAAGGCATAATGGACACGCAATATGTGTTGACAGGGTATTTAGATCAAGCGATGGCGCAAGCCGAATATGACAAGTTGGAAGACAATAGTTTCGCCGGACGCATTCCGAAGTGTAAAGGCGTCGTCGCTTTCGGCGAGACGTTGCGGGCATGTGAGATAGAGTTGCGCTCGACGCTCGAAGATTGGCTTTTGGTCGGGCTGAAGTTGGGACATCAACTACCGGTTGTCGGCGATATTGATTTGAATAAGGAGCCGGTTTATGAGTCGTTGGAATCCGTGTAAGCGTGAAGCGTTTATCCGGCGACTGCGCGAGATTGGTTTCGCGGGCGTTTATTCAGGCGCGAAACATCAATTCATGATTTACGAGCAACACCGCCTCACGATTCCATCGAACGCAGAGTATTCCGTGCCGCAGTTGCGAATGATGCTGCGAGAAGTCGAAAGCATCATTGGACGGCGAATCACCATTGATGAGTGGAACGGTTTGGCTTAAAGGCTCGCAACGGAAAACGGTTTGCGGCCTTTCTCAAAAGTAATGGCTAAAACTTCAGATTCGGCGGACGCGAAACGGGCGCGTATCTTTTACGCGCGCGTGGATGAGTTTGCGCGCAAGGAAGATAAGTACAAGTTTCTCGACGACGCGGGCAGCGTGAGCGGCGTTGAATGGCAAGAGCTGCAACCGGACGCGAAGCATACTTGGCTGACGGAAGGAATGCGCGACAAGTTTGAAAGTTTATTGCCGATGGGAACGAAGGAAGCGAAGGCATCAAAAGCAATTGACGTTGAAAGTGTTTTCAAGAATTACTCCCTCGGTTTAGTAACAAACCGCGACCCCTATGTGTACTCGTTTGACAAGCAAAGTTTGGAAGCAAACGTCAGAACATTTATTGATATTTATAACGGAACAGTTGATGTTCTAAAACGAAAGAAAGTAGAGACAGTTGATGAATTGATTGATGTTGACGATGCTCGCATTAAGTGGACGCGACAAGTCAAAGCATCGTTGATAAAAGGCGAAAACTCTGCATACGACGGGACTCGCATTCGTTTGGCTCTCTATCGCCCTTTCGTAAAAAGGTATCTTTATTTCGACAACTTTTGGAACGAAGAACTTTATCAAACCAGAAGTTTCTTTCCGACGTCATCAGCAGAGAATCAAGTTATTATTGTTCCAAGCGCGGGCGGGCGTTCGGCTTATTGGTGTTTCTGTGCTGATGCACTTCCAAGTTTGACTTTAACCTCTTTGGACGGTTCGCAATGCTTCCCGCTTTACACCTACAACGAAGGCGGCACGAATCGCCGCGAGAATATTACCGATTGGGCGCTCTCGCAATTCCGCGCGCAGTACGCGGACAAAGCAATCTCCAAACACGACATCTTTCATTACGTCTATGCGCTGCTTCATCATCCGACGTATCGCATGACTTACGCCGCGAATCTCAAACGAGAATTGCCGCGCATTCCGTTCGTCGCAACCCCCGAAGACTTCCGCCTCTTCGCTCGCGCCGGTGAACGCCTTGCAGACTTGCACGTTCATTACGAAACGCAAGCGGAATACAAACTCGAACACACGGAAAACACGGAAGCCGATTTGAATTGGCGCGTCGAGCGTATGCGCTTATCGAAGGATAAAAGATCAATCGTCTATAACGACTTTCTCACGCTCGAAGGCATCCCGCCCGAAGCCTTTGAATATCGTCTCGGCAATCGCTCCGCGCTCGAATGGATAATCGACCAGTACCGAGTCTCGACAGACAAGCGAAGCGGCATCACCAACGACCCGAACCGCACAGACGAACCCGATTACATCGTTAAGCTCATCTGCAAGGTAACAACCGTCAGCGTTGAAACAGTCAAGACCGTACAGCAGCTTCCGGCTCTGGACATTCCTTAAAATACCATTCCTTCAGAGAAGCTATATCGGATTTATGTAGGGGCAGGGACAAGCCGCTGCCCCTACATAAATCTGCGCTCCGTTTATTAAGTCGCGCTCACATGCACATCGCTTTTGTTACTTCTCCGTGACTTTGATTTTCAGCGTAAAGGTTTGCGCCGGTTTAGCATCCCGCTCCCAAGCACGCGCATATGCGAGTTTAATGTGGCCTTCCCCTTATCTTCTGCGCGCGAAATTTCCACGAATGAACGCCGCCTTGTCCCTGCGCGGCAGATGGAGTTTCAAGGGAATCGTCCAGCAACTTGCACTGCGGCTCTCCTCCCGATGTCAGACTCCATCCAAATCCCGCCGTCGGATTTTCCTTAAGCCGAATCTCCAGCGTTCGCCCGACAATTATTTGAATTTCCCTTCCATCATCGCTCTCATCGACTTGGGACATATCATCAATCCTTCAAAGAGAAACCGGCCTTCTGTTAAAATTAAATTTGAATAACGCTGGCGCTGCCTTACGCTCGCTTGACCAAATAAATCACGTGACAATCATACGAGCGTCAAGAAAGTCCGGCGGCAATTCGATCTGAAATGCAGATGCGATATTTATCAGTGCGCTAAATTAAAACTGAATTACAGGCCGGAAAACATAAGCGTCAACGATAAACTATATGCCATTTGCCCATCATTTAAGTCCTGCGCAAATCCGCGCACTCCAAAATAAACTACGGACAAACAATCATCTTCCCGGCTATCTTGACAACCAAATTAACGGCGACCAAAATGTTTTAACTTTTACGATTGATTTTTAACAAGAATTGGCGTAAAGTCTCGTTGGGCGTTAAGACACGTGTACCGCACCAAATTTAGCTTGCAGGCATAATCGAGTGCGGTACGACGTGAACTTGAATTACAGGTTCGGCTAAATGGTTAGCGTAGAACTATTCCTATCACAACGCTCAAGAGTTGCGTGAAGCCTCCGGAAATAAGTCCGCCTAATGATATATCACCAGCAGCGGGCGTGGCTTTTCCGCCTGATATAACTCCGTCAGACGCTACTGTGGTTGTGGGAGCGGGGGTGGCTTTTCCGCCTGATATAACTCCGGCAAAAGCGGAACAGCTAATTACGAGTGTGAGGATCATCGTAGCACTGAGTTTACGAACGTTTTTCATGGGTTGTCTCCTAGCAAGGGGAAGCGAGTCAGAGACTCAGTTGTTGCGGTTGAATACCATCACTGTTTTCATAGAACAGTGATGGTATAAAAAAGCAGATGGGAGAGCTATTTCGTTCTCCCGTCTGCAATAAATTTTGCAAGGCGGCTATAATACTCATCTCCCCGCTTTTTAGCAATAAATTTGCCACAACTTCGTAATTATTTCGCCTCTCCCGAAGGCTGCCGTTTATGTGTCCAGAAATATTACCGATTACGCCCGACATTTCTTCAATCAGTTCGAGTGAACAGGCACTCGCCTGCTGTGGCCTTGCGCGAGCCAAAGAAGAAATCGGCGACTATGAAGCGGCATCTTACATGCTCGAACAGTGGTGGCAAGTTGGCGGGCAGGCTCGCATCGTCGGAATAAGCCAGCGCGCGGCAGCGGAAATTCTTTTGCGCGCAGGGACGCTGACCGGATGGATCGGAAGCTCACGGCAGATGCCGGGCGCACAACGAGCCGCTGCCAGATTGATAAGCGGCAGCATTACCCTCTTCGACATGCTCGGCGAAAAAGAATTATCCGCCGAAGCGGAATTGGAACTAGCTTACTGCTATTACCGCGAAGGCGCTTTCGATGAAGCGCGCGTGATGCTGCGCTCGGCACTCGAACATATTTCAGAGACTAATACGGATTTGCGTGGAGTCGCGTTGGTGCGGTACGCCATCGTCGAACGCCATTCCGGGCGACTGCATGATGCACTTAGATTGTTAACCGAAGCAGCTCCGCTCATTGAAGAAAGCGCCAATCACTTTGTTCGTGGCCGTTTTCATCTTGAACTTGCGACAACGCTGACGTTTCTCGGGAGCGCTGAAGAATGCGCCGACTACAATTATCAGTCGCTCGCAGAGTTTGCTGCTGCCAGCCTTTACTTCGAGCAAATCGGAAACCAGAGCTACTGCGCCAATGTCGAAAACAACCTCGGCTTTCTACTCGTTACCTTGAACAGGTTCGATGAAGCGCACGAGCATCTCAATCGCGCGCATCAATTATTTACAAATCTAGATGACAACGTGCGGCGTGCGCAGGTCGATGATACGCGCGCCCGCGCCTTGCTCGCTGAAGCACGCACAGGCGAAGCAGAGCAGTTAATTAATGCCGCTGTCGAGACCTTGGAGCAAAGCGGTGAGCAGGCTTTATTAGCCGAAGCGCTGACAACATATGGCGTGGTTCTCGCGCGCTTAGGCCGCACGGCAGAAGCGCGGCCTGTGTTGGAACGAGCGCGCCATATTGCCGAGCGGATCGGTGACATCGAAGGAGCCGGGCGCGCTGCCGTCACGCTCATTGAAGAAATGTGCGATCTCTTGAGCGACGAAGACCGCTTGGAGATTGCGGCGCACGCCGACCAGCTTTTAGCAAAATCGCAACACGCAGAGACGCGCGCGCGAGTGCGTGCATGTCGGGAATCTGTTCTGGCGGCGCACGCAGCGCAGTTGAAACGACGTGAGCAAGCGGCGCAAACGGAAAAAATTACCGCGCTCGGCGAGTTGGCCTACGGCGTCGCTCACAATGTTAATAATGCCCTTTCCGGCATTCTCGGGCGCGCTCAATTATTGCAGCGCAGCGCCACTTCCACAGAGGCGCGGGAAGGTCTTGAAACAATCAGCAAGGCGGCGCTCGATGCCGCCAAGACCGTCCGGCGCATTCAAGATTTTGCGCGCCAACGCAACGGCGACGATTTTCAATTAATTGCCGTCGATGAATTGCTGATGGATGCTCTGGAATTTACACGCCCGAAGTGGGATGCGCCCGATGGTCAGGCGAAGGTCAGCGTATCCTTCGGGAAAAATTGCTGCGCGTTCGTGATGGGCGATGCCGGAGAATTGCGCGAAGTGCTCGTCAATATGATCTTCAACGCGGCGGACGCGATGCCTGCGGGCGGGCAAATTATTTTGGGCGTCGAAGCCGAAGGCGGCACAGTGTCCATCACAGTCCGCGATACGGGCATGGGCATGAGCGCAGAAGTGCGCTCGCGCATCTTTAATCCGTACTTTACGACAAAGGGCATGGCCGGAACAGGTATGGGATTGGCCGTCAGCTACGGCATTATCCGGCGGCATGAAGGCACCATCGAAGTCGAGAGCGAAATCGGGATCGGCACGACCTTCCGCATTCAACTGCCCGTTGCGGCAGGCACCGTGATTGCTCCCGCCGCGAGTTGCAACAACAGCGTTCAAGAGGAACGATCATCTCAATCTCTGAAAATCCTTGTCGTCGATGATGAAGAATATGTGCGCGACATCCTGCACGATGTGCTGCAGAGCGAAGGCCATCAAGTCGTCGTCGCTGGCAGTGGCAAGGAGGCGCTAGCCGCTTTTCAAGACGGAAACTTCGATGGAGTATTCACGGATGTCGGGATGAAGGAAATGAACGGTTGGGAATTGGCGCAGCACATACGCGCGCTCGATCCGAACATTCCCTTGGCGCTGGTGACGGGATGGGGCGATTCCCTGCCGAAATCCGATCATCGCATGGATAATTTAATCGACTGGATTATCAGCAAGCCTTTCGAGCTGACACGCATCAGCGAAGTTCTGGGAGAGATAGAACAGCTCCGCGCTTCTACGCGTCAAACTGTGCGGCACGTTTTGCGTACTCCGATTATGAATGCAGATGATGTTTGCCACTAAGATGTTTAATCGTCAATCCCTCTGTTCACTCGATAAGACACACTGAACTTACCAATCGCCTTGCAGCTTCTTTAAGTGTCGGCTGAAAAATTCCTTGTCCTTCGGATGCGTTAAGAGAGATGCGACTTCGTCCTTGTCAATCCACAGAGCTTCGGGATTGTCCGGGTCAATGGGGCGCAATTCTGTTTTGTTCGTGGTGAAGAGAAACATAAAAATCGTTTTCAATTCCGTGCCATCGTCCTCGCCGTTTGCGCCGAGTTTGCCGCGCCGGTAGCTGCCGAGTTCTTCGACAAGCTGCAAATTAGCAAGTCCTGATTCCTCATAAATTTCCCGTCGCGCCGCCGTTAGCGCATCTTCGCCCTCTTCGATGTGGCCTTTCGGCAAAGACCACGATGTGCCTTTCTGACTGACCACGACGATTTGCCCTGTGCCGTTGACG
Source organism: Pyrinomonadaceae bacterium (assembly GCA_051000345.1). GTDB lineage: Bacteria > Acidobacteriota > Blastocatellia > Pyrinomonadales > Pyrinomonadaceae > JBHENC01. The sequence continues at coordinate 60,227 of JBPCOJ010000092.1, read as the reverse complement.
ACGATGCCTCCGGCGCTCTGCGTTTCCTTCATAATTTGAAATTCAGCTAACAATCCGAAAGCTCGATGAAGATTAGTGAATCGTTTCCGTTTCGTAAGGCTCGATCCAGCGATCATCGAAAACGCTTTGCACGGCCATAATCATTTCGTAAACTTCCTCTTCCATAAATGCCTTGCGCCACACATGCCCCTTGCTCGCCCATGAGCTAATGCTCAAAGGCACGTCCGAGCCGAGCACGAAAAGCGCCGCCGCCAATCTTCTATCCAACTCCGTTTGCGTTTGCAGCAAATCGAAAATCGCTCTGAGCGCTTGATTCAGATTGCGCATACGCTCCGCGCCCGGGTCTTCGCCCGCACGCACAGTCGCCAGCACGCCGCTTGCGCTCGCCGCGTGCGCTTCGCGTAAAATCAATTTAACGGCTTCTTCAGCATCCATTTCAGAATCAATCTCCACGCCTCGAAGAAAATCGAATCGCGCCGCTACAGGTACAGCAAAAGAACAGGCACGACGATGCCGACGCCGAACAATATGCCGGACACAAGCAAACTGCGCGTCATCTTAAAAGCCATGTAAAGGCCGAGAACCGTCGTCACCACAAGGCCGATTGACATCAGCACAATGAACCATCGCAAAGGCACAGAAGGGCGCGCCGCCTGCGTGTGTTCCGTGCGCTGATTCTTGTGTATTTCGGATAATACACTGACCCACGCGGGCGGCGCGTAGGTTTTGTCTTTCGAGCCTTCGTGGAAATTAAAGGTTTGCCACGCGCCGGTAATCGAAAATAAAATAATGAGCGGCGCAAACAAACAACCTAGATATAAATGAAGCTTTCTGATTAGTTTCATAATAATATCCAAAGCGCGCGGAGAGCATCAGCAGCGATGGCGACACTCATTCTTACTCCATAAATATAGCATGGCATAGAAACTATTATTTGTGCCGCGCGTTTATCGGGCAGTAAAAATTATCCGTCATAGCGCTTGGCTTGTATATGCTAATCGTGCGCGTATGCAAGGCAATGTTTCGCCAACGCTTCGTTCCCGCTTGCAACTCTGAACACGAGAAAAAACTATTGCATGATTGAAAACATTTCCCTTGTTAATTTCGTCGCGCTGCTGTGCTGGCTTCATCCGCTGACGCTCGTAGTGCATCTCGCAGAGGAATACTTCGGCGGCGTCATGCTCGCAGATTCGCCGCAGACAATGAAGGGCGTCGGCCTCACGCGCGCGCGCTTTCTGGCGCTGACAGGATTGGGCGTAGCGCTCGTGATAATCGGAATTATTCTCGCGCGCTCGTTCGGGTTCACGCAATTGCTACTGGTGATTCTCGGAACATTCGTTTTGATTAACGGCACATCGCACGCGATCACGAGTTGGCGCAAAGCCGAATACAATCCGGGCGTCGCCACAGGAGTGCTGCTCTGGATACCGCTTGGCGCTCTCACGCTCGTTTATCTGAAAAGCAGCATGTCATGGCAAAGATATTGGACGGGAATCTTGATAGGCATTGCGATTCATGCAGTCGTCTCATGGCTTGCACGCGGCAAGCGGCAGACCGAGCGCGACGACGTGAAGCAAACTTGAATCAAACACGAATCATTGATTATTCAGGAGCGCGGCAGACGCTTGATCCAGCATATAAATCTCTGCCGACGGCACGCGCCCGAGCGAGAGGCGAAACGCGGGCGCGCTCGATTCCCGCAAAGCGGAAAGCAATTTGTCGTTGCTGAAATATCGCCGCCCGCGTTCGGCAATCACGAAATCGCCCGCGCCGAATTCCTCAAGCGCCGAAGCATCGGAAAGCGATACGCAAATCAAATCATCCCGATTCATTTGCTGCGCATAATAAGCGGCGAGTCCCGGCGTTTCACTCGCAACGCGCGCAGAAGGTTTGGCGCGCGCGGCAATTTCGCTCACGGCGTCGCGCAAACTCGCGTCATAAAATTCGTCGTGCGGAAAATAATCGCCCGCGCGTTTTTCTCCGCCGCCGATACGGTTAAGATACATTCTGTAATGCGGCGCAATGCTCGAAGAAGCCTGCACTGAACAAAGTATCAACACCGACACGACAACTGCGCGCACGACATTTTTCGCTTGCTTTGCCTCAAAGCGAGCGAACACATGTCGCGCAAGTAGATGCGAAATAAACTGCGCGCCGAGCGCTGCCGTGATAAGCACTGCGGGCAAAATGGTCGTGAAGTAACGCGTGAATTTGCCGCCCGAAAAAACGAACGTGAGCGCCCAGTAAAACATCCAGAAAAGCAGAAAGTAGCGCCCGTCGCCGAGAAGCCTTCTGCGAAAAAGCAACGGAAAGCCCGCGATGAAACATACGAGGGCGAGCAGCGGCAGCTTGACCGCGACGTAAACAAAATAGAAATACCAAGGCACGCCCTTCAGCCACAGCACCATGCTGTGGTGATAAAGCGCGCCCATAAACTCATAGGAATCGTGGCCGATGCGCTTGCCGCCCGCAAACGCGAGCATTTCCTTCCATGTAGCGGGCAGCAAGATGGTCGGATTGAAAATCAGAAAGGCCGCGCCCATCACAAAGATAAAGATCAGGTAACGTTTTTTGCCGATGCGCCAGCGCGTCAAAGATATTTCCTGAAAAACGTAGTTGTAACCAAGGCTGATGATGAAAAGCTGCGGAACGTATTTCGAGGCGATCATCGCGCCGTAACTTACGGCAGCCGCCCAATAGTACGGTTCTGGATTTTTTCCGGTATCGCCTTCGGCAATGCGTTGGCCGCGCAACCAGAAAACATTAGCGAGCAGAAAAAAGAAGAGCAGAAACGTGTCTTCTTTGGCGATGCGATTAAAGCCAATCGCGTTCGGATCGAACGCCCACAACGCCGCCGCAATCAGCGCCGCCTCAACGCCGAACAGTTCCGCCGTCAATAGATAAATCAACAGCGCCGTACACGCGCCGAAGATTGTCGCGGGCAAACGCAGCGCCGTCTCCGTCGATACGCGAAGCGCGGCGGGATGCGCGGCGGCAATCGGACTCGCGTTCCATTTTTCGGCGGCGATGATGCTCGTCGTGAGCAACGCCTTCATCAAAAACGGATGCTCGCCGTTGGCGGCTGACAGCCCGTGCGCGCGATAATCCATCACCGCGTTCAGCTTGTTGAGTTCGTCTTCGCTGAGACCTTCGGCGCTTGAGCTTGCGACACGAAAGCCGAAGCCCGCGACGACGAGAAAAGTGAGCAAGGCGATTAACCAAGCGCGTTTGATTTTGCGCCCGAAAAATTCATCGAACAACTCCGGCCTCAAACCCGCCGTGACGATATTTGCTGCATTGGCAGCCAAAATTCAAAACTCCTTACGCTAAAAACTTGCGGAACGAGTAAATCGTAAAGCTTCGGTCAACATTACCAAAACACACAACAAAGTGCGTCGAGGCCGTAACCCCGGCGCACTTTGTTGTGCAACTTCATTGTCTGATTTCGCTTGATCGACAACCCGCGTCGCCGCGATTAGAAACTACCGCTGACGCCCTTGAAGCCGTGCAAGGCTTGTTTGGCAGCCCACGTCAACACGCGTCCCGTGTCGTAGCAGTAGCCGAGAATATAATTGCACGTCGAGAGGCAATGCTTCGAGCAATCCTTTTTCATTTCAGTCAACTGGCCGACATCGAACTTGTGATTTTCGATTGTTCCCCAATCGTGCGTCGCCGAATACATCGGGAAGCACGGCGCAAGCGTGCCGTCAGTGCGAATGATTAAGGAGTTTTGTCCGGCGCGGCAATCCCACGCTGGCACTTCGCCGCGCATCAGCACTTTCATGTCGTGCATGTGCTGAATCGGGTTCGCCATCTTGTAGCCCTGCGCGCGCTTGTCGTTCAAATAATCGAGCAGGTCGTCAACCTTCGGCCAATCTTCCGGCGTCAGGTAAGTGCTGTTTTCGTCGAGGTGCTTGAAGTGCGATTGCTCCATCATCGGCGTTTCGTTGATGTGGTAATCGGTGGCGATGCCTGCGTCGCGCGCAATCTCCGTCAACTCTTTCACGTCATCCATGTTGATGCGCGTGATGTTGATATTGAACATCACGGTGTAGCCGTAATGACGCTGGCGTTTGACGAGATACTCGAACTGCGGGCGGATCGCATCGAACGCTTTCGGGAGCGCTTTCCGTTCTTTAACGGAATCGACAGCCAAGTTGACGGTGGCAATGCCCGCGTCGCCGAGTTTGTCGATGACATCAGGCTTCATCAAACGCCCGTTGGTCGGCAGATAAACGAAGATGTCATTCTTCGCGCTATAGTTGACGATCTTATGTATGAAGTCCGGGCGCAGCAGCGGTTCGCCGCCCATCAAAGCAAGCACGCGCGAGCCAATGGAATGAAGCCAGTCAATCGAACGCTTCGCCGTGTCCTCCGTCATGCCTTTGACTTTATTGTTATAAGACCAGCAGTAATGGCAATCCAGATTGCATTTCCATTCCGTGAAGAGATACGGAATCAGCGGGCGCAATTGGTCGCTGTGCCAGCGCGATTTGAAATAGGGCGCGCCCCATGTTTTCCATGTGCGAACGGCGTTCAGCTTTTGATACTCGCGCTCTGACATCGGCTGCGGGTCTGGATGCTGCGGGTAAACGGGTTCGGGCAGCGTTTGCAGTTCGGGCGCGGCTTGAAGCGTCGTTCTCTCTTCAGATTTGTAAAGAATCTGGTGAAGCTTTTGGTCGATACGGTAAGCCGGGGGCGTGGCAGCGGTGGGCGGCGTCTGCGGCGTCGGCGGCGTCTGTATTTCTTTCATGCTATTTCATTCCTCGAGTGATGAATCGCAAAGGCTCGCTCGAACGAAGTCTCAAACGGGAACGGCTTCGATCCGCACCGAGCGCAAAATTAATGATTAAAACGAGTGAGACATGGCAAAGCTCACGCGCGAAGTAAAAGAGTTTCTCCCGCGCCCTGCTCTGAAAAGTCTTACGCGAAGATTCTTGAGAGCAAAAACGACTACCGGAAGTGTCCACAAGAGTGGCGGATTTTGCGCAAAAATGCAAGCCGTTTCATAGCGGCAAACAGCGGCGGCAAAAGCGATACGAGGAAGATCGGAAGCGCTTAAATCAATTCGCCGCTTGTCGCCAGCGGCAACACGAATGAAAGCAGCAAACGTTGAGGAGAGGCAAACTAATGACGATTGGGTCAAATAGTTGATGGGCGGAGATAGCGATTCAACTTTCTAAGCATATTCTTTTCTCCTTACGCTCTCTAGAGAGGTGAGCAATGCCAAACAAAGAATAGCTGTTACCAAAGACACGCCGTACACCAGCACAGTTAACGAATGAAACTCGAGCATACGAGTAAATGCGCTATCTCCAGATGCAAACCAAATGGTTGGCAACAAATGAAGCAGTGAGACCAAAATCAAAGCGATTACTCTACCCATGCGCGACTCAATGGCTGGAATCATAACGAAATAAATAGCCCATAAAAACGGCGTGCCAAACAGCCCTAATAGGATGCCAAGCGCGGGTACGAACGCTAAGATTGAAACATTGCCAAACATCGGGGCATACGTCCCATGCCCAGCACCACTCAAAAACAGCGCGCATACGGATAAGACAATCCCGAGCAAGAAGCCAATAGCAAATCGTAATTTACTTCTCATCGTTACTCCAACAAAACCGAGTATGATTCATCTGCTGTGACCATTATGCTGTGCCTATCCGCTTCGCAAGCGTATTAATGCCACAAGCGATTATAGCGACTTGCAAACAGATGTGACCAACGCCGGAGTAATTGTAAGGGCAACACTTATGGTTGCCCGTCGGATTGAATGGTATTCAATCCGACGGGCAGGGACAAGCCGCTGCCCCTACACTTTATGAGGACGCGCGCAATCGCAGGCCGCCAATCAAAACAAAAACCATTCAACGTGCGGCGATCATCGCGCGCGCTTTTTGCAGCAGAGCAGCGCGATAGAATCGGGCATTCGTGTCAAGCGCGTTCGGCGATAAAGTGATTCGCCAAGAAGGAGACTCGCCCGCGCCTTCTTCGAGGCGTAGCGCGTAAGCTTGGCGCGTGCGTGGAACGTAGAGGACGAGGCGTTTGTTCTGCGCTGAATTATTCGCGGCATTCTCGCCCGCGTAGAGCAGTTCCGCGTAACCGTCTCCATCTGCGTCGAGCATCTCCGGCGTCCACGTCGCGCCGCGAAAGCCCGTCGCATCGAGCGGCGCGCGCGAAACGATTTGATAGGCTGCTGCCGCGCCGCGCTTCTCCATGACAAACAGATGCGAAGTGCCAGCGCGCATTTCATCGTGGATTGCCGCTATCGCTGTGCCGCCGCGCGGCGTTTGCGTGACACGCACGCCCGCGAGTTTGTCTTGAGAGTGCGTGCCGAGAATGCGACGCGCGTCGTCGAGCGATAAAGCAGACGCGGAAGAATCCGGCAGCGTCGTTGTATTAGTGTTCGGAGCGGCGGCGTTCGGAGCAGCGTGGTCGGGCGCGTCGCCTGTGTCGCGCGAAGCTGCGTCCAAAGCGTTCGGCGAATCATTTGTGCGGCGCGCGATGTCGAAGCGGCGTGCGCCGTAAGGTGTCCGGGCGGCGGCAATTGGTTCGAGCGCAGGGCGGCGTTCCCAATTGAAAAGCAACGCGCCGAAAAGCGCCAGCACGACGACGGGCGCAAAGGCGCGAAGCACGACGGGACGGCGCGCGCCCATCACAGCAACCGTTGACGCGAAAGGCTCTGCGGCGGGTACGGTAACAGCAGCGCGCGGCGGCGTTTGTGCGAGACTTTTTTCGAGCAGCACGCGCGCGAGTTGGGCTGTCTTCGGGCGGTCTTCGGGACGCTTCGCAAGCAACGTGTGAACGGCGAGCGCGAGGGCGCGCGGCACGTCTTCACGAAAGCTTTGCAGGGGCGGCGGCGTGGCTGTCGCCTGCTTGATAAGCACGGCGGAGGGCAGCGGGTCTATGAACGGCGTGCGCCCCGCGAGCATTTCATAAAGCAGCACGCCGAGACTATAAAGGTCACTGCGCGCGCCGACGCGTTGGCCTAAGCATTGTTCGGGCGACATATAACGCGGCGTGCCGATGATAAGGCCGGAGCCTGTCGTGGATTGCGTCATCGTCGCTTCGGCGGAAGTTGCGAGCACTTTAGCGACGCCGAAATCCAGCACGCACACGCCGTGCTCGCGCATCATGATATTTGCTGGCTTGAGGTCACGATGCACGATGCCGAGTTTGTGCGCTTCGGCAAGCACATCGCAAATGCTCGCGGCAATCTCGACGGCGCGCTCCGGCGTAAAGCGTGTTTCGCGCCTGAGCGTTTCGGCGAGCGTCGCGCCTTCGACATACTCCATCACGATGAAGTGGCGATTGTCCGGCAGACTGCCCGCGTCGAAAATCATCGCGGCGTGCGGGTGGCGCAGTCGTGCCATCGTGCGCGCTTCGCGCATAAAACAGTCGCCCATTTCCGCGTCGGCGGCGAATTCCGGTTTGATTATTTTAACGGCGACGGGACGTTCGAGGCCTAGATGCGTGGCGCGGTAGACTGTACCCATGCCGCCTCTGCCGATCTCACACTCGATGCGAAAACGTCCGGCGATGATGTGGGGGACATCCATGATATTCGATCCTGAAAGACAATGGTGGAAACCACTCGCCCTTCTGAAAAAGCAGGAAGAGGTAGCGCGCGCTTTGTGTTAGGGCGCGGCGCGTTAATGCGTTGTGTGTTTAGGTAGCGCGTAACTTTCAAGGGAGAAAGGAGCAGGCGTCGTTTGCCCGTCAATGCCTGCGTATTTTATCACCAATGTATTTTCAGGCAAATGTTTTCGGGCGAAAGCGGAAGGCGGTGCGTTGCCGCCGCCAACAGAATAAGCCTTGCTAATTATGAGCGCGCTCGCTTATAGTCGATTTCTCACACGAAACCCGATTAGCCCCAAAAACCTGACAACGCTTTTCTTTTCAAGGGAGATTTTTTCGATGGCTTATCGTATCCGGCAACTCGCCTTCGTTCTATTATTTTTCGCAACAATTTATTCTTCGACGAGCGCCGCGACGCTGCCCGCAGGCTTTACGGAGACGCAACTCGTGAGCGGGCTTTCAAGCCCGACGGCGATGGCCTTTGCGCCCGATGGACGCCTTTTCGTTTGTCAGCAAGGCGGGCAACTACGCGTCGTCAAAAACGGCGCGTTGCTCACCACTCCTTTCCTGACCGCAAGCGTCAATTCAAGCGGCGAACGCGGATTGCTCGGAATCGCCTTTGATCCGAACTTCAACGCGAACCATTTCATTTACGTTTATTACACGGCGACGACTCCGGCGATTCACAATCGCGTCAGCCGCTTTACAGCCAACGGCGATACGGCCGCCGCCAACAGCGAAACCGTCTTGCTCGACTTAAATAATTTAAGCGCCGCGACGAATCACAACGGCGGCGCGATGCACTTCGGGGCAGACGGCAAACTTTACGTCGCCGTCGGCGAAAACGCTAACTCCGCCAACTCGCAAACGCTCGCCAATCTTCTGGGAAAAATACTGCGCCTCAATGCAGACGGCACGATCCCCGCAGACAATCCCTTTTACAATCAAGCGACTGGCAACAATCGCTTGATCTGGGCAATGGGCTTACGCAATCCTTATACGTTCGCTTTTCAAAACAACACGAGCCGCATGTTCATCAACGATGTCGGGCAAAGCACTTGGGAAGAAATCAACGATGGGCTAGCTGGCTCGAATTACGGCTGGCCTTCGTGCGAAGGAATTTGTTCCAACAACAGTTTCAGAAATCCGCTTTTCGAGTACGGGCATGGCTCTTCGAGCACGACGGGCTGCGCGATTACGGGCGGCGCGTTTTATAATCCGGCGACGAATCAATTTCCGGCAGACTACGCGGGCAAATACTTTTTCGCGGATTACTGCGGCGGCTGGATTCGCCGCTTCGATCCGGCGACGGGCGCGGCGGCGGACTTTGCGATGGGCATCAACGCTCCCGTCGATTTGCAAGTGACGGACGACGGCTCGCTTTATTATCTCGCGCGCGGCGCAAGTGCCGTCTATAAAGTTCAGTATCCGGCGAACCAAGCGTCGCCGACGATTACGCAGCAACCGCAAAACCAAACCGTCGCCGCCGGACAACCCGCGATTTTCACATCGGGCGCAACGGGCAGCGCGCCGCTCGCCTTTCAGTGGCAACGCAACGGCGTGGACATCGCGGGCGCGACTGCTTCGAGCTACACGACGCCGCCCGTGAGTAGTTCGGACAACGGCGCGGTGTTTCGCGTCGTCGTCAAAAACTCGTTCGGCACTGCGATTAGCAACAACGCGACACTAAGCGTCACCGCCAACACTGCGCCGACGGCGACGATCACCGCGCCCGCAAACGGCACGCTCTACACGGCGGGCGAGACGATTAATTTTGCAGGCACGGCGACGGACGCGGAAGACGGCGCGCTTGCCTCAAGTGCCTTTACATGGCGCGTGGATTTTCAGCACGACACGCACGCGCACCCGTTCGCGCCAGCGACCACTAACATTAAAAACGGCTCGTTCACGACTTCGACAAGCGGCGAAACTTCCGCCAATGTTTGGTATCGCATTTATCTCACGGTGACGGATTCCGGCGGCCTCTCGCAAACCGTGACGCGCGATGTTTTTCCGCGAAAAGCAAACATCGCTTTAGCGACGCAACCCGCTGGATTACAGCTTACGCTTGACGGCCAACCGCAGACCGCGCCCGTCACGGTACAGGGCGTCGTCGGCTTCATACGCACGCTCGGCGTCGTCTCGCCGCAAACCGTCAATGGCGTCACATACGATTTCACTTCATGGTCTGACGGCAGCGGCATCACGCACGACATTTCGACCCCCGCGATAGACACGACTTACACGGCTGTTTTCGCGGCGCGTCCGGCTCAGTTCGCAATCGTACAATTCGACGCAGCAAATTACAGTGCCAGTGAAAGCCGCACAAACGCCACGATCAACGTTATACGCACAGGCGATACGTCTGGCGCGGTGACGGTAGATTACCAGACGAGCGACAATACAGCTTCGCAGAGAACAGACTACACGCTTGCCAGCGGCACGCTCACTTTCGCCGCCGGAGAAACGACAAAGACCTTCATCGTGCTCATCACGGATAATGCGCGCGTTGACGGTGACCGAACAATCAATCTAACGCTCACGAATCCGGGCGGCGGAGCGACACTCGGTGCGCAGCGCACTGCCCTTGTGACCATCAACGATAACGACACGGCGCAGCCCACCACGAACCCGATTGATGACACGGGAGCTTTCGTCCGCCAGCACTACTACGACTTTCTCAATCGTTTGCCGGATGCGGGCGGCTTCGCTTACTGGACGAATCTAATCGGGCAGTGCAGCGCGACGGACGCGCAGTGTCTCAACAGCAAGCGCGTCTCCGTCTCGGCGGCCTTCTTCATCGAACAGGAATTTCAGGATACGGGCAGCTTCGTTTACCGTTTATACAAAGCCGCTTACGGGCAGCGCCCGACCTACACACAATTTATGCCCGACAGAAGCCGTGTCACAGGCGGCGCGAATCTCGAAGCGGGCAAACAAGCTTTCGCCGAAGCCTTCGTTGTGCGGCCTGAATTCACCGCAAAATATCCCTCGACGCTTTCGCCCACGGCCTTCGTCGAGGCGCTGCTTCAAACCATGCGGCAAGGCTCGGCAATCGATCTTTCAAGCCAGCGCGATGCTTTGATTAATGATTACACCGTCAACAAAAATCGCGCGCGAATCTTGCGGCAACTCGTGGACGATGCGACATTCAAGCAAGCCGAGTACAACAACGCATTCGTGCTAATGCAATACTTCGGCTATCTGCGCCGCGAACCGGACGCGAGCGGCTACGGGTTCTGGCTCGATGTTTTGAACAACAGAGTCAATAACAACTATCGCAGCATGGTTTGCGCCTTCCTCACATCGGCTGAATATCAGGATCGCTTTAGTTTTATCAGAACACGCAACGATTCCGTGTGCGGTCAAATCGGACAATAACGAAAACACTGCCGCACGCAACACGATTGCAATAATAGAAACAAAGCCTCTCTCATGTGCCTGTTGAAGAAAGCACATGAGAGAGGCTTTGTGGTTTTACGGTAAAGCACGAAGCGTCTTGTTCCGCGCCTTCTCCCATATCGAATACGACTATACGAAGTCGTGCCGCGCGCCTGTGTTCGCACATCGAGCATCGGCGCAAGTTTGCGTGCAAAAGCTGTCTTAAAGCTTTTTCCATAAGCGCCAAACGAAAAGGCACGGCGCTTGCTAATCAACTTTACAACGAAGCAACGACGGAGAACATGTTGTTCTTCGCAAGAGGATGAAGCTATTCAATCCGTAAAATTAAGGGAGTAAAGGCAATGAAAAAATTAATCGTATCTTTGATGTGTCTGATCGTGTTTGCGGCAGCGGCGATTCCCGCTGAAGCGTGCGCGAGGCATCATCACCACAGCAGCCGTTACGCGCGCAGCAATTATTCGCGCGGCAATTCGCGTTACGCAACGTCAGCCAGCAATGGCCGCTACAACAATTCGCGCAACGCTTATTACAGCTACGGACAGCCGCGCCAACGCAGTTTCTGGCAAAAGCACCGCGATAAATTGACTTTGGCGGGTGGAACGGCAGGCGGCGCGCTCGTCGGCGGCTTGATCGGCGGACACAAAGGCGCGGCTATCGGCGCATTGTCGGGCGCGGGCGGTTCGGCGCTTTACACATACAAGCTTCGCAATCGTAATCGTCGCTACTAAACGAGCGGCGCGAACGATGCGCGCGAGACCGGTTGCCCCTGTCATTACGTAAGCGAGCGACCGTATAAGAGAAGCCCGGCGGCGAAGGGGAGAGCGCAGCCGGGCTTCACTGTTTTTGTTTGACGAATTCGTTTGCTGAACAAGTTCCGCGAAGGACGCTCAACCATGCGCGAATTGCCGCAAGAGCGTGGACAACATTACCGCCACTGCTGTTACTCTCACGCGCTTACCTTGCGGGCGCTGTTTTGCGCGGCAGTCTTTCATCGCGCATCGCCGTATTGTAAACGAAGGCGGCCATGATCGTCGCGGCCTGCTTCAAATCGTCTGCCTGTATGCGATCAAACACATCTTGATTCGAGTGGTGCGTGCGCGTGTCGTACTCGATTTCGTCTTGAATAAATTGAAAGCCGGGCAGACCTATGCCGTCGAACGAAAGATGATCCGTGCCGCCCGTGTTCGAGATAGAAAGCGTCTGCGCGCCCATCTCTCGAAACGGTGCGAGCCACTCACGAAAGAGCGTGCGAACGGCTTCGTTGCCCTGCAAGTAAACGCCTCTGATTTTGCCTGTGCCGTTGTCCAGATTGTAATACGCGGACAGCTTTTCGTAGTCGGGTTTCTTGTTGAGCTGCGGCGGGCTTGCCGCTGTGCCGCCGGGCAATGCCGTGAAATTGGCTTCCGGCGAACTGTCTGTGAGCGCGCCGAAGTGTTCCGCGACGTAAGCGCGCGAGCCGAACAAGCCCTGTTCTTCACCGCTCCAAAGCCCGACGCGGATTGTGCGGCGCGGCTGCAAATTGAGCGCCTTCAAAATACGCACGGCTTCCATTGCAACGGCAACGCCCGCGCCGTTGTCTGTCGCGCCTGTGCCAGCGTGCCAAGAATCCATGTGGCCGCCGAGCATTACGAGTTCGTCTTTTTTATCCGTGCCGGTAATTTCCGCGACTGTGTTGTAGCCCATCAAATCCGCATCTTGAAATTGCACTTCGAGATTAACGCTCATGCGCAATTTCTCGCCCGCCTGAATCATCCGCGCAAGTCGGTTGTATTGTTCGACGGCGAGCACCATTTGCGGGATTATCGCAGGCGCGTTTTTGTCCCAAGGATTAACGCGCGGCTGAAAAAGGCTGCGCACCGTCGCCGCGTCCGACGATGTGTCGAGCTTTTGCGGAACGCTCGCCGATTGAACGAACATCGTCCCGCCATCGCCGCCGCGACTCGCATCGACGAGCAGCGCCGCGCCTTCGTCAGCAAAAAATTGCGACTTCAATGCGTTGAACTTCGCGTTGTTGACGAACTCGCGGAACTGCGGGCTGTCCGGCAACAAACGACGATTCTGGCGCGGCGACGGTGCGGGCGCGTCTGCTAACTCCAGCAATTCCTTTTCCGAGAGACGACTTCCCAGAGCCTCGAAGTGTGCTTTGACTTCACGCATCGCGCCCGTCAACACAATCGCGCCCTTTAATTTGCCCTTGAACTTTTGCAACTCCGCTTCATTTTTCGCATCGACGTAAACGACATCGCCCGTCAGCATTCCGTTCGTTCCCGGCGACCACGCCTTCGGATATGCGATGAGCGGAATGTCTTGCGGCTCCGTCACCTGCGCACTAAAGTTTTTCAGCGTCCAGCCGCGTCCGAACGGCCCCCACGCTTCAAGGTGCGCGTTCTGCAAACCCCATTCTGCCATCTTATCGCGCGTCCATTCATTAGCGCGCTTCATGTTGCGCGAAGCGGTCAGGCGCGGGCCGATTACGTCCGACAAATAACTCAAAGTCTGCATGACCTGTGAATGATTCATGCCTTCGTTTTTGATGCGCGCGATGACATCATTTGCGGGCGCGGTTTGCGCGGCGGCAGCCTGCGCGACTTCCGGTGCGGAAGGCTTCGGCGGTTTCACTGCGGGCGTGATTTGCGTTTCGGGATTTTGCGGCACGCGCGCCGCCGGTTGCTGCGCGGTTAAGGCAAGCGTTGGAAGCAATGAAAAACAAACAAGGAGCGCGATGGCACAAAAGCGGCGCAGCATAATTATTGAGTCTCCTGAAATTTGAATAAAATAAATGAAAGCGCGCTGCTCTGGAATATGCCTGCGCCCTTTTTTTTCAGCGCATAGTACAATACTCTGTGTGCTTGCGCCAGACACGCATCGACCCTAACCTTCAAGAATCGACATGGAGAATCGTTTGTGACTCGTACAGCAAAATACTGCGCCGCAATGCTCTTGCTCGCGTTCCTCGTAACGACTAATGTTTGTCTTATCAACGCGCGCAACGAACGAAGCGCCGCACTTGAAACGACAACTCCCGCGTCGCTTCCATATTTTACAGAACCCGACATCTCGCCGGATCGCTCTGAAATCGCCTTCGTTTCCGGCGGCGACATCTGGAGTGTGACGGCGACGGGCGGCGACGCGCATTTGCTCGTCTCGCATCCGGCGAATGAATCCCGCCCGCTTTATTCACCCGACGGGCGACGACTCGCCTTCATCTCCACGCGCACGGGCAACGGCGACATCTACGTTTTGACGCTCGACACGGGCGACTTGCAGCGCATCACTTACGACGACGCTTACGATCAACTCGACGCGTGGTCGCACGACGGGCGCTGGCTTTACTTTTCTTCGACGAGCCGCGACATCGCTTCGATGAACGACGTTTACCGCGTCAGCGCAGACGGCGGCACCGCTTTGCAAGTATCGGCTGATCGCTACGTCAACGAATACTTCTCCGCTCCCTCGCCAGACGGCGCGACGCTCGCCTTCACCGCGCGCGGCCTCGCTTCCGCGCAGTGGTGGCGCAAAGGCCACAGCCACATCGACGAAGCGGAAATATGGTTAATGCACAACACAAGCGACGGCACGAACAACGCCGCCAATTACGAGCGCGTGACCGGCGGCGGCGCGAAGGAAATGTGGCCGATGTGGAGCGCAGACAATCGCCGCCTCTTTTACGTATCTGACCGCAGCGGCGCGCAAAACATCTGGACGAAAACGCCCGGCAGCAACAGCGAAGCAAAACAATTAACGCGCTTCACGAACGGGCGAGTGCTGTGGCCGAACATTTCCTACGACGGGCGCACAATCGTCTTCGAGCGCGACTTTCAAATCTGGACGTTCGATACTTCAAACAACAAAGCGAACGAAGTGCAAATTAACCGTCGCGGAGCGCCCGCCGGAGCAGGCACGGAGCATCTCACTTTAACGAGCGGCTTGCAGGAACTCGCGCTTGCGCCCGACGGCAAAAAAACCGCGTTCGTCGTGCGCGGCGAAATCTTCGCGGCATCTGCGAAGGACGGCGGCGACGCGGCGCGCATCACGACGAATCCCGCCAACGAATCCGAAGTCGCGTGGTCGCCCGACTCGCGCCGACTCGCTTACGTCTCAGACCGCGACGGCGCGACGCATCTTTTTCTTTACGACTTTGCGACGAACGCCGAAACGCAATTAACGCGCGATGCCAACGCGAACGATTACACGCCGCGCTTTTCCCCGGACGGCAAAACAATCGCCTTCGAGCGCAACGGGCGCGAACTGCGCGCGATTGATCTCGCATCGAAACAGGAACGCTTGCTCGCCAACGGCTATCTCGAACGTCCGCCGTTCAATTCTGATCGCCCGTTCGTCTGGTCTGCGGATAATCGCTGGATCGCGTTCATGGGCATCAGCGGGCGCTCCTTCAAAAACATCTACGTCGTTCCGGCAGCGACGACAAACAACGGAACAGATGCAGCGACGGCGGCAACGACAACAACGGCGCGTCCCGTCAGCTTTCTCGCCAACGTCGGCAGCAACACCGTCGCGTGGAGTCCAGACGGCACGTTTCTGCTTTTCGACACAGGCCAGCGCACGGAAACAGGCCAACTCGCGCGCGTCGATTTGATTCCACGCACGCCGCGTTTTCGTGAAGACCAATTCCGCGATCTCTTCAAAGAAGAAACACCGAAAAGCGTGACGCCCACTTTGCAGCGTCAGGAAAATCAACCGCAAAGCCCCGTCCCGCAACGCGACGCGCCGAACACCGCGCCCGCATCTTCGCCCACTCCCGCCGCGTCCGCATCTCCCGCCGACGCCTTAGACGAAGCGAAGAAGCTTGCTGCCAAGCCCACTGAAATCGTTTTCGACGGCATTCGCCAGCGCCTGAGCCTTTTGCCCGTCGGCGTTGACGTGAGTTACCAAACGATTAGTCCCGACGGCAAGCAAGTCTTAATGATCGCGGGCGCAGCAGGCCAACAAAATCTTTACATTTACTCGCTCGACGAATTATCAAAAGAGCCTGCCATTGCCCGGCAACTAACTTCGACGCCCGGCCAAAAATCCTTCGCGCAGTTTTCTCCCGACAGCAAGGAAGTTTTTTATCTAGAAGACGGGCGCATCAACATCGTTCCGATTGACACACGCATCCCGCGCGCCGTCGCCGTTTCCGCCGAAATGGATGTCGATTTCGCGCGCGAAAAGCAAGAAGTTTTTCAACAGGCGTGGACGTACCTGCGCGACAATTTCTTTGACCCGAACTTCAACGGTGTCGATTGGCAAGCCGTTCATGCCACGTATGCGCCGCGCGTCAATGCCGCGCGAACGCCCGACGAACTTCGCCGCTTGATTCAATTGATGGTCGGCGAATTAAATGCTTCGCACTCAGGCATCAGCGCCGCGCCGAGCGCAACACAGGCTTCGACGGGCAGGCTCGGCCTGCGCTTTGATCGCAGAGAATATGAAACGAACGGGCGGTTGCGCGTGACGGAAATTATCCCGCTCAGTCCCGCTGCACTCGCGCGCGGCGGCATTAAGCAAGGCGATTATCTGCTCGCCGTTGACGGCAAACAAATAAGCGCGCGCGTTAATCTAGACGAATTACTAAGCTATAAAACGAATCGCCGCGTTGCGCTGACCATCGCTTCATCGCCCGACTCGGCGGCGAACAAACACGAAGTCGTCGTGCGCCCCGTCAGCGCAACAACGGAAAAGGGTTTGCTTTATCGCAAGTGGGTCGAGGACAATCGCGCCTATGTCGCGCGCATCAGCGGCGGCAAGCTCGGCTACGTTCACATGTTCGATATGTCCGCCGCGTCGCTCACGCAACTCTTCGTTGACCTAGACGCAGAGAACAACGCGCGCGACGGCGTCATCGTTGACATACGCAACAATAACGGCGGCTTCGTCAATGCTTATGCCCTAGACGTGTTCGAGCGCCGCCCTTACTTAACTTTAACCGCGCGCGGCTTGCCTTCGGCGACGGCGCGCACGGTCTTAGGCCAGCGCGCGCTCGAAGCGCCGACAATTTTAGTAACGAATCAGCATTCGCTGTCCGACGCGGAAGATTTTTCGGAAGGCTATCGCACCCTTCGTCTAGGCAAAATCGTCGGCGAGCCAACTGCCGGATGGATTATCTATACCTCGAACCAAAGGCTCGTTGACGGCTCCAGCGTTCGCATTCCGTTTATGCGCGTCAACGCCAGCGACGGCTCGCCGATGGAATTGCATCCGCGCCCCGTCGATGTGAATGTCGTGCGTCCCATCGGCGAAGGCTACGGCGGAGGGGATTCGCAATTAGACGCGGCGGCGCGCGAACTAATGAGTGAGACCGGCAAACGTCAAAACAAATCGGCGACGAACGACAGGTAAAAAATTATGAGCGAACGACGAAAGACCAAAAGCACGCGACGCATTTTCACAACGCTACTCTTAACACTCGCTTTCATCATCGCGCCCATTGCCTCTTTGCGTGACGGCAATAGCAATGTGCCCGCGAGTTTTCACGCACACGCTGCTTCGCATGATCCTGTGCGCGCGACGCACGGCATGGTGGCCTCTACGAGTCGCATCGCATCGGAAGTCGGTCGTGATGTGATGCGGCGCGGCGGCAACGCTGTGGATGCGGCGATTGCGACGGCTTTTGCGCTTGCGGTGACGTATCCGGCGGCGGGAAACTTGGGCGGCGGCGGCTTTATGATGATTCGTTTGAAGTCGGGCGCGACAACCGCAATCGATTACCGCGAGATGGCTCCGCAAGCCGCAACGCGAAACATTTACCAAGATAAAAACGGCAATCTGATTAAAGGCGAAGGCTCGTCCACAGTCGGCTACCGCGCGGCGGGCGTTCCCGGCACAGTCGCCGGAATGGAACTCGCCCTCAAGAAATATGGTTCAGGCAAACTCACTTGGGTGCAACTAATCGAGCCTGCGCGAAAGCTTGCCGCCGACGGTTTCCCGCTCACGCACGCCCTTAATCGGGGGTTTAGCAGCGAACAGAAACTTTTGAATTCCTATGAAGACAGCCGCCGCATTTTTCTCAACAACGGAAAACTTTATAACGACGGCGACACCTTGCGTCAAACGGAACTTGCGCAAACCTTCGCGCGTTTGCAGCGAAACGGCGCGCGTGAGTTTTACGAAGGCGAAACGGCGCGCTTGATCGTCGCGGACATGAAGCGGCACAACGGCTTGATGACGCTCGAAGATTTGAAAAACTACGTTGCGAAGGAACGCGTGCCTTTGCGCTCCACATATCGCGGCTATGAAATAATTTCAATGCCGCCGCCTTCTTCCGGCGGCGCAGTGCTGATCGAGATACTCAACATCCTCGAAGGCTATGATCTGGCGAAGATGAATCCCTCTTCCTCCGAAAAATATCATCTCTTAACGGAAGCGATGCGCCGCGCCTTTGCGGATCGAGCCGAATACATGGGCGACACGGATTTCGTGCATGTACCGATTGCGGGAATGATCGACAAGGCTTACGCCGCCCGCCAGCGCGCCAGCATCGACGCGAATCGCGCTTCGACAAGTACAGAGATTCGTGCAGGCAAACCCGCAGGCTACGAATCCGAAGAAACGACGCACTTCACAATTGTTGACGCAGACGGCAATGCCGTTTCCAACACTTACACTTTGAACGGCGGCTTCGGCTCCGGCGCGACGGCGAAAGGCACAGGCTTTCTTCTTAATAACGAGATGGACGACTTTGCCGCCAAGCCCGGCGTGCCGAATGCCTACGGCTTGATTCAAGGCGAACGCAACGCCGTCGCCCCGCGCAAACGCCCGCTCTCCGCGATGACGCCGACCTTCGTCTTGCGCAAAGACAACACGCTCTGGTTCGCCATCGGCTCGCCCGGCGGCCCTACCATTATCGACACCGTGCTGCAAACCATCATCAACATTGTCGATCATAATATGAACATTCAACAGGCCATCGACGCGCCGCGCATACATCATCAATGGCTGCCCGACGAAATCGTTTACGAGCCTTACGGCTTGTCCGGCGATACCGCGCGCGCACTTCTCTCGCGCGGCCACAAACTAATTGAAAAACCGCGTTACATGGGCGACGCGCAGGGCATTATGATCGAAGAAAAAACCGGCGTTCGTCTCGGCGCAAGTGACCCGCGCAACGACGGCGCGCCCGTCGGATATTGAAATAAACGTATCATAGACTCCGAAACTGAAAGGCGAGCGCCGCAAGCATAATGATTATGGAAGAATTAATTTTCCTTGTTGAAGATTCTACCGAGGGCGGGTTCATTGCCCGTGCGCTTGGCGCTTCAATCTTTACGGAAGCAGATGATTTGAAGAGTTTGCGCGATCAAGTACGCGACGCCGTGCGTTGCCATTTTGATGAAGGACAAGGCCCAAAAGTAATACGCCTTCACTTTGTTCGTGAAGAAGTAATTGCCGCATGAAATTGCCGCGTGATGTATCGGGCGAGCGTCTTGCCAGAGCCTTGAAGGTTCTCGGTTATAGAGTCACGAGGCAAACCGGCAGCCACATGCGCCTGACGAGAGCCGCAGCAGTGGGACGCGTCGAGCATCATGTCACCATCCCGCGCCATGATCCTTTGCGACTAGGCACGTTGGCATCTATTCTGGATGACGTGGCAGCTCATTTTGAAATAAATCGAGATGAGTTAATAGCGAAGATATTCGATTAGAAAACGAAGCGACGGCTTACCGGCAAACGATAATCACGTTGGAGAAAATTCTTTTACCAGAGTCCGACGAAGACCTTTTAGCCGAGTGCGACGTGGATACGTTTCGCGCGGGCGGGCGTGGCGGGCAGCATGTCAACACGACGGAAAGCGCCGTGCGGCTCACGCATCGTTTGTCCGGCGTTGTCACGACGTCGCAAGCCGAGCGCAGCCAGCATCGCAACAAAGCGACTTGCCTTAAAAATCTCCGCGCTAAAATCGAGCGTTTGAACTATCGCCCGCCGAAACGCGTTCCGACAAAAGTTTCGCGCGCCGCTAAAGCAAGAGCGCTCGAAGCAAAGTCCAAGCAATCTGAAAAAAAGCGACTGCGCTCCGGCAAGTCTTACCGCGATGAAGAATAAGGAAAGGGTTAAATCTGTTTTGTGCGAAAATCTGTGAAAGCTACTGTGAAAGAGAGCGATCAAAATTTGCGCGTCAGTATCGAAAGCCCGCAGAGCGGCTGGATGGCGATGAGATTGCAGGCCGCAGACCAAGCGCTGGCGATGAGCGTTTCGCACCAGCCCGCCGATTCGCTGCGAGACTTAATCGAGACGCTTTCAATTGTGCTGGCAGGCGGCGTTGGAAAAGTCGTGCGCTGGAATTGCGCACCGGATGAATACGACTTCATCTTCACAAACGTCGGCGATAAAGTGCAAATAATCGTCGCGCATTATCCCGATCATCGAAGAAAAAAGAATGATGCAAAAATTGTTTTCTCGCTTCAGGATTCTGCGCTGCACGTTTGTTTGCCCTTCTGGACGGCGCTGCGCGATCTGCGTCGGCGAGTCGTAGTCAACGAATTCGCCAGACATTGGCGGCGCGAGTTTCCAAACGACTCCATGCAGCGATTAACGAAAACAATCAAAGCCGCCAAGCGAGAAACCAACCCGCTGCCATTCACAACTTAACGCTTCCATGCGAACTGAAAAAACGTCGAAGTTTATACAGCAGCCGAACGATTATTGATTAACTTTTATGTCGAATCCGAAACCGCACATTGCAGCGAATGACTCCGCCAATCCGCCCGCTTTGCAGCGCGACGCAAGCGGACGCATCGACAGCACGGCGCTTGCAAATCTCATCGAGTGGTTCATCAACTACGATGAGCGCGTCGCCGTCATACGCCATCCGCGCGTTGAAGAATTGTTTCATTGGAAGCAAGCGCAAAGCAGCGGCGCGGGCGAAAAAATCTTCCACTTCGATCACGCAGAAGACCGCCTCGCCATCGGCATCGTGCAGGCTCTCGCCGCGCACGACGGCGAAAGCACGCTTCACGATTGGATCAGCCAACTCTTGAACGCGCTCGAAGATGCTACGAAAACAAACGAAGATTTGTCCGGCGCATACAATCTGGAAACAAAAGCGGATTCGTCCGTCATTGCTGAAGCAGAGAAAATCCCTGCGCCGGAAATGCGCGAAATTTATCTGACATGCTGCTGGCTCGAAGCGCTCTGCACTGCGGAACTGCGCGTGCTTGGCTGGATTTATCAAGAGCTTTACGGCAGAGCTTTTCACCCGAACAATTTTTGACGTGCGCTCTGCACACAAGCCAATCACCCGAACTTTTTTAAGAGACGATACTCAAAGACACTTATGACTCGACGAAGAACCACCGCAATTTTTCTAACCATCTTTTTTCTTGTCGCTCAACTGTCATGCGGCGGCAACGGCGTGCTGCCGGGCGGCGGCGGCGGCAGTTCTTCATCAGGCGCGCCGCCTGCGCCGCATTTCAAGCCGGGCTTTAATCTCTTCAGTCCAGAGCAAGACATCCAGACAGGCCGTGAATCCGCGCAGCAGATGGCGCAGCAAGTCCCGCTTTTGCGCGACGAACAAATCGTTAATTACGTCCGCGCGCTCGGCGCGAAGCTTGCCGCCAAAGCGCCCGGCTTTCGCTTTCCATACCAATTCAATGTTGTCGGCTCGCGCGAGATTAATGCCTTCGCTTTGCCCGGCGGTTATATCTTCGTCAACGCGGGCGCAATCGCGGCGGCGAAAAACGAAGGCGAACTCGCGGGCGTTATCGCGCACGAAATTACGCACGTCGCGCTCCGTCACGGCACGAACCAAGCATCGAAGGCTTACGTTGCGAAAACAGGCTTGGGCATTCTCGGCACGATTGCGGGCGCGCGCAACAACCCGGACATCGCGCAGATTGTCAATACAGTCGGCGGCGCGGGCGCGAACGTGTTGTTTCTTAAATTCGGGCGCGCCGCCGAAAGCCAAGCAGACCTAGAAGGCGCGCGCATCATGGCCGACAGCGGTTACGATCCGCGCGACATGGCGAACTTTTTCAAGACGCTACAAGCGCAGGGCGGAAGCCGCGCGCCCGAATTTTTAAGCGATCATCCCGATCCCGGCAATCGCATCGCGGCGATCACTAATGAATTGCCTTCGCTGCGCGTCGCCTCAAATCCGACGCATGACACAAGCGCCTTCGAGCAAGCCAAAGCGCGCCTCACAGGTCGCGGAAGTTCTGCGCAGCCTCTCGCCGCATCAGGAGAACCGACGCGCACAGGCCCCCGCGATCCGTCGAACATCGAACCCGGCACGCGTCCCGCCGCGCCCGCTTCGTCGTTCAAGGATTTTCAGGCTCGCTCCGGCTCATTCGCCTTCAAATATCCACAGAATTGGGACGCCTTAAGCTCCGACGAGTTGAACATGATCTTCGCTCCCAAAGGCGCATACGGACAACACGAGCAAGCAGTCTTTGTCACGCACGGCCTTTTCGTCGGCGAGCTTCCGGCGCAATCAAGCGATCTGCAATCGGCGACTGCCGCGCTTGTCGAACAACAGATTCAAAGCAACCCGGATTTTCGCGTTGTGCGCCGCCCGCAAAGCATCAGCATCAGCGGTCGCGCCGGTTACGCGACAATCGTCGCAGGCCCTTCCGCCGTCACAGGCACTACGGAAGTCGATGTGATTTACACGACGGCGAGCGCCAACGGAAAACTTTTTTACTTAATCACCATCGCGCCCGAAGACGAAGTGAAAACTTACCAGCCAGCCTTCGAGCAGATCATCGGCAGCCTTCGTTTGGCGAGATAAAGTTCGCGCGGACTTTCATACCGCGCATGGAAGTGAAGGCAACACGATAAAGATGTCTTGCGTTGATAAGGCCGCACGCAAATGCAACTTGCTATAGAATTCGATACATCATACTTCGCACACGCTTTACGGGTTGCCGCGAAAAAGGTGGAGCGCGTAGAATTACAGAACAATCAATTGAATTCCTGAAAAACACGGAGACAAATTTATGATGCGTTATCTTGCTTCGGCGCTTCTCATCGCGCTCGCGCTTTCGTCCGCAACTTTCGCTCAACAAACATCACAGCAATTGACGATCAACGAGCTGCTAAAAGTCCGTCGCGTCGGCGATCCGCAACTCTCGCCCGACGGACGCATTGTTGCCTACACCATCACGGACGTAGACAAGGCGGCGAATCGCGGCACGACGCATATTTATCTTATGCCGACAGCGGGCGGCGAACCGAAGATGTTGGCAACGGGCGAGCGCTCGTCTAATTCGCCGCGCTGGTCGCCGGACTCGCGCCGCCTCGCTTTTGTTTCGACGCGCGAAGGCACGCCGCAAATCTGGACGATTGATGTCGCAACCGGCGCGCAGCAGAAAGTAACCAGCGTCGCGGAAGGCGCGGGCGATCCGCTCTGGTCGCCCGACGGAAAGCTAATCGCGTTCACTTCCGACGTGTATCCCGAATGCGCAAACGCCGACTGCAACAAGCAACGCAGCGAGCAGGCAGGCGCGAGCAAAGTCAAAGCGCGCGTTGCGGATCGTCTTCTTTATCGCCACTGGACTTCTTGGAAGGAAGGCAAACGCAGCCACGTTTTCGTCACGGCGAGCGAAGGCAATGCGGAAGCGCGCGACATGACGCCCGGCGATTACGACGCGCCGCCGTTCAGCCTCGGCGGGCCTCTCGACTACGCCTTCTCGCCGGACTCGAAAGAATTCGCGTTCGTGCGCAACACGGACAAAGTCGAAGCGACCTCGACCAACGGCGACATCTTCACAACGCCTGTCACGGGCGGCGAAGCGCGTCGTATCACAACTGCGAACCTTGCGAACGATGCTTCGCCGCAGTATTCGCCGGACGGACGTTTCATCGCCTATCGCGCGCAGCAACGCGCGGGCTTTGAAAGTGATCGCTGGCAATTGATGCTTTATGATCGAGCGACAAATCAATCGCGCTCCGTGACGAATTCGCTCGACGCGGGAATCGAAAGCTTCACCTTTTCACGCGACGGGCAAAAGATTTATTTCGTCGTCGGCGAACGCGGGCTGCAACCCGTTTACCAAGTCGGATTGAATAACGGCGCTATCGTCAAACTCATCAGTGATGGATTCAACGACGACGTGCAAGTGAGCGCCGACGGCAGAACCATGATTCTCACGCGCAGCAGCGCCGCGCGCCCGACGGAAATCTATCGCGCGAGCATCAATGACAAAGCGCGCATGAACAGCGCCATTGTCACGCAGCTAACGCACGCCAACGATGCTTTTATCAGCGGTTTCAATTTGAGACCTGCCGAACTTACTTCTTGGGAAGGCGCGAACAACGCGAAGGTTTCCGGCTGGATCGTGAAGCCCGCAGACTTCTCTTCGGCGAAGAAATATCCGCTCGTCGTGCTTATTCACGGCGGGCCGCAGGGCGCTTGGAACGATAATTGGGGCTATCGCTGGAATCCGCAAATCTTCGCCGCGCAAGGCTACGTCGTTTTTCTACCGAACCCGCGCGGCTCGACAGGCTACGGGCAAAAGTTCGTTGACGAAATCTCGCAGGACTGGGGCGGCAAGGCGTACACGGACATTATGAACGGCGTCGCGCAGACGGCTGCACTGCCCTTTGTTGACCGCAATCGTGTCGGCGCGGCGGGCGGCTCTTACGGCGGCTACATGGTGGATTGGATTGAAGGCCACAACGATGATCCGCGCGTGCAGTTCAAAGCGCTCGTCTCGCACGCGGGCGTCTTTAATTTAACGAGCATGTACGGCGCAACCGAAGAACTATGGTTCACGGATTGGGAGTTCGGCGGAACGCCTTGGAGCAACCCGGAGATTTACACGCGCTGGTCGCCGAGCATGTACGTCAAGAATTTCAAGACGCCGCTCCTTGTCATTCACGGCGAACAAGATTTCCGCGTGCCTGTTACAGAAGGCTTGCAACTCTTCACGGCACTGCAGCGTCAGGGCGTCGAATCGAAGCTGCTTTATTTCCCGGACGAAGGCCACTGGATTCTAAAGCCGCAAAACTCCGAACTCTGGTACACCACAGTGCTTAATTGGTTCGACGCGCACTTGAAACAACCTGCGGCAACAACTGCGGCGGCGGCGCGAAAGTAAATCAGGCGGCAAGTTCGACGGCGTGAAGGCGAACATGTCACCGAAGAACAAAGCTTATCTCGGCGTCGCATTATTCGTTGGCGTGGCGCTTTCACTTTTCATCGGGACACAGATTTACTACCGACAAAAATTGAACGCGCCGCCGACAATTCAAGTCAGCCGAACAACTGAAACTCCGGCAACGGACGCTTCTGTTGTCGCGGTGGTTTCTAATTTCAGCGCGGCAGTCGCACGCAATGCCGACTTAATGAATAATCTCGAATGGTCGTTCGGCGGCAAAAGTCAGCGCGGCTGGTATCTATACGCGCCGCTCATCGAACGCGAAATCGGCACGGAGAAAAATCCTGACGATGAAGCTTTCAGTGTCGCCCTCGCCGCGTGGCAACTGTCCGCGAAATTAAATCCAGATGGTATTCTCGATGCTGTCACATGGCCTCAAATGTTCGCCGCATGGCAAGCGCGTCGCCTCAAAGACCATACGCCCGCCGCGCCCGATCAATTGATGACGGCTCCGACGACTGATTTCTACGACGCTTCGCGGCCTGATGCGCTTTGCAAAGTCGAGCCGCAAACCTACGCCGCATACAAGCGCATGGTTCAAGCGGCGGCAACTGATCCGTCGCTTCATCTGGCGACAATGGGCGAAGGCGAAAGACTCGCGCTCGCTTCGTCCGAGAAATTCCTGAAGATCGTTTCAGCGTATCGTTCGCGCGAATATCAGGAAGGCTTGCGCAGGGCTTCGCCGAACGCAGGCCGCGCCGGGCTTGCCGTCAACAGTCCGCATTTTACGGGGCGCGCGATAGATATGTATGTCGGCGGCGATCCAGTTAGCACGGAAGACGCCAATCGCCTTCTTCAAATCAACACGCCCGTTTATCGCTGGCTCGTTAGGAACGCGGACAAGTTCGGCTTTCGCCCGTACTTTTACGAACCATGGCATTGGGAATACGTCGGCGAACCGGCACTCGACACACGTTGAGTTATTTCTGCGAAGGAGTATGTTAATGAATTTTTCAAAACGGCGACTGGCTGCGTCGGCGGCGCTTTTCTGTTTGCTTGTCTTGAGCCTTGCGGTTTACGCACAGCGCAATGCGACAATCAATCACGGTTTCGATCTCGCCAGCCTTGACCAATCATGCAAGCCTTGTCAGGATTTTTTTCAATACGCCAACGGCGGCTGGATCGCTCACAATCCGATTCCGGCGGCCTATCCTTCATGGGGACGCTTTAACGAATTAGCGGAAAAGAACAACGATAAGCTGCACGAAATTCTCGAAGCGGCGGCGAAGAGCACAACTGCTCAGGCTGGCAGCAACGAAGCAAAGATCGGCGCTTACTACGCAAGCTGCATGGACGAGCGCGGCATTGAAGCCATGGGCACAACACCGCTCGCGCACGAATTTTCGCGCATCGAACGCATCGCCAGCCCCGCGGATTTGCGCGCGGAGACGGCGCACTTGCACCGCATCGGCGTCAACGCGCTTTTCGATTTCGGCGCAGATCAGGATTTCAAACACTCTACGCAGGTCATCGGCGAAGCGACGCAGGGCGGCTTAGGTTTGCCGGATCGTGATTACTACACGAACGACGATGCGCGCTCAAAGACCATCCGCGAAGAATACGTTAAGCACATGACGAACATGCTCGCGCTGCTCGGCGACGACAGAGCGCGCGCGGCTTCGGAAGCGAGCACCATCATGGGCATCGAGACGGCGCTTGCGCGTGCTTCGATGACGCGCATCGAGCAGCGCGATCCGAACGCGATTTATCACAAGATGACAGTCGCCGCGCTGCAGCAACTGACGCCGAATTTTTCGTGGGCTGCTTACCTCAAGGACATCAACGCTCCGACGGTTGGCAATGTTAATGTTGCGCAGCCGCTCTTTTTCAAAGCGCTCGACAAAGAACTCGCGGGCGTTTCCGTAAGCGATTGGAAAACTTATTTGCGCTGGCATTTGATAGACGCGACGGCCTCGCGCCTGTCATCGAAATTCGTGAATGAGGATTTCAATTTCAAAGGCAAAATTTTGACAGGCACGACCGAGCAATTGCCGCGTTGGAAGCGTTGCGTGCGTTCGACTGACCGCGCGCTCGGCGAAGCTCTCGGACAAGTTTACGTCGAAAAGAATTTCACGCCGGAAGCAAAAGCGCGCGCGCTCAACATGGTTCATAATCTGGAAGCGGCGCTCAAGAGCGACCTTTCGACTTTGAGTTGGATGAGCGACGCAACAAAGCGGGAGGCGACAGCCAAGCTCGAAGCGTTCGTTGAGAAGATCGGCTACCCTGACAGATGGCGCGATTATTCGACGCTGAAAATTGAGCGCGCGTCATACCTCGATAATGCGGCGCGCGCGACGCAGTTTGAAGTCAATCGTCAATTGAACAAAATCGGCAAGCCGGTTGACCGTTACGAATGGGGCATGACGCCGCCGACCGTCAACGCTTATTACAATCCGCAGATGAACGAAATCGTTTTTCCTGCGGGCATTTTGCAGCCGCCATTTTACGATCCGAACGTAGACGACGCGATCAACTACGGCGGCATGGGCGCGGTTATCGGCCACGAAATGACGCACGGCTTCGACGACGAAGGGCGACAGTTCGACAAGGAAGGAAACTTGAAGGATTGGTGGACGCCCGTTGATATGAAAAACTTTGAAGCGCGCGCCGATTGCGTCGTCAAGCAATTCGACAATTTCAAAGTCGAAGACGGCATCAACGAAAAAGGCAAGCTCGTCGTTGGCGAATCAATCGCAGACTTGGGCGGGCTGACCGTCGCTTACGCTGCGTTTCAGAAATCTTTGGAAGGCAAACCGCGTCCCGCGAACATTGACGGCTTCACGCCCGAACAGCGTTTCTTTCTCGGCTGGGCGCAAGTTTGGGCTGAACAGGCGCGTCCCGAATATGCGCGGCTGCTCGTCAATACAGACCCGCATCCGCTCTCGCGTTTCCGCGTCAACGGGCCGCTCTCGAACATGCCCGCGTTCGCCAGAGCGTTCGGCTGCAAACAAAACGAAACGATGGTCAGAGCCGAAACAGAACGCTGCCAAATATGGTAACAGGAATTCCATAGCGCAAAATAAAAAGGGAAGCCGCTTCGTTGCTATACAAGAAGCGGCTTCCCTTTTGTTTCTCTATCGCGTGTTTATTTCCAGAGCGAAAGAAGCGCGAACAAAAATATCCAGAGACCTGCGATGAAGTGCCAGTAGAGCGCGACCACGCCGCTCAAGGTGCGCTGCTTTATGTGAGCTTCCATTTCGTTTATCACGACGAGATGCGCTCGACTGTGATTATTTTGCACTAGCAAATAAATCAAAGCGATGATGCCGCCGACGAGGTGTACGCCGTGTGTTCCCGTAAGAATGTAGAAAAAGGCGCTGTGCGGATTATTCGCTAAGTAAAAGCCGCGCGTGATGAGTTGCCGAAAAACGATTGCCTGTGCGACGAGAAAACCGAAGCCGAGCACGAGCGTCCATGTTAGCCACAGACGATAGCCGCCGTCTTCCGCGCGCGGCCACTGTAAACTTCGCCGCGCTGTTTCAAAAGTAATACTGCTCGCAAGGATCAGCGCGGTGCTTGCCCACAGCAGAGACGGCATCTCGATGGGCTGCCAGTCTCTTGCGCCCGAAGTGCGCGCGACATACGCAGTGGTCAGCACGGCGAACGTCATCAAAACGGCGGCGAGCGTTGTAGCGAGGCAGACCCAATAGCGCGCGGGCGAAAATCCTGCGGGCTGCTCGTCTTGATTGCCGCCGCCGCCATTGTTATTGTTGCCGCCGCCGTTGTTTCCGTTTCCGCCTTTGCGCCCTTTTCCGCCGCCGCCGCGCGATCCCTTGCCGTTCAACTTGGTTCTTACGGGGCGAACACGGACGCGCTCTTCGACATCGATAACGGTTGTGGTCGTTGTGTTGAGCGGAGCAGGCATAACGCTTTTTATAGTTCAGCAGAAAAATTCGGCGGGAAACGCACACTCGATTCGAGAGCACAGACAGTTCCGTAAAAATTCTCTTTCGCGTTTTATGCAGCGCGATCAGCGTTTGCTGGCAACCATCAGCGCGAAAAGAAGCGGCAGATACATAACCGAAGCGAGCAGCAACCGGCGCGCTTCCTGACGCGAGCGAGACACGGCCATGCGCACGCCGCTGTAAAGAAAGAGCAGGCCGAGAAGAACTGCGCCGAACGAATAAATCACGCCGCTTGTTGTGCCGAGCAGCGCGGGCATTAGGCTAACCGGAATCAATAGAATTGTGAACAGGATGATCTGCTGCGCGGTTGAGCGTCCGTCGGGCGCAACCACCGGCAGCATCTTTATCCCCGCGCGCCCGTAGTCCTCGCGGTACATCCACGCGATGGCGAGAAAATGCGGAAACTGCCACAGGAAAAGAATCGCAAACAGCGACCACGCTTCCATGTTCAAGTGGCCGCGCGCCGCCGCCCAACCGAGCAGAGGCGGCATCGCACCCGGCAACGCGCCGATGGCCGTCGAAAGCGTCGAACGGGTTTTCAGCGGAGTGTAAACAAGCACATAGCCGATGGCGGTGACGACGCCGAGCAGCGCGGTCAGCGGATTGACCCACAAAGTCAAATAAATTTCGGCGGCGACTGTCAAACCGATGCCGAAGAGAAACGCCTGCGATTCGCTAAGTCTGCCCGAAGGCAAAGGCCGCGCTTGCGTGCGCCGCATAAGCCCGTCAACATCCGTTTCGATGGTTTGATTAAGCGCTGCAATGCCGCTCGAAAGCAGCGTGATGCCGATAAGCACATGCGCAAGCTGTGCGTACTCGAAGCCGCCGCGCGGCGACGCGAGACAAAAGCCTGCGAGCGCAATTAACAGAATCAAAAACGTAATGCGCGGCTTCGTTAATTCTAAATAAGCCGCGATTCTTTCACGCGCCGTCATTTGTTCATCAAAATCGAGCGCTGCCGCTGCTGCTGACGCGCCGTTTTGCTGTTCGAGTTTTATTGCCGCCACACTTTTCATAAAAGCCAACTTCATTCACCGCAAAAATAACGTTTGAATCATCGCACCGTTCAAGCGCCGACGCTCGAAAATTTTGTTTGCCGCACGGGTTCTACGGCAAGCGTTGCCGCGATGAGAAGCACGAGCGCGAGCCACATCGAATCGGCAAGCAAGAGATGCACGAGCTGCAAAGGAATCGGCGCAAGCAACGCGACATTGAACGCGCCGACAACGAATTGCGCAGCGACGAAACACATTAGCGCGATGGCAAAGCGCCGCGTCCATTCACTGCCGATTTTTATATCGCCGCTACCATCGTTGCCGCCTTCTTTTGCGCAGCGACGGATGCTAAAGACTGCAAAGGCGACGAGCATCGAGCCAACCGTAATGGCGATGAGCGGATGCAGCACGCGCAGGCGAATCAGGAAATGCGCCGTCGGCTGTAAGTCCTGTTTGAATCCGGCGGCGAGCGACGCGGACGGAAACAAAGTATCGCCGAGCGCCGTCACCGCGCCGCTTACGCCTAACACCAGCGTGGCAAAGATCGCGCCGACAGCCAGCACCTTGAACGTTTTTTCCTGCTCGCGCAAGCGCAGCGCCTTGCCTGCGGAAGCCCACCAAGCCGTCAGCGCCAGCGCCGCAAGCAGCAGAAAAGTATTAATGAGATGCACGGAGAGATAAACGGCGCGCGCGATTGAATCATCATGCGCGACGAGCCTGAAAAGCACCAATCCTGCACCGATTAAAGCTTCCGTCAGCATGAAAAAAATCGAGAGAGCGGCGGCGCGTCGCACAGTGTGTTTTGGCGCGTAAGCTTTGCGTGACCACAGGAAAAGCCCGACGACGAAAAGAAGCGCAAGGCCGCTTGTGAGTCTGTGCGTTAATTCGATAATGGTTTCGATGCGCGGTGCGCGTGGAATCATTTCGCCGTTGCATAAAGGCCAGTGGCTGCCGCAGCCCGCGCCCGAACTCGTCGCCCGCACATAACCGCCCCACGCGACGACCATTAAATTATAAGCGACAACCGCCCACGCATATTTTGCGAACGCTCGAAAGCGCGATGCCGCCACGCGCGCGGATTGCGCCGAGATTTTTCCGGCGGCAGTTGCGGCACTGGCGGCGATTAGTTGTGCGCCGATCAATCTTTCGTGCGGTGTTACGGCGTCCATAAGTTGCAACGCTTTTTCCGAAAAGCAATCAAACTCTGGCAGGCGGCAAGCGTGGCGTTTACCGGTCAGGCGATCATTTACCTTTGCTGCTTGACCGTCGTCTCCACTCTTTCATTCGTCTCGTGCGGGCGTGTGCTGTAGTCCGCTCCGAGAAAGACCAGCAAAATGGCGAGCCAGAAAAAGCCCGCCACGACAATCAATTTCGTGAGCCGCGAAGCGTACCGCACATGCATAAAAATCAGCACGACGAGCGATGCCTTCGTCGCCGCGATCATCAGCGCGATTAGCGTGTTCAGCCACCACAAAGACGGGCTGATTGTCGCAAAGTCGAAAAGCGACACGAGGTATGTCACCACCGTCAGCACGATCAAGGCGGCGAAAACGAGATAGTAAAGATTTTTCGAGACAATGTGTTCGGACATAACTTAAAGGCTCCGCGCTGGCGCGTGCATCTTGCGAAACATTTATTTGTGGTGAACGTGATTGCCGAGCAAATAAAGCAGCGGGAAAAGAAAAATCCAGACGATGTCCACAAAGTGCCAGTAGAGGCCGCCGATCTCCAAAGGCGAGTGATACTCCGGCGTGTAACGCCCGCGCTGCGCCCAGTAAAGCAGCACGCTGAAAATGCCGATGCCGATTATCATGTGCAGAGCGTGAACGCCCGTCATCGCAAAATAAATAAAGAAGAACATTTGCGCGTGCGGCGCATCGGCTCCGTCCCACTGAAAGCCTGGCCCCGGAATGTGATGATGCTTAAACTTCTCCGCGTACTCGAACGTCTTGATGCCGAGAAAGACTAGGCCGAGCAGAATCGTCAGCGCGAGAAATACTACTTGCCCGCGACGATTACCGACTTGCGCGGAGAAGACTGCGAGCACTACCGTCAAACTGCTGCCGATTAAAACAAGCGTGTTGATGCCGCCGTAAAGCGCATTGAGTTCCGCACTCGCTTCGGCAAACGCTTCCGGGTAAAACGAGCGATAGAGAATATAGGCCGCGAACATCCCGCCGAAGAACATAATCTCGGTGATGAGGAAAACCCACATCCCCAAAGTTCCTGCTTCGTTCTGCTGCTCCAGATTATCGAAATGATGCTGGAGGTCAGCGTGATGATGCGCGCCCGAATGATGCGCCGGAGATGTCTCGGACGATACAATCGCGCCTCCGCTCGTCGATGCTATCGGCGTTGCCGCGTAACTTTCAGCCACCGTTTAATCTCCTGCTTCGGTAATGAGTTTGCCTTCATCGTAAGCCGAGCGATCCGGTTTGTCGCCGGGCGTCACCTTGCCGACGGTTTCTATTTCTTCGCTCGGACGATACTCGTAAGCATCCCAAGTGACAATCGGCGTTTGCTCGAAATTCTCTGTCGGCGGAGGACTAAGCGTGCGCCACTCCAAGCCTGTTGCGACCCACGGATCAGCCGGAGCGAGCGCGCCGTATTTCAAAGACCAAATCAAATAAATGGCTGGCAGCAGAAAGCCTACCGCAAGCACGGTTGCGCCCGCCGTCGAAAGCACATTCAAAGTTTGAAACTCCGGCGGATACGAAGCATAGCGGCGCGGCATTCCCAAATAACCGAGGATGAATTGCGGAAAGAACGTTAAGTTGAAGCCGAGGAAAATAATCACAGCAGAGATGCGTCCCCAGCCCTCAGGGTACATGCGCCCTGTTATCTTCGGCCACCAGAAATGTATGCCGCCAAGATACGCGAGCAGCGTTCCGCCGACCATCACGTAATGAAAGTGCGCGACGACGAAATAAGTGGCGGTCAAATGAACGTCCAAACCAATCGCGGCGAGAAATAATCCCGTCATGCCGCCGACGATAAACAGCCCGATGTAGCCCAAGGCATACAGCATCGGCGTATCGTATGAGATAGAGCCTTTGTAAAGCGTCGCAGACCAGTTAAGCACTTTAATAGCCGAAGGAATCGCAACGACGAAACTAAGCAGCGAAAAAACCAATCCGGCGTAAACCGACTGGCTCGACACGAACATGTGGTGTCCCCACACGAGAAAGCCAAAGATTGCGATGGCGATGCTCGAACCCGCCACAAATTTGTAGCCGAAAATGTTTTTGCGCGAAAACGTTGTGATGAGTTCGCTGATAACACCCATGCCCGGCAATACCATAATATAAACGGCAGGATGCGAGTAGAACCAGAAAAGATGCTGGAACAGGACAGGATCGCCGCCGTATTTCGGATCGAAGATACCAACGTGCGCGAATCTTTCAAGCGCGACGAGCAGCACAGTAATCGCAATTACGGGCGTGCCGAGAATCATCACCAGACTCGTCGCATACATAGACCAGATAAAGAGCGGGAGGCGAAACCACGTCATGCCCGGCGCGCGCATCGTATGCACCGTGACGATAAAGTTCAGCCCCGTCAGGATTGACGAAAAGCCCGTCACGAAGATGCCGATACCCGTCAGACTTACATACGTATTCGAGAAAGACGTGCTATACGGCGTGTAAAACGTCCAGCCTGTATCGACACCGCCGAGCAACAGCACCGTCATGGTGAGCGTCGCGCCAACTAAATATATATACCAACTAAGCAGATTGATCTTCGGGAAGGCGAGGTCTTTTGCGCCGATCATCAGCGGCACGAGAAAGTTTCCAAGCGTCGCAGGAATGGATGGAATCAGGAAAAAGAAAATCATGATGATTCCGTGCTGCGTGAAAGTCTTATTGTAGGTCGAGGCCGTCATCAAATCGGATTGCGGCGTCAAGAGTTCAAGGCGAATCAATCCCGCGTAGACGCCGCCGACCATAAAGAAAAAGCTGATCGACACGAGATACAAAATCGCAATGCGCTTATGGTCTTTCGTCAACAGCCAAGACCGCACGCTGTGATCGACGTTCAGATAATTAATGCGCGGTCTTTCGCTGTCGGCAAGCGGCCTCGCATCTTCGGCGTGCGGACGCCCTTCAAACGGTGCTGTGTCCATCGTACTCATAATTGCTTATTACCTCTGCGGCGAAGTGCGCGATCCACGTTGTGAATTTGTCGTCGCGCTGCCGCCGTTACTACCGCTACTGCTATCGCCATTGCCGCCTGTGCTATCGTTGCTGCCGCCTTCGTTTGATTGCGGCGCGATGACCGGATTCGCTTTCTGCGCATCGGGCGAAACGGCGTTTTGTCCTTCGGGAGACGCGACGCCTGTGCGCGGATTATTGGAACGCGCAGGCGCAGTCGTGCTGATGCCCGAAGTGTTTTGCGGACTCAATGATTTGACGTAGGCGATTAATTGCAGCAACTGTTCTTCCGACACCTGCCCTTGATACGTCGGCATAATGTTCGGATAGCCCGCGACGATTTTCGCCGACGGATTCAAAATAGATTCTCTGATATAAGTTTGATCTGCGAGCACTGACGAACCGCCTTGCAAACGCTGCTGGCTGCCGAAAACACCGATCAGCGGCGGGCAGCGTCCGCCCTCCGCGTTCGCGCCATGACAGCTCGTGCAACCGAGTTGCTGAAAATTATTTTGCCCCGCGACCACCGGCGAAACTTGATTGGCGTTGCCCGAAAGCCACGCCTGATAATCGCCCGGCTCCATCACATAAACCCAGCCGCCCATGCCCGAATGATTCGTGCCGCAATACATGTTGCAGTACAGATGATACTTTCCGGTCTTCGTCGCTTCAAACCAAGCGTTCGTATAACGCCCCGGCACAACCTGATACTGCATACGAAAATCCGGCACATACAGCGCGTGAATCACATCTTCAGTCGCCATCGTCAATTTAACTTTTGTGCCGACGGGAACATGCAGTTCGTTGATCTCGCGCTGGCCTGTCGGATGCTCGAACTTCCACATCCACTGTTTGCCGACAACGGAGATTTCCAGCCCATCCTTCGGCAAACGCGTTTGCTCTAAAAAGATAGCCGCGCCCCATACGAAAATCGTCATCGAAAGCAAAAGCAAGACGGTCGTGACGCCGATTTCGAGTTTGTGAGAACCGGCGACAGGCGGCGGCAATTCCGAAGGCGAGCGGCGGCGATACTTGACGGCGAAATAGATGATCGTTCCGCTTATTATCGTGCCGAATAAAACCGTCAACAGCACTAGATAAAAGAAGAGGCCGTCCACCTGCCACGCGTAGGTCGAAGCCTGCGTCGGCATGAATTGCTGAAATTGTAGCGCAAACGCCATCATTCTATACGGCTC
The DNA here is from genome assembly GCA_051000345.1 of Pyrinomonadaceae bacterium. Lineage (GTDB taxonomy): Bacteria > Acidobacteriota > Blastocatellia > Pyrinomonadales > Pyrinomonadaceae > JBHENC01. The sequence goes on along the minus strand of JBPCOJ010000092.1, from coordinate 24,904 downwards.
CTGTTGCTTCTTCCAGATGCTCTACGCTTTGTTTACGGCGTCGCAATAAAAGTATTAGCGCAAGAAGCGACAGCACCGTCAAAACACCGCCCGCGCGCATTACATTGAGCACCGCGACGCCGTACTTTCCCGTCGTCGGATCATAATGATAACAATAGAAAAGCAGTTGATTAATCGGCGACCCGATTTTGCCCGCAGCGGCTTCGATCAAACCGAAACGCATCTGCTTGGGCGGGTACGAGATGCCGTAAAGATAACGCGAGAGCTTGCCTTCGGGCGTCGCCACATAAATCGCGCTCGCGTGCGCAAACTGCTTTGTGCCTTCATCGTAGACGTAACGAAATCCTACGGCGTCGGTCAGGCGTTTAATCGAAGCGGCATCGCCTGTCAAGAAATGCCACCCTTCGGCGACTCCCGGACGCTTGTAGTCCATCGCATAAAGCTGTTTTTTCCCGGCGGCTAATTCCGGCTTTTCGCGCGGATCGAAGCTAACGCTGATGGCCTCGTAATCCTTGCCGAGCGTGAACGGCAGATTGCGAAAGCTTTCGACTTCGCCGTTCAAAACTTGCGTGCAGAGCATAGGGCAATCGTAATAAACGAGCGACAGCACAACGGGCTTGCCGCTTTTGAAATAATCGCCGAGTTTGACATCGCGCCCCGCTTCGTCACGAAACACGGCGTCGAGCGGCAACTGCTCGTTCAGGCGTTGATCTATGCCGACGTTTTGTAAAGCCACAGGCACGGCGTTGCTCTGCTGACTCTGCTTGCGCATTTCAAGCGGCCCCGTTCCGTACTGCGCATAAACGGGCACGCTCAAACACGCGACGCTCAATGCGATGAGCAATACGTTCGCGCGGCGGCGCACAGGTGCGGTTATGTTCGGTTGTCTCGCTTCCCTTTTTATGGTTTGAACTTTCAAGGTACTTCTTCTTTCTTACTTGCTTAAAACCCTTTTGCGACAGTGCGGCTATTTGTCGCGGCTGTCAGTTTGCTGCCCGGAGCTTTGTGCGTCCGGGACAGGTATGCCTTCGTTGGTGACTTTGCCGCTGTTCAGTTGTTTCGCAGTCATTTGTCGCGCGGGCATATTTTGTTCGACGACCATGCGCATCGCTTCTTTGACGGGCGTGTGGACAGCCCCCGTTTGCGGGTCTGTGCCGCTTTGCTCCATCTGTTTATTCCACTTTTCGAGCAGCATTCTGCGCTCGGCCTGCGGCTCCTGCAACTCCAGATTATGGCCTTCAAAATTCCAGCCTTTCGCAAGTTGCAGGCGCGGCTCCGGCGGCATACGATCTTCTTCCTTGAGCGCCATCGGCGAAGGAATATCCGGGTCAACTTCGTCCGCAACATAATTGAAGGCTTTGATCGCTCCGGCGGCGATTCCGAAAATAAGCGCTATCCCGATGGCAAGCACGACGATGAACTTCAGAATTGCGCCAACGTCAACGTCCGACATTTCATGCTGCACGTCCGGGTTCTGTATATGCCCCGTGTCCGGCGTGCGCCGTTCATCCTCGTGTCCGCCGCTTCTATCGCCATGATAAATCGTTTCGCTCATAAAAAATCAAACGCCTCAAACTCGAACTTTTGTTTACGCCGCCTATTTCGCTATCTCCTCGAAAAAGTCTTTCCGCTCAATGCCCTTTCGGATTGAGTCCATCCGCTAAGTATGGATCATTAACGGGAAGCAGCGGCCTCTGCGATAAACGGTAAGCGAAGGCCGCGAGCCAGATGCCGCCGATCGCAACGGGCGCGGCGATGTCCAACAGAATCGCCGACAAACCTAAGCTGCTCATATTCGCTTTATGAAACTGCGGCTCGACCATCCAGAAATTATCAACTAATCGCATGAACAACGCGAGCGACGCGATAAAGACGAGACGATTCGCGTTGCGCTTCAAATCGCGCGAGAGCAACAACGCGAACGGCAGCGAAAATTGAAACACCACTAGCGCAAACGCGATGTACTGCCAGCCGCCGCGCATTCTGTCCAGATACCATGTTATTTCTTCCGGCAGATTTCCCGAATAGATAATCAAAAGCTGCGAGAACGCAAAATATGCCCAGAGCATTGTGAATGTCATCAGCAGCTTGCCGAGATCGTGAAAGTGGCGCGGCTTGAGCACGCTTGCGAACGGTTCGTACTTGATAAGCCACGCGGTCATCAGGATCATAAAAGACATCGCGCTCAAGCCTTGCCCGCCAAGCGTCAAAATACCGAAGATCGTCGAAGTCCATTCCGGCGCAAGCGACATGATCCAATCAACGGAAGCAAACGTAATCGTCAGTGCATAAACCACAATGCCCGGCCCGCTCAGGATTCGCATACGCGTCGGCAAAGACGGATCGCCCGTGCGGTCTTGCTCGGTTGACCAGCGATTGAGCAGCAACGCCATCGCGCTCCAGATCACAAAATAGATGACGGCACGGATGATAAAAAACGTCGGATTCAAATAGCCTATCTTATGCGCAATCGGATCGTGCGCGCCGCCTTCAAGCCCTGCGGCTTCATGCCCTGCGCCGCCGCCAGCCCATTCGTATAACTGATGGTGCGTGAAAAACGAGAGCGCAATCGGAATGAACAGCACGCCCAAAATAGGCAGCGTCGCGGCAGCGGCTTCGAGCATACGGCGTGTGACGATGCCCCACGCGCCGCCCGACAAATGCTGCACCATCAAAAGCGCGAGCGAGCCGAGAGCGATGCCGAGCCAGAACATAAACGCGAATAGATACGAGCGAAAGAATTGCTCCGGCGCGAGAACCACGCCGATTAACAGCGCGATTGCGCCGAGCACGCCGATCACCATCGCCTCTTTATAAAAGGAGCGCACCGCCGTCGGCGGCTGGTAATTTTTTGCGTTAGCTTCGCGGTGCGTCGTGTATGTCGCGTCCATCTACTGTTGTCCTTGTCTGACGGGCGTTGGCGTGCGCGCTTCCTGTCCACCGCCGACAGCCGCATTGTTTGTGCTCGTTGCCGCCGCACCCCGCTGACTCATTTGCAAAGCGCGTATGTAAGAGGCAATCGCCCATCGATCCTGCGGCGGTATCTGCTCTGCGTAGCTCGGCATCGAACCCCAACCGTTTGTCATCACGTCGAAATAATGGCCGACGGGCTTCGCGCGCAACTCATCCGTGTGATACGACGGCGGACGTTTATAGCCACGACGCACGATCATGCCGTCGCCGTAGCCCGTCATGCCGTGACACATCGAACAATAAATATTGAAACGCTCTTGCCCGCGCTCGACCATCGCCTGCGTGACGGGATACGGGAAAACAGTGCCGTCCGTTTCGCCTGCTGCGCCGCTCGCCACGCCTGCCGCCGCGCCGCCCGCGTTCTGGGTCGCTGCCGACGGGTTCGCGCTTTGCGACGTGCTGCCCGCTTCGCCGGACACCGCATCGCCGCGCTCGTTCGTCGTGCTTCCACCTTGCCCGCCGCCATTGCGACCCGCTGCGGCTGCCCCGGAAGAAGCGCCGACACCGTTGCCGCCGTTATTGCTGCTGCCCGTGCCGCCGCCCGGATTGCCCTTGCCCGTCCAGAAATACGTATCATCGCGCAGATAGCCGCGCGGAATCGTTCCCTTTTCCAGAGGTCGCGCGGAAACGCCGTCTTTGAAGAAAGTGCTTTCGCGTAGCGCAATATACTTCGGTTGATTCTGCATGTCATAGCGACAGCCCGAAGCCGCCGCGACAAACACCATTGCCGATGTGAGCAACAACGCGCGTCGTTGCCGCCTACCAGCGTCGCAGCAGAGATGTGCCAGTCTCAAAGTTTTATAACTGAACATCGGACACCTCGTGCGGGTTCAAACCTTGAAGAAAGCTCGTCGTTTCATCGCGCTTGAACTTCGGGTCGGCGGCTTCGATGACGAGAAAGAAACGCTCGCTGCTGGCGAGTTCAAAGCGCGGCACGTTGAAGACGGGATGATACGGCATCGGCAATCCGTTCAAAAAGAGCATTCCGATCACGCCCGCCGCCGAAGCAACCAGTATCGTCATCTCAAACGTGATCGGGATGTATTGCGGCCAACTGTTCATCGGCTTGCCGCCGATCTGCAAAGGATAATCGATTGCCAGCAAATAATACTGCATCAAATAGCCGGTTAAGCCGCCGATGATGCCGCCGATTAAAACGATTAGCGGCACGCGGGTTTTGTGAAAGCCGACAGCTTCGGATAATTCCTCAATCGGGAACGGCGAGTAGGCGTCCATCTTGCGATAGCCCGCCGCGTGCGCCCGCCGCGCCGCATCCACCACCGCATCCGGCGTTTCAAACTCGGCCATCAAACCGTAAAGCTCTCCGGCGTGCCCGGGCTTGACCAACTTCCTGTTTAGAATATGCTCGTCCATAGGTTCACTTGCTCACACTTGCTCTTCAGTCAGACTGAACCAGAGATAACACTTTCGGTTCGTTCTCAATCGCCAGCGCTCAAGGCGGGCGCTCCGGCGGCGGTCACGTCGTGCGATTCGCCGTCTTTGAGTTGCCCCTGCGGAGTAAGCGTTCGCACCTCGAAAATGGAGATCATCGGCAACACGCGCACAAACAAAAATATCAATGTCAGGAAAAGTCCGAGCGTGCCGACAAACGTCGAGATGTCCCAGAACGTCGGCTTGAACATGCCCCACGAGGACGGCAGAAAATCGCGGTGCAAGCTCGTCACGACGATGATAAAGCGCTCCAGCCACATGCCGACGTTGACGACCATCGAGATCATCCACAGCACGATCAGGTGCTCGCGGACACGCTTTGACCAGAGAAGCTGCGGGATCAATCCGTTGCACAAAATCAGCGACCAGTAAAAGAAGGCATACGGCCCCATCGCACGGTTCTTAATCATGAACCATTCGTAACCGCCCGCGTACCAGCCGAAGAACGCTTCCATAATATAGCCGTAGAAAACGATCAGCCCCGTCGCCAGCATGACCTTCGCGGCGTTGTGTATGTGGCGCATCGTGATGAAGTCTTCGAGGTGATACCACTTCCGCAAAGGAATCATCAAGGTGAGCACCATCGCAAAGCCCGCGTAAACCGCGCCCGCAACAAAGTACGGCGGAAAGATCGTCGAGTGCCAACCGGGAACAATCGACACGGCGAAGTCGAAGCTAACGATGGTGTGAACCGACAGCACGAGCGGCGTCGAAAGCCCCGCGAGTAGTAGATAAAGCGATTCGTAACGATGCCAATGACGAGCCGAGCCGCGCCAGCCCATCGCCAGCAAGCCGTAAATCATTTTCAGGAAACGGTTGCGCGAGCGGTCACGAAACGTCGCTAAATCCGGGATCAATCCGACGTACCAGAACAGCAAGCTCACTATCCCGTAGGTCGAAACCGCGAACACGTCCCACATCAAAGGACTGCGGAACTGCGGCCAGATATTCATCGTGTTCGGGTACGGAAACATCCAGTAGGCGAGCCACGGACGCCCCGTGTGCATGAGCGGAAAAATGCCCGCGCACGCGACGGCAAAAAGCGTCATCGCTTCGGCAAAACGGTTAATCGAAGTTCGCCACTCCTGCCGGAGCAATAAAAGAATCGCCGAGATCAGCGTTCCGGCGTGGCCGATACCGATCCACCATACAAAGTTAATGATGGCGAATCCCCAGCCGACAGGAATGTTAATGCCCCACACGCCGACGCCTTTTAAGAGCACATAACTAAGCGAGATCATCAGCGCTTGTAGAACCATGAAGCTGATCGCAAGTCCGATCAACCAGCCGAACCGTATGCGCGTGGTCAGCACAAGCGAGCTGATCTTATCCGTCACCGAAGCAAGCGTATGCCCCGGATTGATGACTGCCGGATAATTATCCGCGCCGCGATCCTTCGGGTCTTCGGCGGGCGGCGGCACGCGAAGCTCGTCGCGCGATTGTGGCATGGTGCTCATATACTTTAAGCCTTAGCCCCTTCCATTTCAGGATTCGGGTTGCGTATCTCCGCCAGATAAGTCGTGCGCGGGCGCGTGTTCAATTCAGCAAGAAGCCCGTAGTCGCGCTCGTATTCCTTCATCTTATGCACGCGGCTGTTTTCGTCGTTCATGTCGCCGAACACAATTGCATCCGCAGGGCATACGCTCATGCAAGCCGTCTGCACTTCGCCGTCGCGGATCGGGCGATTCTCTTTCTCGGATTCGATTTTGCCGGACTGAATGCGCTGAATACAATAAGTGCATTTCTCCATCACGCCGCGACTGCGAACGCTGACTTCCGGGTTGCGCATTAACTTCAAACTCGGCGTGTACCAATCCTGATAAAGCAGAAAGTTGAAGCGGCGCACTTTGTACGGGCAGTTGTTGGAACAATACCGCGTGCCGATGCAACGGTTATAGACCATTACGTTCAAACCTTCCGTGTCATGCACCGTCGCCGCGACAGGGCAGACAGGCTCGCACGGCGCATTCTCGCACTGCATACACGGCACAGGCATAAACGAAACGCCTTCGGGGTTCTCCAATGCGCCGCGAAAATAAGCATCAACTCTTAACCAGTGCATTTCGCGGCTGCGTATCACCTGTTCTTTGCCGACGACGGGAATGTTGTTCTCCGCTTGGCACGCGATGACGCACGCGTTGCAGCCGACGCATGTGCTCAAGTCAATAGACATACCCCACTTGTAGCCTTTGTACTCATAGCCGGGATTCGTTTGGTACATCGTTTCGCCCGGCGGCGGCTCGTGCGTTTCCTTCGGCGCGAAGTCAGGATTTTTGCGATATTCTTCGAGCGTTGCGGCGCGTATGATCTCGCGCCCGGCCATGTTGAAGTGAAGCTGCGACGTGGCAAGCTCATATCCCTCGCCTGTCTTCGTAAGCTTTGCGCCCGTGCCGAACCAAAGCGCGTCCGACGTGCGAATCTGGTAAGCGTTAAAGCCGACGGGATTATCCGATGTGCCTGTGCCGACGCGCCCCGCTCGCGTGCGTCCGTAGCCTAAATGCACGGTGATGCAATTATCAGGTTGGCCGGGCAGCACCCATAGCGGCCCGCGCACTTTGCGCCCCGCATAATTTATTTCAACGATCTCCGCAGTGTGATCGCCGCCCTTCGCGTCGAAATCATTGCCTTGCTCTCCGTTACGGTAAAGACCCGTACTACTATCAAAAAGTCCGAGACTCTTCGCCGTGTTCGGGCTGACCATCACAGCGTTGTCCCATGTAAGTTTCGTTAAAGGCTTCGGCAATTCCTGTAACCAGCCGTTGTTGGCAAAGCGCCCGTCGTAAACGGACGGGTCTGGACGAAAAACAATTTCGTAGCCTTGCGCGCCGCCGCTTGTGGTCGTGGAAGAATTCGCAGGCTGATTCGCGCTCGCGGCGTCCGCTTTGACGGCAAAGTTTTTCGGAGCGAAGGCTGTGCCTGCGATTACGCCGTCATGCACGGACTTGCGCCAGAAAGTTTCAAAGTCGCCGCCGCGATACTGTGTTTGCCAGTAGCCGCGCACGATGTCGTAAGGCAAACGATCCGCTTCGTTAAGCAGCACGGCGAGAATCTCGTGCGTCGTTCTGCCGCCGTAAAGCGGCGCGATCAAAGGTTGAATAATCGAAGCCGTGCCGTCAAACGCGCGCGTGTCAGACCAAGATTCGAGGTAGTGCGCTTCTGGAATATGCCAGTGACACAACTCCGCCGTTTCGTCGTTGAATAAACCGAGCTGCACACGCAGAGGAACTTTCTGAAAACGCGCGCCGAAGTTGAGATCAACGGGCGCATCATAAACAGGATTGCCGCCGAGTATAACGAGTGTCTTTACAGCGCCAGCGTCAATGTCCTGCATCAACTCGCGCAGAGATTGCATCTGGTCAACGGCGTTGCCCTGCGCGTCCGTCGGGTGCGCTTCAATCGAATCCGTGTAAAGAACTGTTTGACCGATGTTGCCGAGCGCGGCGTTGATCGCGTGTGCGAGCGCGTGTACCTGCGGCGATTGCTCGTCGCCCGCGATAACGATGCTGCGGCCACGATGTGCCTGCAAATCTTTAACGAGCGCACTAATCCATTTTGCGTGTGTAGAATTTGGCGCGGCGTTGTTCGTCGTTGTGCCTGCGTTTGCGCCGCCCGCGCCGACGCCCGCCGCTATCGCGCGCACGAAGGATTCTATTTCGCTCGGACGCAAGGCAAGGCGATGGTCTGCGAGCATTCCAGTGTTCGTCGGCGTTGATTCAATCGCATAGAGGCGCGCGATGTCGCCGCCGTTGCTGTCTTCGACGCGCTGGCGCAAGCGAAACTCGCGCGTGTAACGTATGTTGCCGGGCGTCGCGGCGAGAAAGTTGGAATCAATCGCCAGCACTCTGTCGGCTTGGCTAAAGCGATAAATCGTATTGACGAACTGGTCGAATGCGAGACGCGCGCCCATGTTCGTGTTGTTGTGTCCGGCGGGTTCGTAAACGTGCCACTTCGCCGCCGGATACGTGCGGCGAAAAGCGTCCAACTGGCTGGCGAGCGTCGGCGAGGTAACGTTTCCGGTGAGCAAGTGAAGCCCCGCGCCGCCCGTGTTCGTCGCCTCATCAACCACCTTGCGCATCTCGCCCAAGAAATCTGCCCACGTCCGTTGCTGCCCGCGATACAGGATCGTTTGCGCGCGGTCGGGGTCATACATCGTGAGGATCGAAGCCTGTGCGAAGAGGTCTGTGGCGCCGAGACTGCCTGGGTGAAGCGTGTTGCCTTCAACCTTCGTCGGGCGGCCTTCATTGCTGCGCACAAGGAGTCCCGTCGCGCCGCCCGGAAATGGCATCGCAGTGGCGAAAAAAAGTGGCTTGCCGACAATGATTTCTTCGGGCTGGCGAACATACGGCACGATGTTTTCCGGCGGCTGCACGGTGCAGGCACTGACGCCCGCGAATGCTAAGGACGCCGCCATTAACTTCATAAACGTGCGGCGGCCAACCGGATCAAGCCATGTTTCCGCCTGGCTGGGGAATTCGTTGCCGAGGTAAGCTTGAAACTCTTCTGTGTCGGAAAGTTCGTCGAGGCTGCGCCAGTATTCTTTGCCGCTGCGATCTTGCAGTGTGCGGCGAAAAGCCTGAAAGTCAAAATGCTTATCAGACTTTTTCAGCGGCTCAATCTGGACGTAATTCGTTGCTTCGTTATCCATGCATCTAATCCTTCACGCGCGCTTTTTCTTTTAGCGGTGGCACGTCGAACAGGCTTGCAATTGCGCGGCGGGCTGAATTTTATATTTCTTAAAAAGTTCCGCGCCCTTTTGCGCTTGATCCGCGCCGGGCTTCCAATCCATCACGTAAATGTCTTTTTGCTCGCGCAGATTCGGCGCAGGATTGCGGTGGCACTTCAAGCACCACTCCATTTGCAAGCTCGACGCCTGATAAATGAGCGGCATTTCAGCGACGTTGCCGTGACAGGTCGAGCAGCCGACGCCTTTGTTGACGTGAATACTGTGATTGAAATAAACGAAGTCGGGCAGATCGTGAACCTTGATCCACTTGATCGGCTTGCCCGTCCGCCAGCTTTCGCGCACCGGCTCCAGATAAGGACTGTCAGCCCAGATTTGCGAGTGGCAGTTCATGCAGGTTTTCGTCGGCGGAATGCCTGCGTTCCAAGACTTTTCGACCGCCGTGTGGCAGTAGCGGCAATCGATGCCGTCATCCCCTGCGTGGTGCTTGTGGGAAAACTGCACGGGCTGTTCGCGGTCTTCGTATTGGCCTGTGTTGTAGGAAGAACGCTGCCACGCTTCGACGGCGGTAAAGGCGAGCGTCGCCAGAAGCACCGCGCCGATGATCGAAAGCTTCGCCAGCGTGTTTGCGCTGCGCTGAAAGATTTGTGCCATTAACGCACCCTTTGTCCCGAACTTACGATTCTTTTATCGGTCAATGGTCTGTTCCTCTTAACTCACGCGCATAAGCTTTGAGCGTGCGATTCAAGTGATTCATGCGCTTCTTTTTGGCGAGCGCGCTTCGATAGAGTTCGACCATATCGTTTTCTACTTTAAGCGAGCGAAAGCCACCGGTTAGAATCGAGTCTTAAATGCGCCTGTTACGAATATCACAAGGTGTTTTAGCTTATACACCGTCCCGCTTTTTTGTGCAAGACACACGGCGAAATTCAGCTAAAAATTTTACGGGCGCGATTTTTGTCGTTCTTACGAGAGGCGAGAGACTGATGTGCAAAAGAAGCGAAGAGTAGTTACTTGTGCGCGACAGGCAAGCTGCGCCTGTGGATTTAATAGCGTCAAAGGTATGAGGCAAGATTTGTTGCGATACAATTATGCACCGTCAATAAGCATGAGCGTTCAAGGCAGGGCTAACCAAGCGCGCAACGAACTCTTCACCTTTCCGGCATCCGCATCGGATAGCTTTCCAATACTTTTAACCACAAGACTTTGCTGTACCGTATAAATGCCGCGCTTCACGGCGGACTCGACATTGAGTCCGGCTTTCTTCCAATCGGCGAGCACAAACTCGCCCGCAAGCAATGCGGTTGTTTTGCTTGTGAGCGGGACGATGAAAAAGTCTTGCGAGGAATGAGCGGCGTTGACGACGATGGCGGGTCTGACTTTCGAGCCGGACAAATCAGAGAATGGATACTTCACCAAAATCACTTCATTTTTCGAGTAACTCGGCATAGACATCATCCGCTGTATTGTTCCATACGGCATCCACAGACGACTGACTCGCCGCCAGCCAAAACGACGAATCATCTTCCGGCAATAAAGTCACTAGTACCCTCGTGCCTTCAGGAACTTCAAGGCTCTCAAGCGGCACTATTTTGCCTTCACGAACGACTGCCCAAACTGTATTCATCATTTACATTCACTCCATTAAATTTAGAATACAGCCTTCTACTCAATCAAGGCAAAAGATTGATGAAAGCCCTGCAATCAAGCAGTCGGATGCAAGGACTTGTTGAGCTGCGGATACATATTTACGAGTCGCTTTCGTCTTTATCTCTGAGCCACAGCATAGCCGCAGTAATAGAAATAGAAATTGCTACCGCTAAAAGTCCTCCGCCAAGATACACCCATCTATCACCTATCTGATAAGAGCAATGTTCGCAATATGGATATTCATCCGGCGGCAATAGGCTAAGATCATAAGACACTCCGAAGGTGCAACTCGCCCATGAAGCGACGAAAAGCAATACTGATGTGACAAGAAGATTTCTGACAGCCTTGCCCATTTAGCACCTTCAAGCTAAAAAGCGACATCAGTATTAGACACCTTTGACCCAAGTTTGTTCCGAATGCAAAGTAAATCTGAAGTCACGCGAAGCAGTCGAACTACTTTTTCGCCAGCACGACGGGCGCTTGTTCGGCGGCGCGTATGCGCTCGAAGAAGTTGCGCACGGCTGTGTATTGATCGGCAGGGATGGTTGCGGCGCGAATGGTGAGGGCGCGCGTAAACAACAGTTTGCCGTCTTTGGTTTCGTAGGTTGCGGAGTAAGTGCCGAACGGCGTTTCGATTTTCACGGCATCGGGCATTTCGTCCACGTCGAAGCCTGCGGGAAGCTGCACACGCGCCGTTTCAGCATAAGAATTGGCTTCGAGGACAATGGGCGCGTGGCGCACGACATTGGTTAAGTGAACGGAATCGCGCCGCGAAACAATGGCGGGCTTGAAGACGAGCAGGCGGCTGTTCATCAATTGCGCGTAATGAGCCGAAGCGAAATCGACGGCGAGCGCGAAACGATTGTCGGTGGCAACGGGGCTGTCTGTGGGTTCGACTTTTGAAACGATTGCGCCGTCGGCATGGCGCGTAATCCACGACTCGATCATTTTCGTGTACTGCGGGCGGGCGAGATGGCGAAACGCGCCGCGCTCTTTAACCGCCGCTTGCCCGATGGATGTCTCGCGCACTGTCGCCGTCAGGCTGCCGTCAGCCGCAAGCACCGCGTCGGTTTGCCTTTCCAGCTTATTCGCTTCCGGCGAGGTGGCGGGCATACGCACCAGCGTGCCGCTGTCTCCGGCAGCGATAAGCGCGAAGCTGTTTTGTTCGTGATCCGGTAAATCGCCGACGGGCGTATCGCTATCAGTTGCGTCGAAAATCAGCAGGCGGCCGAGCTTGGCGTGCTGCACGATGGTCGCGGTTTGCGTCGCGTCGCTGACTTTGACGGCGATGATGCAATGATTGAACTGCGTCGGCGAAGCCCATTCTTCGCGCACATAAGTCGGGTCGCCGGAAAAAATCAAAACAGGGTAAGACTCTATGCCGATGGCTTTTAACATCGCGCGCATCAGATTCGCTTTGTCCTTGCAGTCGCCGTAGGATTTGGCGAAGACCTCTGTGGCGGCGTGCGGGCGAAAGCGTCCGGCTCCGATTTGAATAGAGATGTATTGCAAGCCTTGCACGTAGCGCGCGACGGCGCTAATGCGTTCGAGTTCGGTTTTGCTGCTGGCGGTTAAGGCTTGGGCTTGGGCTGTGAGCGCGGCGTCGGGCGCAAATTGGGCGGCGCTCAAATCGGTGTACCAGCGCGAGACTTCGTTCCAATTAGTGAAGGACTTAGCGCTGGCCGAGTCATTCCCGGCGGAGAGCGGCGCATAACTAATCGCCACTCTGGGAGCGAGATTTTCGGTTGAAGGGCTTGCGGGTTCCGGCTCGATTGGCGGCAGATTTCGCAGTTCCCATGTGTACGCCGTGCCGTCGATGCGCGGCTCGACGCTCGTGTGATTAAAGGTCGTGGCTTTGGCGCTCCAGCCCGCAGGAAGCTGCAAAATGACGCGCGAAGCGATGACAGGGATACGCTCCTGAAACGGCCAGACCGTTTGATTAAAGAATGAACGGCTCTCGCTCGTTGTTTGATAACCGAAGACAGCGCCGGTTTCCGCATCGCCTTCTGCGCTAATGATCTTGGCGCGCGACTCATCATAGACATCGTTCATCGCGGCGGCATCCATGACATCGTTTTTACCGTAAGCCTTTGTTTGGCCGGATGGACGAATGAGCCACGCGCGTATGTCGCGCACCTTGCCGGAATCCGTTGCGTAGCCAGCGGCGGCGAAGGCGTAAGCGCGGCCTTCGTTCGTCAGGATACGCACGGCATACGTCTTTGTCGTGGTAAGCCGCCCGTCTTCGCCGATGCTGGTCGTCGATTCGTCGAGCAGCACGACGGCGGGGACGTCTCTGGCATAAGCCGGAGCGCTTACCGAAGCAGCCTGCCGCAGCCACGCCGGAGCATCGTCGTTGGAAGCGAAGACGGATATGCTGGCGAGCGCCAGCAGGAAACAGCAGCCGATGAGTTTACGCAACATAATGATTAACCTTTCGCGTCGTCGTGGTGTGGAGGAATAATTCAACCGCGATTACCGTCGTGGCAGTAAGCAAGCCGCTGCCCGCGACACATCAAAAACAGTCCTTAATTGACAGCGGCGGTGGTCGCGCTTTGTTTGAGCGTAATCGTGTGCTCGTCCTGCTGGTGCAGAATGTCGAAGATTTTTTTCAGTTGCGCGTAGTTTGTCGCCGGGAACAAAATAGCTTCATTGCCGCCGAAGAAAAAGCTACGCCGGTAAACAAGCGTGCGGTCATCTTTTGTAGTGCCGAGTTTCACTTCATACTTGCCTATGTTGGCCGCCGTAAAGGGCTGCGGTGAATCGGCGTTGTCGAGCGCAAAGCCTTTCGGCAATTCAATCTCCACAACATCCTGTTCAGCCCAAGGATAGTGAAAATAGATGTCGTGGTGACGGTCGCTGGTCGGGAACAAAGCGGCAGCGCCGCGCTGGAAAAAAGCCGGTTGCAGAAACAAACGCTTGCCTGTGCGCTGCGCATAGCCGGGAACGCGCACATGATAAGCGTAAACGAAAGGCTTGACCGGATCGGTAACGTTTTCAATATGGATGTCTGTGAGTTCCGCAGTGCTCATGCGCGCCTTGACTTGATCGCGCAGATTTTCCTCGCGCTGCGGCAGCGAATCATCGTCGTTGAAATACTTTTTATCGACGGCGGAGTGGCCTGTGTATTCAATGCGCACATCGCCTTCGAGCGTGCCGTCGTCGCTTAAATGAAGTTTGGCGGTGCGTTTCTCCAGCGATTTCTGCGGAGCCGAGAGAGGGGTTTTGACGAACACAGGGTCTTTCGGATCGGAGATGAGCGCCTGCTGGCCTTCTTCCTGCCAGAGCAACATGCCGTAAGGCACATACGTGCTGCTCGGATCGAAAAAGCGCCATTCCTCGCCGACGCGGACGGCAATATCGTATGTGCTAAGGAAATAACTGTCCGTAAACATCTCCGGGTAGAAAAAGATGTCATTGCGATTGGCAAGCCTTGCCACGCGCGCGTCGAATCCGGCGGCGATAACAAGCGAGGCGAACAGTAAATCGACGTCGTTGCTGGTTCCCATTCCGCGCCGCAGCGTGTCTGCAACAGACTTATTGGCCTTCGCGTCTTCGCGTGCTTCGCGCGACAAGCCAAAGGCGGCGGACGCATTGATGTTCTTAATTTTGGTGCGGCAAAACTCGAAGAGGCGCGCGAGTTTTTCGTCGGGCGTCGCGGCGGTGCCGATGATTTCGGCGGAAGCCTTGCGCACGTCGTCGTTCGGCTTCATCACCGATTTGTAATCCGCGTAAAGACCTTTGCCAAACTCCTTCCAGTATTTATCGGGAGCGAGTTTGCTGTCCTGCGTATAGTAAACGAGCATCCACGGGCGCACTTGCTCTTCGGGCGGCATTCTCGGCTCTTCGTGAAAGGCAGGGACTTTGGTCATCTGTATCCCGTAAAAGCCGTTCTTTTCCTTTTCAATCGGCGATGTCTGCCCGTGAAAGGTTTGCAGGCGCATACCGTAATCAAAGCCCGGCAGACTGAGCGGCTTAATATGATAGCGAACGAGTTGGATGGGAATGTCGCGCTGAAATTGCAATCGTTCGTAAGAAGTCAAATGATCGCCGCGCACTTCACGCCAGCGATATTCGATGATTGCGCCGGGTTCGACGCCGGGCATTGCGAACGATTTGGCTTTCGCCTTCAAGCCGCTCAAACGAACGATGGTGCGCTCGAAGACATCATCCTTTTTCAGTTCGACGATGGAGCCGTCCGGCTTGATGGTACGGGCGGCGATGTCTTTGATTTTGGCGTCGCCGTAAAAAACGATGTCGATCTTGCTTTGCGATTCGCGCCCGCGCTCCGTGAAGACTTTGATCCGTATGTAGTGATTGAGCACCGTGCGCGGAGCGCCGCCGTCTGCTTCGTCCGCGACACTCACATCCCAGAAAAGAGCTTCGGCATCGGCGTCCTTTTCAACGACGGGCGCTTTTAACGCGAGGTCTGCCGGATCGACGGGTCGCCACTCATCCCTTGAGGCGGCTAAAACGGGAAGCGAAACAATAAAGCAGGCAAGCGAAAAACAAACAAAGCTTTGGACAAGCCTTGCAAAGAAACGCGGGAAACGGGGAACATTCATGAGAGTCGTGGCCTTTCACCAGATCACAGGCGCGAAAGCAGGAGCGAGGATCGTGGATTTAATGTTGAGACTTTGAGGTTATCGAGACCGCTTGGAAAACCCGAACCGCAGAGCGTGGGCGAGCGAGCATTTTATGCTCAAATAAATGGTTTGCGCAAGAGTTTTCCGCGTAGGAAGCCTAAGACATCGCAACTCTGCCATTAGCCCCGAAATTTTGATTCCGACGATGCCGATGGAATAAAAAGCCCGTTTTGTTGCTATGTGAACGTAAGAAACGATAACGAGCGGCACAGCACAACGATGTCGAACGCACGACGCGTGTTGAAAAGAAGCTTGGTCGTCGGCGTAAAATTCAGTGCGTAAGCGTACAGACGTAGCAGGAGTGATGGGCTATTATTTCGTTTCCCTCAGTTCGGTTACAGAATAAATGGCAGACGGGTCAGGCGTGCGGCAGGCACTAACGCCGCGCGGTAGCGTCTTCGTAGATGTTACAGTCTCCAGCAACCTCAACAATTCAATAACTTAAGGATGAGTCAGTCCTGAAGCTGTCCCGCAGCGGTTGACATAAATTGCGCTTGCGGGTTAGCCTTAAACGCTCAAAGCTCCCGAAAAGTATAACTTCAGCGGCGTGTGACGACGGCGGAAAGTTCACGATTCGTTCACATCAGCGAAGAAGTGTCTGTTGCGCGGAGTCAAATACCCGCCGGGCGTTATTTATGAGTGCGCGCGATTTTCGGGCAACGGCTCGCAAGGAAATACCGAATTCCGATTTTGCGACGAGAATTTGGTAAACAAGGTAGAGGAGTAAAGCGATGAATAGCAGTAAGCAAGGGCAGCACCAATTCCGAAGCGGCACAGCAGAACAGGCGTCGCCAAGCGCGTCCGCAAAGACGGCGCAGAGCGTTTCGCATCAGTTGGCGCTGGCACACGCAGTTTTTCCCAATCGCTCGGCAAAAGCCCCGGACTTGATTTGCCTTTCGCATCTGCGTTGGGATTTCGTTTATCAAAGACCGCAGCATTTATTGAGCCGCTGCGCGAATGAGCGCCGCGTCTTCTTCATTGAAGAGCCTATTTTCGGTAACGAAAGCGTCGTCTGGCTCGATGTGAGCAAGCGCGAAGACGGTGTTCGTGTCGCCGTGCCGCGCCTTCCCGCGATGTTCCGCGACGACGCAGCGAAAATCGAAAGCGCCCAACAATCTCTTATCGATCAACTCATTCAAGAGGAACAGCTAGACGATTATATTCTGTGGTACTACACGCCGATGGCGATGGCCTTCACGCGCCATTTGCAACCGCACGCCATCGTTTACGACTGCATGGACGAGCTTTCCGCGTTCAAGAATGCGCCGCACGCTTTGAAGGAACGCGAAGCCGAACTTTTCCGGCGCGCAGACTTAGTCTTTACAGGCGGTCAGAGTCTTTATGAAGCCAAGCGCTCGCAGCACCCGCGCGTCTTCGCTTTTCCGTCGAGCATCGACACGGCGCATTTCAAGGAAGCGCGGGACATCGCGCACGACCCTGTTGACCAACAGGAAATCCCGCACCCGCGCATGGGCTATTGCGGAGTAATCGACGAGCGGCTCGATTTGGAACTCCTTGACGGCGCAGCCGGTGCGCGCCCCGATTGGCAGTTCGTGATGATCGGCCCCGTCGTTAAAATCGATCCGGCGACATTGCCGCGCCGCCCGAACATTCATTATCTCGGCAGCAAAAATTACAAGGAATTGCCTGCTTACCTAAGCGGCTGGGATGTCGCGCTGATGCCATTTGCGCGCAATGAATCGACGCGCTTTATCAGCCCGACCAAAACACCCGAATATCTCGCCGCCGGAAAGCCCGTCGTGTCCACTTCGATACGCGATGTCGTGCGTCCCTATGGTCAACAGCAAATGGTTCACATTGCCGATACGGTTGAGGAGTTCGTCGCGGCGATTGAAACTGCGATGAACGAAGACGCTTCCGAACGCATGGCGCGCGCTGACGCATTTCTCGGACAAAATTCGTGGAATAAGACTTGGGCGCGCATGTCCGCGTTAATATCGGAAGTCGCCGCAACGCACCGCGCCCAACTGCAAAATAAGAGCGCAAGCACGGCGTCAATGCCGCTTCGCGCGCGCGCCGCAGCAGCCTCGCCAGGCAGTTTTGCAACGGGCGATTAAAAGTAAAAGCCTCAAACCTCATTCAGTACGAACAAGGAAAGAAGCAACGATGTTTGATTATTTGATTGTCGGCGCGGGTTATGCCGGAAGCGTGTTGGCGGAGCGGCTCGCGTGCGGCATGGACAAAAAGATTCTTATTATAGACAAGCGCCCCCACATTGCTGGCAATGCCTACGATCATTACAACGACGCGGGCATTCTCGTTCACCGCTACGGGCCGCATATTTTCCACACCAACTCGCGCGATGTCTTCGAGTATTTGTCGCGCTTTACGGATTGGCGCACATACGAGCACCGCGTGCTGGCGTCGGTTGACGGGCAACTTCTGCCGATTCCGATTAACCTAGACACCATCAATAAGCTTTACGGCTTGAATTTGACATCGTTTCAAGTCGAAGAGTTTTTCCAATCCGTCGCCGAGCCAATCGAGCGCGTGCGGACTTCGGAAGATGTCGTCGTCGGGCGCGTCGGGCGCGAGCTTTACGAAAAGTTTTTCCGCAATTACACGCGGAAGCAGTGGGGACTCGATCCGTCTGAATTAGACGCTTCGGTAACGTCGCGCGTGCCGACCAGAACCAACCGCGATGACCGTTATTTCACGGACTCGTATCAAGCGATGCCTCTGCACGGCTACACGCGCATGTTCGAGAACATGCTCGACCATCCGAACATCAAGATTATGCTCAACACGGATTACCGCGAAATCGCCGATGAAATTTCTTGCAAGGAAATGATTTACACGGGGCCTGTGGACGAATATTTCGATTACGTTTACGGCAAGCTGCCGTATCGTTCTCTGCACTTCAAACATGAAACACACGATCAGGAAAAGTTCCAGAGCGCGCCCGTCGTTAATTATCCGAACGAGCATCTTTACACGCGCGTCACGGAGTTCAAGTATCTGACGGGACAAGAACACGCGAAGACTTCCATCGTCTATGAATACCCGCAAGCGGAAGGCGATCCGTATTATCCCGTGCCGCAGCCGGAGAACGCCGCGCTTTACGCGAAATACAAGGCGCTGGCGGATAAGGCCGAAGGCGTTTACTTTGTCGGAAGACTTGCCACATACAAATACTACAACATGGATCAGGTCGTCGCGCAGGCTCTCACGACTTACAAAAAGATCAACGGCAGCGGCGCGCGACGCACGGAGTTGGCAGGAATCGGCGCGTAATATTAGACGCGTAAGATAAAGGCACAGCAGCGCTCGCGCGATTAAACTCGCAGGGCAAACATTTTCAATCGAATTTTAAGGCGGCACACTTCGCGGAGTGCCGCCCTTTCTTTTCGCTCTAAATATCTTTCCACTTGAAATTATTGACTTAACCATGCTCTGTGCGTTACCTTACCGCATCGGCCAGCAGCACAAAAGAGCTTTATCAAATGTAGTTATCCGTGAATTTAGCGAACGCCGCTTTTGCGATTTTTTACCGTTCGCTAAATCCATAATCGGTTTGGAATGCGTAATTTCTACCGAAATCATACTCCTCAGATTTGTTCACAAACCTTTCTGCGCGCTTTTTCAAATTTCGCTGAAGCGTTGCGGGAAACAGTTTTTGTTTTAATCAGAAGAAACGGCGGCACACGGTCTTCCCGGCTTTTTTGTGCCTGCTACGCGAAATTTAACTTTTGCCCTTGATGGAGGTCAGGTACATGTCAAACAACATCAGGCCGGGCGAAGTGGAAACACCTGTTTCCGATGCCCCGACCATAGCCAGTAACAGCAGGCGAGCATTTCTTGTTCGCACCGGCTGGGCAACCGCCGCGATGCTCGCGCTCGGCAGCATCGGCGTCGCTAAGGGACGCGACAATTTCAACGGTTTCGATCTTTTGATCCAAAAATCTACGGGCGGAACCGTCGATTTGGGTTCCGGAGATTTCGGAGTCTTGAACTACGCTTATGCTCTTGAGCAACTCGAAGCGGCCTTTTACACGCAGGCCGTCAGCAGCCCGTATTCCGGGATGAACGACGAAGAACGCTTTCTGCTAACGAGCATACGCGATCACGAAGTCGCGCACCGCGAGTTTTTCAAAGCGGCGCTCGGCAAAAAAGCGATTCCGGGACTTCAACCTAACTTTAGCGCGATCAACTTCAGTAGCCGCGACAGCGTGCTCGGCACGGCACGGACATTTGAAGACCTTGGCGTGTCGGCCTACAACGGCGCCGGACAATTGCTCAAGAAAGCGGAGTTCCTGCTGGTCGCAGGCAAGATTGTTTCGGTGGAAGCGCGTCACGCCGCCGTGATACGCGATCTGTTGCAGCCGAACTCTTCGTACTTCTCCGGCGATGATGTCGTCAACGCGCAGGGACTCGACATGGCGCGCACGCCAGCGGAAGTTCTTGCCGCCGCCGCGCCGTTCATCTCGACACCCGTCACGGCCACCAAACTGCCCGCGCCGAAAGCTTAAGGGAGGAAACTAAAATGGAAGAAAATAAACCTTTGCTAGAGGGAATCGATCCCGAAATCATCACGCACATGACCTCCCGCCGCGACACGCTTTTGAAGGCGACGGCGCTGGTCGGCGCGATTGCCACCGCTCCCATTGCCTTCGGCGCGCTCGCCGGAACAGCCTTCGGTCAGGGCGGAAATTTGCCCGGCAAGATTGTTGACGTGCTCAACTTCGCCTTCACGCTGGAGAATCTCGAAAACGAGTTTTACCGCACGGCGCTTAATAGCTCCGGCTTAATTCCATCGGAAACGCGCGCTGTCTTCGAGCAGATCGGCAAGCATGAAGCGGCGCACGTCGCGTTGCTCGCGTCCGTGCTCGGCAGCAAGGCCGCGCCGAAGCCGACGTTTGATTTCACGGCGGGCGGCGCGTTTGCCGACGTGTTCTCGAACTATCAGACCTTCCTCGCCGTTTCGCAGGCGTTTGAAGATACGGGCGTGCGCGCTTACAAAGGGCAGGCCGGGAATCTTCAATCGAACGCGAAGATTCTGACCGTCGCTTTGCAAATCCATTCGGTTGAAGCGCGCCACGCGGCGGAAGTCCGTCGTATTCGCGCCGAAGAAAGGCCGGGCAGAGGCTGGATCACGCTCGATTCACGCGGCACATTGCCGGAAGCAACGCAGCCTGTTTATAGCGGCGAAGCCAACACGACACAAGCGGGCGTCAATATCGCCGGTCTTGCGGGCTTGCCCAACACCATCATCACGGAAGCCTTCGACGAGCCTTTGACGAAAGAGCAAGTGCTCGCCATCGCCGGTTTGTTTATTGCAAAGCCAGCAGGAATGCCGGGCAAGATGGACAAGATGGAGAAGAAGGATAAGAAGGACAAGATGGAGAAGAAGGACAAAGACAAAAAGGACAAACCGAAGTATTAGTCCTTCGTAGCCTTCGAGAGGCCGCGCACGCAACACGAGTCCCGCACATCGAATGCGCTTTTTCCGCTCTAGCAGAGAAAGCGCCCGGGACGAAAAGTTGTGGGAGCGGTCTCTTTTTACTTTGTGGGAAGGATGATTAAAATCAAGACTGCGGCGATTGTGTTTCAAGACGCGAAAATTAGTAAGGCCGTCGCCGGATAAACTTATTAGATTACTGAAACCTGAATGGAATCAATAGACATTTTCAGAGAACTAGAGTTTAACCAAGAGTGGATTGATCTTGGAATAATCACGGCAGCCAAGCTAAGGCAATTTGAAGCTGAATGGGCTACAGGCGAGGATAAAAATACGGAACATTATCGCTGGCGTGCGTTTCTTGACTTCATCGAACCTATAAAATCGCTAGATGAAAATTCCGCGAGGGCGCTTTATAATTTAGGTGCGAATGAGCCAGATGGCGCGGTGGGTGGCTCTATCATGGCAAACGTTCTGCGGCGAAAAGATTGTCCAAAGGACTTGCTTGAATTAGCAGCGAAATCAGAAGAAAAGCATTTGCGGAAGATTGCCAATGAAAGATTGGCTGCCGACATTGAGAGTTAAGGCGCAACCTAATAAATCATTCGACCGAAGCACGAATAGCGCGGCTTTCATCTGCGAGACTTGAATACTTGATGTGTTGTCTCCGCGCCCAGTCAATTCCAGCGCGCTACGTGTTTCTCGCCGCGCGACGTTGGGTTGATTGCAATGAAACGATCACGCTTCTCGCGGCCTGACACGACAGGCGCAGTCTGCGTTTGTCTATTTCGAGATTCAAGTCTCCGCCGAAAGGCTCTCGTTTAATCAATCGAATAACCTTTCCGGGCAGTAAACCGCTCGCGGATAAATGGCGCAAAAGCTCTGCGTCCGAAGCGCGCAGCCGCTCGATGCGCAAGGACGCGGGCGGCTCGATGTCCGACAGCGGTTGACCGTGCGAAGAAACAATTTGCCCGTCGCGCGTCGGGATCGGGCTACCGTGCGGGCAACAGTCGGGGCTGCCGAGCAGCGCGTCTATTCGTCGTTCAAATTCGTCAGAAATGTGATGCTCCAAACGCTCTGCTTCGTCATGCACGGATTCGAGCGCGTAGCCGAGGAGTTGCGCCAGAAAAAGTTCAAGCAGGCGATGGCGACGAATCGTTTTGAGCGCGATTCGTCGTCCCTTTTTCGTTAAGCACACACCGTGATAAGGCGTGTGCGCGACAAGCGATTGCTTCTCAAGATGCTTGAGCATTTTCGAGATGGCGGGCGGGCTGACGCCGAGCGCTTCAGCCAGATCACCCGTGCTTGCCTCACGCTCCGCGCGCGCTTCGGAAAGACTGAAGACCGCCTTCAGATAGTCCTCTGTTGACTGCGTGACTTGCTTATTGCTTCCACTCGTTACGACCATTAACTGTTTTTCCTTTACCAACTCGTTTCAGCGATTAAAGCGGTGCGTTCTTCAAAGGGTAAAAGCCGTTTTACCAGACTTGCCGCTCGCGCTTCAAGTCGAGGCGGATAATTCTCCTTGACTTTTACCACATCTCACCTGAAAATGCACCATAGTTAAAAATAAAAGTATCGCTGCTTAAACTTTTATTTTGCTATCCGAGAAGCAAGCGAGTAATTCTTAATATCAGATCAGGATTCGAGATGTCAATAACCATGCGTTCTCTTTTCTTTATTCTCTTTCTGTCGTGCGCCTTTCCAACTTTCGCTCAACAGCCGCCGCAGAAAGAGCCTGCGGCTATTCAGGATAACAGCTTCCTGATTGAAGAAGCATACAATCAGGAAGCTGGCATTGTTCAGCACATCAACACTTTCATGCGGCTGCGCGGCGGCGATTGGGTTTATACCTTTACGCAGGAATTGCCGGTCAAAAGCATAAAGCACCAGTTTAGCTACACGCTTGTCGCGCAAAAAGCGGGAAGCGCTCCTGACGGCGGCAGAGGGCTTGGCGACATGCTCTTAAATTACCGTTACCAATTGATCGGCGACGGCAACGCGAAGGTAGCCGTGTCTCCGCGCTTCTCCGTGCTGCTGCCGACGGGCAACGCGAGAAAGGGCTTTGGCGCGGGCGCTCCCGGCGTTCAATTGAATTTGCCTGTGAGCGTCGTGCTCTCCAGACATTTCGTCACGCATTGGAATGCGGGGGCGACCCATACGCGCGCGGCTAAAAATGCGCTCGGTGAAAAGGCTAATACGACGGGCTACAATCTCGGACAGAGCGTCGTCTGGCTCGCGCGCCCGCGTTTCAATGCGTTGTTAGAAACGGCATGGAACAGTTCCGAAACGGTAACCGGCAATAAACAAAAGACGCGCGACAACACGCTGTTTATCAATCCCGGCGTTCGTTGGGCGCACAACTTTCATAGTGGCTTGCAGATTGTTCCCGGCGTTTCCGTCCCGCTCGGCGTCGGGACGAACAGGGGCGAGCGTGCTATTTTCTTCTACCTCAGCTTTGAACATCCCTTCAAGAAACGATCCGAGTAAATGGACGGGAAAGCGATTATTATTTTACGCAGTTGCGATACGGAAACGGGTCTTTAGATGATAAACAGAAACAGTGATTTGAGAGTATTACCGGCGGACGGATGGCAGCGCACGTCGCCGCACGCGAGTTTGCCGGAAGTCAACGCATCGATGCCCGTGCCTCAGGGCTTGGGCTTCTGGCGCAAGATGCTTGCTTTTTCAGGCCCCGGCTATCTGATCGCCGTCGGTTACATGGACCCGGGCAACTGGGCGACTGATCTTGCGGGCGGCGCGCGTTTTAATTATCAACTGCTCTCCGTCATCATGATTTCAAACTTGATGGCGATCCTGCTGCAAAGCTTCGCGCTGCGGCTGGGCATCGTCACAGGGCGCGATCTGGCGCAGGCGTGCCGCGACCATTTTCATCCGAAAGTTTCGTTCGTGTTATGGATTTTGTGCGAGGTGGCGATCATCGCGTGCGACTTGGCGGAAGTCATCGGTTCGGCGATTGCGCTCAATCTGTTGTTCGGCATTCCGCTCATCTACGGCGTGCTGCTGACAGGCTTCGACGTGATGATTCTGCTGCTGCTGCAAAATCGCGGCTTCCGCTGGCTTGAAGCCGTCGTCATCACGCTCGTGGCAACCGTCGGCGTCTGCTTCGCGTTGGAAATAATTTTCTCGCGCCCGGAAATCGGCGGCATTCTGCGCGGCTTTGTTCCTTCGGCGCAAATCGTGACAAACCCGCAAATGCTTTACATCGCCATCGGAATTTTAGGCGCGACAGTGATGCCGCACAATCTTTATTTGCATTCATCCATCACGCAGACGCGCAAGTACGAGCGCACGCCGGAGGGCAGGCGCGAAGCGATAAAATTTTCAACGATAGATTCGACACTCGCCTTGATGTTCGCGCTCTTTATCAATGCGGCGATTTTGATTGTCGCCGCCGCCGCCTTTCACCGCACAGGCAACACGCAAGTCGCGGAAATCGGCGACGCTTACAAACTGCTTTCGCCGCTGTTGGGCGCGGCAGGCGCGAGCACGCTGTTTGCCGTCGCGCTTTTAGCTTCCGGCCAAAACTCCACGCTCACAGGCACGCTCGCCGGGCAAATCGTGATGGAAGGCTTTTTGAATTTGCGCGTGCGCCCTTGGCTGCGGCGTTTGATTACGCGCTTGATTGCGATTGTGCCAGCCGTCTTCGTCATCGCTCTTTACGGCGCGAGCGGCACGACGCGTTTGCTCATCTTCAGCCAAGTCGTGCTGAGTATGCAATTGAGCTTCGCAGTCTTTCCGCTCGTCATGTTCACGAGCGACAAATTGAAGATGGGCGAGTTCGTTAATTCGTCTTGGAGTAAAATTCTCGGCTATACGGTCGCCGTCGTCATCGCCGCGCTCAACGCATGGCTGCTCTGGCAAACCTTCCGCGAGTGGCTGGCGTGAGCTAACACGACGATTGCTGTGCGCTAATCCTTATCGTAAGAGTTAAAGATGAACCTAATGTGTGACTCTTTTTAAGCATCCATTGAACCGAAACCTATGTAGAATTGCTGGTGACGAAACCACAAGTTCTGACAAAGGAGCGGTTCAATGGACAGAGACACTTTTATCATTACTGTG
>JBPCOJ010000081.1:0-18129 GCA_051000345.1 Pyrinomonadaceae bacterium | reverse complement strand
GGGGGCGGGGGTGAAGGTCAAACCCGCCCCTCCCCCCCCTCCACTCTTCTACTTTAATTTACTTTCGCTCTGCGCCTTTTCGCTTTCTGCTTTTGTTTGCTCATGTCGTTCGTGAATAATGGCTTTGCCGATATTGGCGAGCCACCAGAATGTGCCGCGCGCGCCGAGGTGTTCGCGCACTCGTCCGAAGATACGCGGATAAAGTTTGGCGGTGCGGCCAAGTAGATTTTTGAATGCGGCAAACGTCATTCGATCTTGAAAAAGCTCGCGCCGCACGCGTTCGTCTAATTCATGCAACGCGGCCATCACCGCGTTCAAAGTTTCATTGACGGCAAACGGCGCGCTTCGTGGCGTCGGGCGCAAAAATTCCGCGAGGCTCGCCATCTGCGCGACGCGCGGCTCATAAGCATTGATTGACGAGAGCGCCGCAGCATCCAATGAATCCGCCGCCAGCACGTTGTCTGTGAGACGCGTCAAGCGCTCCAGATTGCGCACATGCGAGCCGAAGCCGCAAAACGTCAGCGGACTCGATAATCCTGCCGCGTCTCCCACAAGCATCACTCGATCCGTTGCCGTGCGCTTGCGGTTGTTCCAACCATGATGATGAAAGCTAGGAATATAGCCGAACACGGGTTTGACGACGCGCCACTGCGCGCCCGCGCGCTTGTAACGCGGCAGCGCCTCGAAGTATTGCTCGAAAAGCGCGAGCAGAGATTTATCTGCGGGCGAATCGATGGCGTCGTAAAAGAAAAGATACGTCGTGTAGTCGTCTCGCTTCGGGCTGCCCGCAAAGCCTTCCCAGATTAATTGTCTATGATCACGCGCATCCTCGTTGCTCACTAAAATTTCGCCGACGCTGAAATCAACTTGATCCGGTTCTTCCCCGTGCACGAAGCCGCGCGACACTGTGCCGACCGTCGGGCAAACGTGTGTCAGCGCGCGATTTTCGTTGAGCTGTCGGGCGACGCTCGAATTCGTTCCCGTCGCATCTACAAACAGCCGCGCCGCGAATAATCTTTGCCGCTTCGTCCGCGCGTCTTCCACCAGCACATAAACCTTATCCGGCTGCACGTAACAACGCACAAAACGCGTGCTGTCAAACTGCGCCGCGCCCTCGCATAAACGAAGTTTTCGCGCTGCCAACTGAAGCAGCGTGTCTGCGTCAATCGCCACATCCAGCACGTTGTTCATCCAGAGCGGCGGCGCTTTGACGCGCGATGCGGCGTCGTGGAATTTGACGAAGCCTGAACGATAGCGATTAACGACGGCGGCTTCGATTTCTTCCTTTGTAAATAGCCCTGCGAGATCGAACTCGCGCAATTCTTCGTCGGATATATTCCAATCACGATGCGTGCGCCCGACCGTGTGCGCGTCGAAAACCATCACGCGACGATTGTAGCGCACGCCCATCGTCGCCGCGTGA
The DNA here is from genome assembly GCA_051000345.1 of Pyrinomonadaceae bacterium. Lineage (GTDB taxonomy): Bacteria > Acidobacteriota > Blastocatellia > Pyrinomonadales > Pyrinomonadaceae > JBHENC01. The sequence continues at coordinate 16,706 of JBPCOJ010000081.1, read as the reverse complement.
AGCAGCCCTAACACGCCGCCCGCGTAAATGATTTCAAACTCCGCTTCGACGCTTAAGTTAGCGGGCGGCGCGGCGTGTACAAAGACTTCCGGCGCGGCGTCCGCCTGCCGCTCCATCGACTCCTGCCAGCGCGCATCCAATTCCCAGATTCGCTGCAGCCATGCTTCGCGTCCGGCGAGCGCGCCGAAATTCGCCACCGTCAGCGGATAGCGTTTGCGAAAATCGCTCAAATCGAGCGGCGCAAGGCTTTTTGATTTGTGGGAATCGAAGGCGGTCATAAAGCTGAGAGGATGGCTCACCCTGCACGCGTCCTTTGATGCCATGGCGCACGCGCTGTCTAATAAAATATACCCGGCGATAATTGTTGAACTTTGAAGAGCGAGTATAACCGCTGAGGCAAGCGCGCGTCTAACACTAAAAGTCTGAACTTTAGACTTTTAACTCTAAACACGTCGCCGCGTGAGCAAACTAATTACAGCGACGAAAAGCGCGGAGCCGATGATCGACCAGATAATCGGAAAACGCGTGCCGCCGATGTTCACAGCGAAGACTTCCGGCAGCCCGAAAAAACGCGCCAGCCACAAGCCGATGAGAGCGCCGATAAAGCCTAAGGCAATCGCTGCCAGACACCCGCCGCGCGAATAACCGCTGATCGCCTGACCGAGAGAACCGCACACGCCCGCGATGAGCAGCAAAAGAAGAAAATCGAACAAGCCCATAAAAGTCTCCTCTTTCTATTAATCGCTCGCTGCTATTGTGTGCCGTGTTCGTGATGATTTTTGCTCATGTCGCCGCACGCGCTCGCGCCGCCGCACGCCCAAGTTGCGGGGCTTCCGAAATCCGTTTTATCCGTGTACTCGAATTCGCCTTGATTACTGTTCGTGTTCTTCGTGTCAATTGCATCGCGCCCCGCTTTGACGCGAAACACGCTCGTCTTCGCTTTGATCGAATCCTTGATGCGCCAAGTCGTATTGTTGCGCACGGTGAGCGGTTGCGAATCGTCCAAGCCCATAATGTAATCGGCGGCGAATTCGCCGAGTCCTGCAACCATCAAATGATTATGCCTGTCGCCATACTCTTGCTTGACGGCGGCGAAGCGTATGCGCGGAGAAATCTCTTTGACCTTCGCCTCCGTTTCTTCCGGCGAAGCATGATCGATAACGCGCGCGGCGATAATCTTCAAAGCTTCGCGCTGCTTCTGGTCGGCGCGCTCGTCTATGAAAATCGTTTCCCCGTTCTGCAAATCAGCCGCGCCGAAATGCAAACCGTTTAGCGATACGTCACCGTAGCGGCCTTCGCGTATATCGAAAGAATAAAACGGATGGCAATACGAATGCGGCGACGGCCCCTGCCCGAAATTACACGTACACGGCACACTGCACGTACACGTCTCCGACAATTCCCCGCGAATCGCCCAACCGCCCTTTGCCGCAGCACCCGTAGCCGCTAATGCCCATTCATTGTTCGGCACAAACGCCGCCGCCGAGTTATACCGCACGAAACTTTTATTCGACGCCGCAAACAAAACTGCCGCGCCAATCGCGCACAACGCAATTAGCAAACTCACTAAAACAACAGGCGATAAAGCAAAACGGCGGCACAAACTCTTCTGACCCGCGCTCGACGGATACGCAAAAATTTCATTCATAACTCAAACCTTACCTCTTGAAAGTGACAGGAGTATTCGCAAAGTTTTCTTTTCGCACAAAATTAAAGCAGCAGCGTTTTGCGATGGAGTTTTGATGCCTGATTCGCGCTTCTCGCCGCCCGTCACCGGCGCGTTATGTCGTATCTTCTTGCCGCTCTCTTTTTATCTTCTCCAGCAAATACCATGAAATGTAAGTGCCATACTTCTCCTGTAAATCCTTTCTTTTCCAATCTTGCCCTGTGATAACTTTGCGGCAAGTCTGCGAACCGCAGTTGCACGACATTTCGTATGTGTCATCATCCGTCGTCGCCCAATCGTGCGTCAATTCTTCGCCCGCTTGAATGTCGCGCAACGCGACGAAAACAATTTGCCCTTGAACGCCGATGTTCGGGTCGCACGAATGATTGCTGAAAATCATACTGCCCTCACGCTCCGCTTCGCTCAAAGGGCCGATAAAAAGATTTTCACCGATCTGTATTTCAGCCGCGCCAAGCGAATTCTTCATGTCATCGAGCGTCTGCCGATTGAAGATATGCCCGCCTTTGACGGCGACAATTTCTCCCCTTTCAATGGGCGCGACGGCAAAAAGACCTCTTCCCTGAATTAAACTTTCCCTGACCGTCGCTTTCGGAGAGATGTAAGAAAGATTCGGCATACGTTTCTTGTTTTCCAACAAGGAGAAACTAACGCGCCATCTCGTCACGCTCTACTTTGCCGCCCTTCATCACGAAGCGGACGCGTTCGAGTTCCGTAATGTCGCGCAAGGGATCGTTTGCGACGGCAATGATGTCTGCGTATTTGCCCGCTTCGATTGCACCCATGTCGTTCGGTCTTTCCAAAAGGTCTGCGGCGACCATCGTGGCGGATTGAATCGCCTGCATCGGCGTCATGCCGTAGCGCACCATGTAATTAAATTCCTTCGCCGCGTTTTCCGTCCATGCGAAGCCGCCGACATCCGTGCCGAAAGCTATCTTTACTTTTTTGCGCACCGCCTGACCGAACGCCTTCGCTTCGAGGTCGCGCATCGTCAGCCAGATGGGAGCGCCCGCCGCCGCGCGGCCTTCTGCGACGTAAACGCCGACGTAAATTGTCGGACACCAGTAAGCGCCCTGCTTGACCATGCGCTCCATCAATTCTTCGTTGAGGCCGTCGCCGTGCTCAATCGTGTCTACGTTGTGGCGAAGCGCCGCGTCGATGCCTTCGTAGCCCATCGCGTGCGCCGCGACGCGGTGTCCCAAGCGATGCGCTTCCTGCACCATCGCCTCCATTTCTTCATCCGTAAAATTGACCCAACTATGCAACGCGCCGTCCTTCAAATAATAACGACGATCACAGTAGAACTTGATCCAGTCCGCGCCGTACTTGACTTGTTCGCGCACGGCACGCCGTATGTTGTCCGCGCCGTCCACGATTTGCACGCCTTCCGGCACTTTGATTTCCCATGAATAGCCCGACAACGGATACATGCCCGTCGCGGAAAATGCGCGCGTCGAAACGAACATGCGCGGCCCCGGAATGACGCCGCGATTAATCGCCGTTTTCACGTCCACATCGGCATACATCGCGCCTTCCGTTTCGAGATCGCGCAAGGCAGTGAAGCCATTCATAAGCGCGGTGCGGGCGGCCATCGTCGCGCGAATCGTGCGGTATGGAATGGATTCCTTCAGGAGTTGATCGTCGTAATCGGCGGCTGTAATGTCGCCCTGCAAAAGAATGTGCGTGTGGCAATCGGAGAGGCCGGGCAACACTGTAGCGCGCGATAAATCGACGACGCGCGCGTTGCCTGCGCGCGAGGAAATTTCGTTCAATGCGCCGACGGCCTTGATGCGGTCACCTTCAACGAGTATGCCTTGATTTTCGAGCACGCGCCCGTTGCGCGTGTCGATCAGGCGGCCTGCTTTAATCAAGGTCAGAGCGGCAGGCAATCTGTTGCTTTCGGTTTGCGCGCGAAGCAGCGCGGGCTGTAATAAAAAGAGAAGAACGATGAGCGTGGCGGCAAGTATTCTGTTCATTTTCTGTCCTTATTTACACATGATTTACGCATGAAAAAACGCGTCGGATTTTATGCTTTCAAGTCTCGCATAGGTGCTGTATACTGTTTGCCGGTTCGCGGTAAACGTCGCCATGCGAGCCACACTTCAAAGCACGGTTCATTGGCAACCGATCCACACGACAAAACAACTAAACTAACTGCGGCGGCGCACACGCGAAACCGCAAATTTATGGCAGGAATGCCGCGCGGTGCGATTAACGAATCAGCCACTGCCAGCCTTCTTTTCCCAAGAACTTTTCACACCGGAGGAATTCTAAAAGTTATGCGCAAACTACTCGCCGCCGCACTGATCGCCGGAGCAACCTTCAGCACAGGATTAGCACAAGGCACAACCAGCACTTTACAGAGCACGCAGGATGTCCCGAATATGGGCCAAGCGCCGAAACAGATGAACGGCATTGGCCGTCTCGATCTGCGCGTCGTTGACCAGAACGGCAATCCCGTCAAAGGCGCCTTCGCCAAACTCGAATCGCGCCGCACCGACGGCTTTTTCTGCGAATCGCAAAACAATACGGACGCGCGCGGCGTTTCCGTGCTGCCGCCGATTCACATGGGCGACCTCAAATTGATTGTCAAAGCCAAAGGCTACGCAACGCAAACGCTGAACGTTACCAGAGATTCTTTAGGAGAGCCGCTTCGCGTCACGCTCGTCGCCAAAAAGTAACGACGATTGAAACGAATCAGCGACGACGAACGCAGTCTTCGCAATCGAACCCGAAAAGGAAAAGCGCGCTTGTGCAAAACGGCGCGCTTTTTTATTTGTTCACTTTTCTTATTTGTTCAATTGACCGGTTGTTCTGCGCTCCGCTCCCTGCCATACAGCAGCCGAACCTATCGTTGTGTCCGTGCTATCCCCGCCAGCGTCTTTTCGTTTGTCTTCTTCAAGCAACGTAATCACTTCGGAAAGCGCATCGCGCAACTGCATTGTCTGTTCCTTCGATAAAAGAAGCGTCGGCACTCGCTCACCGTGGCCTTCCAGCGTCAAGGCCAGCATATCCGTCGTGAACAAAGACAAATGCACGCGCCCATCGTTGCCGCGTCGTCCCGTCGCAATTTCCGCTTCGTATTCCGTCGATGCCATCGCCAAAACTCCCGTTTGAAAGTTTCCGTCCGACTTAAAGTTTCGTGTCGCGGGAAAGCATAGCATCATCACAGCGGCAAAAGAAACGCCGCCGTATAACCTACGCATAGACACACCGCATACTTATCTTCAGCGCAAAAGTTTATTAAGGAACTTTGTTTGCAAGCGGGCGTGGATTCACTGTAAGACGAAAAGTTTTTCACTGGCTCAACCAAAATGTTCGCGCTAAAAAGGATTTCAAATGAACAATCTCAAACGTCACATCATTCTTTCCTTCTTTGCCTGCTGTCTGAGTCTCGCAGGCTTCACAGGCATCCATGCGCAGGATCGCGAAGGCGCGGCAATACCGGAGGCTGCTAACACTTCGACTGTCGCAAAGAGCATTAGTGTCAATCACGAAGTGCGCTTGTACGTGCTCGTCGCATCGAATAAGCCTGACGGTAAAAGCACTTTGCCGCGCGCCCTCGACGGTGTTACCGGTCAACTCAAAGCTTCTTTGCCGTTCAGTGATTATCGCTTGACGACGACTTTCCTCAATCGCGTCAGGGACAACGGTACTTTGCAGGTGAAGGGCGTTCTCGGCGGTTCGCCTTTTGCCGCATCTCAATCCGTCGTGCCAACTTTTTACGAGTTCACTCTGGCTAATATCAAGCTGGTGACAGATGCCGCCGGGCAACAATTCGTGCAGATAGCGCATTTCAGATTCGGGCAGCGCGTGCCTGTGCAATCATCTGCTTCGCACAACGAAGGCGGCGGGAGTTTTCCCGTGTATCAATATGAAGAAACCGGAATTACGACGGAACTTAATTTGCGCGAAGCAGTGCCGACGCTAATAGGTGTTACGCCGACAGGCCAGCCCGACGAATCATTTGTCTTGATCCTTTCCGTCGGGCGCGTCGGCGCGCGTTGAATAAAGGCGAACAGCGCGCCGCACACGCGCAAGCCGTTATCGCTTTGCCGTGTTGTGATTGAGCCATTCGCGCACCACATCGCGCACCGCACGCTTGCGCCCATCGACTTCAAAGTTCAAGCGGCGCATCTCTTCCGTCGAAATCGAATCGCTCAATTGTTCGAGAGCCTCCGCTGCAACAGGCACGCGCGCCAGCGTATCTTCGCGCATTAACACAACGGCTTCGTATGGCGGAAAATAATGTTTGTCGTCTTCGAGTTGAACGAGATCGAGCGCGGCGATCAATCCGTCCGTCGAGTTACCGGCGATCAAATCGACTTGACCGGAAGCAAGCGCGCGATACGTCAAAGACAAATCCATCTCGCGCGGCTGCTCCGCGAATTTCAGATTGTACGCCCGCGCGAAACCCTGATAACCGTCCGCGCGCGACATGAAATCCTGCCCGAATCCGGCGCGCAACCGCGAGGCATACGGCGCGGCATCGGAAATCGTTTTAAGCCTTAACTCGCGCGCATCCTTGCCGCGCACCAGAATCGCAAAATCGTTGCTGAAGCCGAAAGCCGCGCCAACCTTAACATTGAATTTTTCCGCATACTCGCGCGTTACTTGCTCACGCACGGCGCGCGCATCGGAAATCGGTTGATGATGCAAAATCGCCGTGTAGCTCGTGCCTGTGTATTCCGGGTAGACGTCTATCTGCCCGCTGATTAAAGCTTCGTGGCACAAATTGCCGGAGAGTTCGCGCCGTTCGATTTCGAGGCCGCGACTCTCTAAAGTCTCCGCGATGATCTCCGCGAGAATGCCGCTCTCCGTAAAATCCTTCGCGCAGACGACGACGCGTGCGCCCTTCTCCGCCGCGCTCTGTGCCGCATCGTTTCCTTTCGTCGTTAGCATTTCATCCGGCGCGCCGCCGCGATTTAGAATTGCGTAGCCGCCGATTGCGAGCGCCAGAGCCGTGAACATTGCACTCCACGCCAGCCGCGCGATTGGCGATGCACGTTTTTTAATCTTGCGACGCGCGCCGACATCAAAGCGCTTCTCCAATAAGCCGATGCCGAAGTCCGCCGCGAGCGCCATGAGCGCCGCAGGAACAGCGCCCGCGAGAATCAGTTTATCGTTGAGCACGCGCAGGCCGCTAAAAATGTAAACGCCGAGTCCTCCCGCGCCAATCGTCGCCGCAATCGTTGCCACGCCCACGCCGATCACCACCGCGACACGCACGCCCGTCAAAATTACCTTCATTGCGAGCGGCAATTCCACCTGCCACAGAATTTGTTTGTCCGTCATGCCCATCGCCAATGCCGCTTCGCGCACGCCCTTGTCCACGCCCAGAATGCCCGTCACAGTGTTGCGAATCACGGGCAGCAAACTGTAGAGCACGAGCGCGACAATCGCCGTGCGCGCGCCGATGCCGCCGATGTATTTAAGCGGAATCAAAAAGCCGAACAAGGCAAGGCTCGGAATCGTCTGCAATACATTGGCGAGGCCGAGCACGGGGCTACGCAGGCGCGCGTGTCTGGTGAGAAGAATTCCGAGCGGCACTCCGATTAAAATAGCAATCGAAGTAGAGATGAGCACGAGAAAAAGATGCTGCCCGGTGAGCGTCAGCATCTCGCGCCAGTGCTCGATTAAAAATGCGCGCCACGTCATACGCTTTTCTCCGCCGCGCCGAAAGTGTTTTCATTCAGCTTTAACGTCTCGACGTAACGCCGCGCGTGAGGTTCATCGGAATTGATGAATTCTTCGGGCGTTGCGAGCAGCACGATGCGGCCTTTGTCCATCAGGCAAATGCGCGTTGCCAGCAGCAAGGCTTCGCGCACATCGTGCGTCACGAAAATGGCTGTCTTATTGAGCCGCGTGCGAAGCTCTGCGAACTCCTTTTGCAACGCGGCGCGCGTCAAAGGATCGAGCGCGCCGAAAGGTTCGTCGAGCAGAAGCAATTGCGGATCAGCCGCGAGCGCACGCGCGACGCCGACACGCTGCCGCTGCCCGCCCGATAATTCTGACGGATACCGCGACGCATATTCATCCGCGTCTAAGCCGACGAGCGCCAGCAGTTCGCGCACGCGATTATGCACGCGCGTTGCGTCCCAATTTTCAAGCGTCGGCACAAGCGCGACGTTCTCCTCGACCGTAAAATGCGGAAAGAGACCGGCGTCTTGGATAACGTAGCCGATTCGCCTGCGCAAGCGTATCGCGTCCCACTCCTCTGTTCGTTTTCCTTCGACGAGAACTTCGCCTGCCGTCGGCAAAAGCAATTGATTGACGAGCCGCAGCGTCGTCGTTTTGCCGCATCCAGATTCGCCGAGCAGCACAAGCGTTTCGCCGCGCTCGACAGTTAAATTAAGATCGGAAATAATCTGCGCGGAAGCGCCCGCGACGCCGTAGCTCACGTTACGAAATTCCACCGGAGCAGCCGTCGTATTCTGGAAAGTCATTGCGTCGGAAGAATTCATATCGGTAAAAGAACTGAGCGCAGGAAAAGTGTTTATGCGAATGTGTTGATGCGGTTGTCGGTGAAATGGCGGCGCTTTCGATGCGGCTATCCGAATGCGTTACGCGATTCGCAGATGTTCAATAACGCGCCGCATGGAGCCGTGCCACGCGCCGCGATAATTGCGAAGCAGTATGTCCGCCGGACAAACTTCGTCTTCGATTACTTGCTCGCGCAGCACGTCCAGATACTTCGCTTCTTGGGGAGCGAATCGCTCGATCCCTGCGGCGGCGATAGCGATTAAATCCTTCGCCGTGTGCAAGACATCGACGCCCGCGTGTTGCGTCGCCAGCGCATCGCGCGCTACCGCTTCCTGCAATCCGCGCATCTCTTTTTGCTTCAACTTCGGCGCGATGCGGAGCGCTTCATCGAGTGCTTCACGGTCATACATCAGTCCGCGCCAGAGAGCGGCGAGCGCCAGCGCCATACGCAAATCGCCGCCGTCCGCGCTACGCAATTCGATATACTGCTTGAGCCGCGCTTCCGTGAAAATCGTCGTCAGGTGATCCGTCCAATCCTGAAACTGCGGTTTAATCGCGCCCGCGCCCGCTTCGAGAAATTCGCTGAAGGAAAGATTCGCCACAGCATCAACGTAAGCATCTTTGCGGCGCACGAAAATCATCGGCACGCGCAAGGCATAATCAACAAATTCTTCCGGCGAAAAATTATTTTCAAGCGCGAGTGTGGAGACGCCCGCGCGCGCGTTGTCTGTGGCAAGCCACGCCGCGGCGCGCGTTGATTTGTAAACGGAAGGCGCCCCGTCTTCAAAAGGCGAGTTGGCGAAGATCGCCGTCACAATCGGCGCGAGGCGATTGCCTAAAATAAACTTTTTAGCGAGATCGGTTTCCGAATCGTAATCGAGATTGACTTGCACGGCGCACGTGCGCGCCATCATGTCCCACGCGCGCGCTCCATGCGCCGCAAGGTATGGGCGCATCACATCGTAGCGCGCTTTCGGGAACCAGCGTTGTTCATCGAGCCTGCGCAAGGGATCGAATCCGGCGGCGAGAAATACGCACGCGTTCGCTTCCGCTATTTCATGCAGGCGCGCGAGGAAAACCTTTATGTCAGTGTCTATTTCAATTAAAGAGGAGCGCGGCGCGCCGGAGAATTCCACCTGCCCGCCGGGTTCGACAGTGACGCGCCCGCCGTCATCCAACGCGGCTTCGATCACCACATCGTTTTCATAAATTAAATTTCCAGCTTGCGATGATGACGAAGACGTGGCGGCAAGTTGCGCCAGCACGTGTTGCACGCTGCCTGCGTCGAGCCGCTCGAAATCGTTTGCCGTATAGCCCAGAACTTCAAACTCTACGCCGCACTGCCATGCGCCTGCGGGTTTAGCGCCGCCTCGCAAATAATCGGCCAACTGCGGCAGCGAAGCCTTCGAGATAGGAGTTTGCGGATCAATCAACGTAGATGATTCGTTGTTGGCGGCAGCGGGAACGATCAAATCGTTCGTTGAATCAATCGAATCATTTGCCGCGTTGTCTTCAAACGTCGAATGCGCTTTCGCCTCCTGTGCGCGAGGTTCAGCCGCTTCTATATCACGCGTTTCGGTCATGCCGGACGAATCTACCTTTCGCGTAAGCCGTTTGTAGAATTGTCGGCGAGAAACAGATTACTGCTGAATTGCTCGCGCGAGTCGAGCCATGTACGCGCGCGTGTGAAGCCGGTTTCTCTTGCCAGTTGAGACAAATCTTCCAAGTCATACTTGTAGGAATTTTCCGTGTGAATGCGCTCATTCGCCGCAAAGCTCACTTCCAATTTCAGCTTGCGAAGAAAAATGGTTTGCTCGCGGAGGCTCTCTGCGTAAACTTCTATGCGGCCAATCGTTTCGTTGTAAACGGCGTGATGACGAAAGCGGCGAGGATCGAAATCAGCATCGAATTCGCGGTTGATGCGCACCAGCAAATTGAGATTAAAAGCGGCTGTCACGCCGAGCGCATCGTCATACGCGGCTTCGAGCACGCGCCTGTTTTTCTTCAAGTCAGCCCCGAGCAGCACCATATCTCCGGCGCGCAGAACTCCACGCAAGCCGCGCAGGAAAGTGCGCGCTCCGTCGGCATCGAAGTTCCCTATGTTTGAGCCGAGAAAAAGCGCGAGCGTGCGGCCTCTCTCTTTATTGTCTTCGCCGATTTTCTGGAGCGCGTCGAAGTAATCGCCCGCGTAGGCTTCAACGCGCAGAGCCTCGAAGGATTGCAGCAGCACGCGCGCGCTTTGTTCGAGCGCCGGAGCGGAAATATCGACGGGCATATAAAGCAACCCGGATTGTTCACGCAAAAGCGCTTCGATGATGCGGCGCGTTTTCGTCGCGCTGCCACTTCCCATTTCCAAAAGGGTGACGGCGCTTTTCCTCTCGACTTTGATTGCCTCGACAATGTCGTTCGCGTGATTCGCAAAGATTTCATCTTCGGCGCGCGCCAGATAATATTCCGGCAACTGGCAAATGGCCTCGAAGAGCTGCGAGCCGAGCGCGTCGTAAAAATATTTCGGGAAAAGTTTTTTCGGTTGCGCCGAAAGTCCCGCGCGCACGTCACGCTCGAAGTCCGCGCCAGCATCGCCGCGCAGCAGATTATGTATGACGAGCCGTTTATCGTCGGCGCGAATAGAAGAGGTGTCGGGCAGTAGTGTCGCGGTCAAGCGTTGTTCGTCTCCTTCACATTCCTTGAACGGAAAGCAAAAAGAAGCGGGCTTTTATTCCCGCCGCTCCATAGACCGCTTTTATGATAACGTATTACCTTTCATTAGCAACTCGCGCGGGCGTGTTCATTTTGTCACGCGCCACAATTTTTTCCGTGAGGCATATAAACGATGATGACCGAACAAGCAGAAGCAATCGAACAATTGATGATGAACGCGCGCCGCGATACGCTGCGGCTTTTCGACATGGCGCGTGAAGAAGATTTGCACCAGAGTCCCGGCTTCGGCTTTCGCCCTGTGATCTGGCATCTCGCGCACATAGGCGTCTTCGAGGCCTTCTGGCTTCTGCAAAAAATGAACAATGAGCCGCCGCCCGATGATCGCTACGAACGCATCTTCGATCCGATCAACACGCCGCGTGAAAAGTCCACAGACCTACCCACACGCCGCGAAATGGAAAACTATTTACAGCGTGTGCGCGACAGAGTTTTGCGCTATCTCGCGGCGACTCGATTCGACGAAGCGAATCCCCTTTTGCGCGATGCTTACGTTTTTCACCTCGTGCTCGAACACGAATACCAGCATCAGGAAACGCTCGCGTACTTGATGCAATTAATCGCGCCCGAAAAAAAGCTGCGCCCCGCCGCTGACGACACCGCGCACACTCAATCGCAAGTTTCCGATTCATCCGCATCATCGAATGCAGCGCGTGACATGGTGCATATTCCCGCAGGCGCGTTCGAGATGGGAGCGAATGAAAAAGCTTTTGCTTACGACAACGAATTGCCCGCGCGCATCGTAGAGCTTCCGGCATTCAAGATTGACCGCCAGATGACGACGAACGAAGAATACGCGCGCTTCGTCGAAGCGGGCGGATACACGCGGCGCGAATTCTGGAACGATGAAGGATGGGCTTGGCGCGAAAGCGAAAGCATCACGTCTCCGCTTTACTGGTCGAACAACGAAAACTGGCGCGTGCGCGAAATGTTTGCAGAAAACGATTTGCAATTAACGCACCCGGTGACGGGCATCAGTTGGTATGAGGCGGACGCCTACGCGCGCTTCGCAGGCAAGCGCCTTCCGACTGAAGCCGAATGGGAAAAGGCCGCGTCTTGGGATGCAACGCGCAATCATAGACGGCGCTTCGCGTGGGGCGACACACAGCCTGACGCAACACGCTGCAACTTCGGAAGCCACTTCTGGAACACGACGCCGACGGGGAGTTTCCCGCAAGGCGCGAGCGCTTATGGCTGTCTGGACATGACGGGCAACGCTTGGGAATGGACAAGCGATCCGTTCGCGGGCTATCCGGGCTTCAAAGCATTTCCGTACCCTGAATATTCCGAAGCGTGGTTCGACGGCGACCACCGCGTGCTCAAAGGCGGCTCATGGGCAACACGCGCGCCATTGCTGCGCACTTCATTTCGCAATTTCTTTCGCCGCAACTTTCGCATCAGTTTCGCAGGACTCCGCTGCGCCGCCGACGCATAAAATCTTTTCCGCGATGAACGAACTCGATCAAAAGCGATGGGCTGTCAAAAGCGAGCGCGGACGTGAAACTTCCGGCGTTACATACACGGAAGCCGCGCAACTCGTTCGGGAGCTATCCAAACAAAAGATACACGGCCTCTGCATCATTACAAACGAAGCCGCGCAGCGCCTCGCACCTACGCCGAACCCTTAAACTTCCTGTTTGAAATTCTCGACGGGCGGAATGAAAATACGAAACGATAGTTTAATTAAGCGGCGCACTCATAAATTTACATCAGAGGAAGCACTATGAAAAGGTTGCTATCGAAACACCTGATTCGATGAGTTGTTTGGCAGCGTGTGCATAAGCATGTAGAACACCGGCAATCAGGTTAGCAGCAATGGATGACCGAGAATTTGTTGGAGAACCGTACCGACGAATCGGAACAACTCGCGCGTCGCCTCTTGAGGCAAGGCAGCTTGTATAACAATACCTACCAGCACAGATAGCAGCAAATTAACCCAATCCTTTCTACCTATCCTATTAGATGCCTCAGCCAAATAATTTAGACGAGACTCAACAAGTTCTGGATCAACTTTATGTGCTGTCAATAAATACTTCTTGATTTCATTTATGCCTGAAAGGACGTAAGTTTTTTCGCTAGCAGTAAATGGAGTGTTTGCTTCATCAGATGAGGTGGCCTTAAGAAGATCGGATTCTTGTGAGATCGCTGCCCATAAATCCGGTGATTCTACCTCTCTCTTTAAATATCCAAGCCATTCCTTAAACTGAGCAATTTGATTATTTCATGATCCAGAATTTATGCGTTGCTCTTGGGTCTCACTAGCAGGAGACCAAATCGAGACAAAATGCCCATGCATGTTATCAAAAACGAACCGATACCCTGATGTGGAATGAGATAATTGAGAAATCGGATTCCCTGAGTAAGTGGAGCTATCAGTATCCTCCCACTTGAAGTCAGAAGGATTCCAGCCTGCACTTTTTAGCTCAATAAGCACTTGATTAGCTTGTGATTTTAGTAGGTGTCTAATTTGCATAATCTTTTCCACTTATCATCAATGTAGCCGCCGAACAATAATTATCCTTCGCGCGCATACCTGTCTCTGATTTTAACGGTGCGTTCGAGGCCGTCCACATTTTCCAGCACCTTGAGGCGCAAGTCTCTGTCGAGCGTTTGCTCTTGCAGGAATTTACGCACCACGTCTAATGCGCTTTTGTCTCGCTGGCCGCCGATGAAGGCCGCGAGCCAGCCGTTGACGAAGAAGATTTTGCGCGTGCGTTTAAGCACAGGCAATTGCCGGAGTGCCGGTTCGAGATATGGCAAAGTCAAATCGGATTGGCGCGTGGTGTTGAAGGGATTAAGGCTCGCTTCGATCCAGCTTTCGGCAAGCTTCGCATCGTGTACATAAGAATCGAAATACTTTTGCTTCACGCCCGAATCATCGCGGGCGGCAGCGGCAGCGAAGGCATAACGCCGCGCGTCGTCCGTCGTCTCCGTTTCCTTTAATTTGTCGAGAAGCGCGGGCGCGTCCGGGTCATCGCGCGAGAGAAGCGTTGTCACAAGATCGAAGCGGTCACGCGTGCGAAGAGTCATGCCGGGAATCTTTTCTTCGCCGATCAGGATTCGTTTAAGTTCGCCGCGCGCTCCGTCGGTTGTGGCGATTGATTGAAACGCGCGAAAGTAAGTAATGCGAAGTCCGGGCGTTGCGGCATTCATCATGCGCTCGGCAATCATTTTTTCAAGCGGCGCGGCAACATCGCGCATCTGCTTGTCCGAGAGATAACGATTGAATGCGGTTGACGCGCGCCCCAGAATGCTTTGCACGGTCACTTCGTCTTGTTCCTGCGCGACGAGTTTGATTGCCAGATTAATGTACGCGGACGGCGCGAGTTCCGCTTCGCGCACGCTGTCCCAGAGGCTTCCCCACAACAGCGCGCGCAAAAATTCATCATGCACATTGCCCAAATTATTCAGCACATAAGGGCGGCTCGCATCGTCGAGCAGAAAACGCCCGTAGCCGTAATCTTCGTAATTCGCAAACACATACGCCGGACGCTGGCGATTAATAGCTTCACGAACAATCGTTTCTCTCTCGCCGTTCATCGCCACCGTTAATATGACGGGCGGAGCATCATCGTAAGCGAGCAAAACCTTGACGCGCATAGGCCACGCGCCGCCTTCATTCAATACATCCGTTTGCCGTAGCGTGAAGCGCTCGATGCGATTCGTTTTCGCGTTCGCGCTCCATGAAACGCGCACGTCTGCCATCCCGCGCCGCTTGACCCACGCCGCTGCCCACACGTCCAACTTTTTACCGGAAGCGCGTTCAAAGTCACTCACCAGATCAGCCCACTCCGCATTCGCGTAGGCATGTTCTTTGAGAAACATCCGGACGGCTTTTTGAAATTTATCCGGCTCTAAAAAGAATTCCGCCTGTCTCAGCATTGACGGCGCTTTGCGATAAACGATATTGCCGTAAGCGGATTTTGCCGCGCTCAAGTTCGGTATCTCCTGAAAGATAGGCGTCGTGCCTTTCGTCACATCCGTCAAATAAGCGGCGGGCTTCGTGCGTTGATAAAAAGCCTTCCAAGCGTTGCGCTCCGGCATGATTCGCTCCATCGCCTTGTAAGCCATGAACGTCGCAAAGCCTTCCTTTAACCACAAATCATCGAACCAGCGCATCGTCACGAGGTCGCCGAACCACTGGTGCGCCGCTTCGTGAAAAATAACTTCCGCACGCGCGAGCAAATCATTTGCCGTCGGGTCTGACGGAAACAAAATGCTTTCCTCGCGCAAAAATGTGCAGCCCGCGTACTCCATTCCGCCGTAAGCGAATTCCGGAACGATCACCACATCATATTTAGGAAACGGGAATGGATAATCGAAATACTCCGCGAGAAATTTCAATCCTTCACGATGGAGACGAAACACTTCCGCGAGTTCCTTGCGCGCCTGCGCTTCCTTCGACCTTCGCACGAAAAGACGCGTGTAAGTTAGCGAGACCGTATCACGGAATACTGCGAAGTCTCCGGCGGCAAATGCAAACAAGTAGGTACTGATTGGCTGTGTTTGCTCAAAAGGTATGTACACGTATCTTTCCTGTCCGGGTTTGTTAACTACCAAGATACCATCCTCTTCAGCCAAGGTGTTTGTGATAACCTTCCATCGTGCAGGCGCGGTGACATTCAGCGTAAATCGTGCTTTCAAATCCGGTTGATCAAAGCACGGGAAAACGGTGCTCGCGTCCGACGGCACAAAGAGCGTGTAGATGTATTCGGACTTGTCTTCGCGGTCAAGATAACGCGTCACGGCGCTGCCCGATGTGCTGATCGGCGATTCAAAGTTAAGGCTGATTCTATTTTCGCCTTTGACCAGATACTTGCCCGGTATCAACAAATGATCGTTTGCTTCGCGCGCATCTGCGATGCCTCGCCCGTTCGCTTTGATGTTCCATACGCGCGCGCGCGCTTCGTTCTCTTTCGGTGCGGCGACACGCCAATCGAGCGCGAGTAGCGCAGGCACGTCGCCGTCATCACGAAGCGTCACGCGAATTTCTTCCGTGCCTTTCAACATCGCTGCTCCGGGAGAGATTTCGACGCTTAACGCATAACGAATATTACCGAGTTGCTGCGCACGCTCGCGCGCTAATTCGCGCGGCACGCCTGCCGCCGGATCAGTGTTCATATCGGTGTTTCGAGTTTGCGCATCGGCGCGTAAAAAGTTCCCCACGCACAGAATCGTGAAAACTGTGAGAATAAAAATCGCACGTAAATTCATCGGCTCGCCTCGCTTATTTTTAATCCATCGTCAACACAATTTTACCGAAACTCTCGTTCGATTCCATGCGCTCGTGTGCGGCGCGCACGTCCTTCATCGAATAAATTTTATCTATGACCGGGCGCACAATCCCGCTTACCAGCAGCGGCACGACCTGCGCGGCAAAAAGACGCATCGCGCGCGCCTTTTCTTCACCTGAACGCGCGCGCAAAACCGTGCCTGTGAGCCGCAATCTTTTTCGCATCACGACGCCGTAATCGAACTGCGCGCTCGCGCCGCCCGTCGTGCCGACAAGCATCATGCGCCCGCGATTCGCTAACGCATCCATGTTCGCCGCGAAGTATGACCCGCCGACGAGATCGAGCACCACATCGACGCCCGCGCCGCTTGTCCACTCGCGCACGGCATCGGCGAAAACTTGCGGCTCATCTTTGATAACGATGGATTCATCGAGACCGTAATCGCGCCCCCGTTCCAGCTTCTCAATCGTGCGCGATGTGCCGCAAACGAATGCGCCGGAAGCTTTCGCAAGTTGCACGGCGGCGAGGCCGACGCCAGACCCGGCGGCGTGTATGAGGACGCGCTCGCCCATTTTCAATCCGGCCTG
>JBPCOJ010000093.1:0-7088 GCA_051000345.1 Pyrinomonadaceae bacterium | reverse complement strand
ATAACGCGCAAGACGTAGGCGAAAAGTCGCACGCAGGCGAAAAGTTTTTCGAGAAATATGTTTCTTTACACGAATTTCGGGTATAGAATCTGCGCTAACGCGGATTTGCCAGCAGATGACGGTGAACAACTTGCCCTCGGTTGATGTCACACAAATTCTTACCGAATGGAACAGCAGCGGCGATGCGCCCGCGCGATTGATGCCGCTCGTGTACGACGAACTACGCCGCCTTGCCGCCAATTACCTGCGCCGCGAACGCTCCGATCACACGTTGCAGCCGACCGCACTCGTCCACGAAGCGTATTTGCGCCTGATCGATCAAACGCGCGTCGAATGGCAAAACCGCGCGCACTTTTATGCCATCGCCGCGCAGATGATGCGCCGCATTTTGATTGACCATGCGAGAGCGCACACGTCGGAAAAACGCGGCGGCCACGAACGGCGTTTGTCGCTCGATGAAGCGGCGATTCTGCCGCAGGAACGCGCCGCCGATTTGATTGCGTTGGACGATGCGCTCAAACAATTAGCGGCGACGGACGAGCGCAAAAGCCGTGTCGTCGAACTGCGTTTCTTCGGCGGCTTGAGCGTGAAGGAAACGGCGGAGGTGTTAGGCGTCCACACGGCAACCATCGAGCGCGATTGGATGGTTGCCAAAGCATGGCTCTATCGTGAACTCGGCGCAGGCACGACAAAGGAGAAGCGCATTGAACGAGAGGCCGCACAGGATTGAAGAAGAGAGATTTACAGTGAAGAAGAGAGATTTACTTTCGCACACTCGCACGCGGGGGCGCACGGCATATAATCTGCGGCGTGGAGGTTTCGCAAATGGATGAACGGGGAATCTACGGCGCGCCCGACCCCGTGATCGCGGCGTACAAAAAGGATGTTGACCGCACCTTGATACGCGAAAACCTGCGCCTGTCGGTTGAGGAGCGATTTATAAAATTAATGCGCTTGCAGGAATTTGCGGAAGAGTTACGACGCGCGGGACGTGAGGCTGCACGCGCACGATGACGGACTTTCGCGCGCTGATTCGCCTGCTTTGCGACGGCGGCATAGAATTCGTTATTGTCGGCGGAGCTGCCGCCACCGCTCACGGCTCCGCGCGGCTCACAGAAGACCTCGACATCGTCTACCAGCGCACACCGGATAATATTGCGCGCCTTGTCGAAATTCTCGCGCAGCACGCGCCGTACTTGCGCGGCGCGCCCGCCGGGCTGCCCTTTCAGTGGAGCGTGCAAACTGTGCGGAACGGTTTGAATTTTACGCTCACGACGGCGCTCGGAGCATTGGACATCTTGGGCGAGATTACCGGCGGCGGCGGCGACTATGATGATTTGCTGCCCCACTGCGTTCGACTCAAACTCGCCGGAGTCGAATGCTGGTGTCTCGGCGTGGAGCGTCTGATTTACGTTAAGCGCGCGGCGGGGCGTCCTAAAGATTTTGAGGTGATCGCTGAGTTAGAGACGATCTTGGAGGAGCAGTAGTCTCGCGCCGGGGATTGGCCTCGCGGCAGGATCGACAAAAGGAGAAGCGCATTGAATGAGGCATGGCACAGAATTGAGGAAGTGTTTGTCGCGGCGCTAACGCACAACCCCGCCACGCGCGAAAGCTATGTCGAGAAGGAATGCGGCGCTGACGCATCCTTGCGCGCCGAAGTGGAATCTCTGCTCGCTTCGCACGAGCAGGCGGGCAGCTTTATCGAAGCTCCGGCGGTTGCCTTCGTCCACGAACTTTTGACGGGCGAATTGACGAACGACGAAGCGGCTGCCGACGCCGCATCATCTATAGACGGGCAGCGCGTCGGTAACTATGAAATCGAGCGCGAACTAGGGCGCGGCGGCATGGGTACGGTTTACCTTGCGCATCGCGCCGACGATCAATACAAAAAACTTGTCGCCATCAAAATCGTGCGGCGCGGCATGGACACACAAGACATCGTCCGCCGCTTTCGCAACGAGCGACAAATCTTAGCCTCGCTCGAACACACGAACATCGCAAGGCTTTTGGACGGCGGCACAACCGCAGACGGCGTACCCTACATTGTCATGGAGTATGTCGAAGGCGTTGCCATCACGAACTACTGCGATGAGCACAGGCTGAAGACAAGCGAGCGCCTGCAACTGTTTCGCACCGTCTGCGCTGCCGTTCAATACGCGCACCAGAACTTGGTGGTGCATCGAGACTTGAAACCGTCGAACATTCTGGTGACGGCAGCGGGAGAGCCGAAGCTGCTTGATTTCGGCATCGCCAAACTCTTAAGCCCGGAGCTTTCCGCCGACACATCCGAGCACACACTCACGGGATTGCGCATTCTGACGCCCGACTATGCGAGTCCCGAACAAGTGCGCGGCGAAGCATTGACGACCACCAGCGATATCTACAGTCTCGGCGTCGTGCTTTATGAACTCCTCACCGGTCATCGTCCGTACCACCTGATCAACCACGCGCCGCATGAACTCGCGCGCGTCGTTTGCGAACAGGAACCGACGAAGCCGAGCACCGCCGCCGCGAGCGTCGAAATTCTAACGCGCGGCGACGACACTAAACCGCAGACTACAATCACGCCTGAATCAGTCAGCCTTGCGCGCGACACGCAGCCGGACAAATTGCGCCGCCGCTTGTCGGGCGACCTCGACAACATCGTGCTCAAGGCAATGCGCAAAGAACCTGCGCGGCGTTATGACTCTGCGGCGCAACTCGCGGCGGACATCGAACGACACCTCGACGGCCTTCCGGTCTTGGCGCGCAAAGATACCTTCAATTATCGCGCCGGTAAATTCGTGCGTCGCCACAAAGCGGGCGTGGCGGCGGCGGCGCTCGTCGCGGCGTCGCTGATGACGGGCGTTATCGTTGCAACGTGGCAAGCGCACGTCGCCGCGCGTGAGCGCGATAGAGCGCGCGTCGAAGCGACAAAGGCGGAGCGAATCAATGTCTTTCTGCAAGATATGCTCGCGTTCTCAAACCCTAGCTGGTCATCACCCAACACGCAGAAGGGACGCGAAGTGACGATCAACGAAATGCTTGATGAAGTCGCGCCGCGCCTCGAAAGTGAATTGTCCGGCCAGCCGGAAGTCAAGGCCGCGCTCGAACGCACCATCGGCGATTCCTACACTTCGCAAACGCGCAACGAACTCGCCGAACGATACCTCAAGGCAGCGTTGGACACAGATTTGAAGTTATACGGCGAAGACAATCTCGAAACTGCGCGCACGCTTCATAGCCTCGCGCAATTGCGCTCCGCCAGCGGGAATGGCGGCGAAGCCGAATCGCTGCTCGAACGCGCGCTTGCCGTCTATCGCAAGCAATACCGGGCAGGGCGCGGCGAAGCTCGCGGTTACGCTTCGACGCTCAGCACCTACGCCGCGCTCGCGCAAGGCAGAGGCGACGAGAAACTCGCCGAATCGCTTGTCAACGAAGGTCTGGCATTGTCTTCGCAATTAACGGGCAATGAGCGAGCTATCATCGCCATGTTGCAAAGCGTGATGGGACAAGTCCGCAGAGACCAGTCTCGCTATGATGAAGCCGTCGGTTTGCAGCGCGCCGCGATTGCGGAATTCAAAACCTTGCAGGGACGCAAGCGTTGGGAAATGGGCGATACGCTGATGAGCTTGGGCGGCGTGCTGGGCAATCAAAGACATCTCGACGAAGCTCTCGCCGCGATGCAGGAAGGCGGCGAAATCTATCGCCAGACGGTTGGCGAAAACAGCCCGTCTTACGTTGAGTGTTTGTCGCAGCAGGCATGGATTTTGTTTCTCAAAGAAGACTATGCGGCGGCGGGCGGCAAAGTGGATGGCGGGCTGGAAATCTTGCAACGCATCTACCCGCACGGCCATCCGCTTTATGCAGACCTTTATAAATCTCGCGGCAGAATCTTGACCAAAATGGGCAAGGCGCAACAAGGCGAAGAGTTTATCCGGCGGGCGCTGGACATCTACCGGCGCAACGTAACGAAAAACAATCCGGCTTTGATTCACGGCATTTTCGTGTTGAGCGATTGCTTAACGGCGCAGGGACGCTTCACCGAAGCCGAAGAACTTCTGCAAGGCGTTTACCGGGATGCTATCGGCAAGCTTGATTTGAAATGGCAGGAGACATACGCTGCCAGCGAGTTGGCGAAGTTTTATGATGCGCGCGGTAAGCCGGAACAGGCGGCGCAGTACCGCGCGATGTTATGACTTTCTCCATCTCCTACCCCACGTAGGAACACATTACCATATTAGTCAAAATATAGAAGAGTAACGATTAAACTCACCCAATGAATATTATGGATTGCTATGGCAGAAATTGATACCACTATCGTGGTTGTCCCACGAGAGCGTTTTAGCTTCACTGCTCTATCGCTTGAGAGCATTTATGAGCACACTCATTTTCCTTTCCGCCTCATTTATGTAGATGGCGGTTCACCGTCTACGGTCAGGAAATACCTGAAAAATAAGTCGCGCGAAAAGGGCTTCACCTTGATACGCACAAATCATTACCTGCCACCAAACGAAGCCCGCAATCTGGGATTGCAGCAGGTGACTACCAAGTACGTTGTCTTTATAGACAATGATGTGCTGGTCACGCCCGGCTGGCTTGAGGCGCTGGTTCGATGTGCGGATGAGACAGAGGCGTGGGTCGTCGGGCCACTTTATCTAATTGGCCCGCCGGAGCAGCAAAGAATACACATGGCTGGCGGCGCAGCACACATCGAAGACGCGGCAGGAGAGCGACGCTTCTACGAGAATCATCGGTGGTCTGGAAAACATTTAAGGGAGGTTGAGCCGCTTCACCGAGAACCGTGTGAATTGGTGGAGTTTCATTGCCTACTGGCGCGCTCTGAATGCTTCGCGCAGCTTGGCCCGTTAGATGAATCACTGCTCAGCCTGCAAGAGCATATAGACTTGTGTTGGATGGTGCGCGCAAGGGGCGGCACAGTTTACTTTGAACCAGACTCGATCATCTCCTATATGCCGCCACTGTCAATCTCGTGGTCGGATATGTTTTACTTTATGCTTCGATGGAGTGAAAATTGGAATGCTTCGAGTCTCAAACATTTTCAAAAGAAATGGCAGATCAATGACGATGATCCCGGAATTGCCATCGTCCGTAACTGGTCAACCACCCATCGGCGGCGGTTTCTATGGCAATTACGCCCTTACGTTGATCGTCTCTCAAAGGGGCGTGCGTACTACATCGAACAACAATTGCTGTCGCCCCTGGAAATGAGAATCAGCCGGTACGTTAACCGATGGATACACCGGAGAAGGGCGACACATCAAGGCTCTTTGTGAAATTAAGAGAGACAGAGAACACGGAGATGCAGCAGTACGCACAAACGAATCTGCAACTGTTCAGCCAACTTCATCGCGCCGGTTGGACGGAGAGCGACCTCGCACGCATCTGTGAGGCTTACACTTTCGCGGCGCGGTTATTCACGGGTTGCTTTCGCCCGTCCGGTAAAGTGTTCCTCGCGCATTTAGTGGGAACGGCTAGCATTCTCGCCGAGATGGATTGCGCCCCTTCGACCGTCATCGCAGGGCTGCTTCATTCAGCTTACAGTCACGGTGAGTTCGGCACCGGCGTGCGCGGCATCACCCTACCGAAGCGCGCGCTACTGCGGCGCGTCATAGGCCATGAAACTGAAGAGTTAATTGCTGCCTATACAGACTTGCGTTGGAATGAAGTGACCGTCCTGCGCCTACGAGAATATCCGCGCACGCTTGATACAAATGACCGCGAAGCAATAGTCATTCACCTGGCGAATGAGCTGGAGGATCACTCAGACTTTGCTGCTCTTTACTCCGGTAGCATTGAACACCGGCGCCATGCGATCAACTCGCACTTACATCACTGTGTTGAACTGGCGGACGAGCTTGGCTTCCATGCTCTGGCCGTTGTGCTGGCGCAAGTGTTTGAAGAAACGCTCGCAGGCGAGTTGCCCCGCGTACTGAAGCAGGCTAATGAAGGTTATGAAGAGGCGCATCCGATCTTTTTGGTCGGGAGCAAATCCTCATTTCTGCTCGCGCCGTTTTCGCATAGCCTCCGCCCGGCGCTGTGGCTGCGCCAATCCTTTAACAAGGAAATAATGGCGCGCATGTCCCAGCTTAGGTTTACGTTAGCCAATTCAATAGTCTTTCGCGCCCAAAGAAAAGCGGTGCGGCACGGGCGTGAAGTTGTTGCGAGTTTGAATGGACGAAGGAGACGTTAAGAATTATGCCGAAGGTCAGCGTCATCATTCCAACTTATAATCGGGTTGCACTACTCGCACAAACTGTCGAGAGTGCTCAGATGGCGGGCAGCGATGTTGAAGTGATCGTGGTTGACGACGGTTCAACAGATCAAACGTCGGAAATGTGTGCGGCGTTGCCGGGGATACGTTATATACGCTTGAATCGTAATCAAGGCAACGCCTACGCACGCAACGCCGGAATTCTATTAAGCGAGGCGGAATTCATCGCCTTTCTTGATGACGACGATTTGCGGTTGCCGGGCACGATTGATCTACAAGTGCGTGCCTTGGAGAATGCGCCCGAGGCAGCATTCGTTTACGGGCGTGTCCTTATCGGAGACGCAGATCATCGTTTGCCGACCGGCGAGATTGCTCCTGATAATTGTCCGCAGGGAGATGTGTTCTGGGAACTGCTGGCTGGTAACTTCATTCAAATGCCATCTGTCATAGCGCGCCGCCAAAGCCTTGTTGAGACAGGTCTTTTTCACTCCAACATTATGGGAGTGGAGGACTGGGAGATGTGGCTCCGGTTAGCCGAGCAGTTCCCTGTTATAGCAGTTGACGAAGCTGTGGCTATTTATCGCAAAGGGAGTTCATTATCCGGGCAGCTCACGTCAAACCGTGTCAAAATGTTTCACCGGATGCTGTATGTACAAGAAGAGGCTTTACGAGGAGCCAGAGCACGCGCGGCACCACGCGCCAAGCGGCGAAAAACGCGCCGAGGTCTTCGCCATCTCGCATACGATGTGATGATCTTGCGTAAGCTTATGTTCAAAGATTCGATAGCGTTAGTTGTATAGACAGCCCGGCGAATATCCTCTGGAAAGCCGAACATCGGGATAACCCGTGACCAGTTTGCTTTCCATGATTTCGC
>JBPCOJ010000049.1:0-48952 GCA_051000345.1 Pyrinomonadaceae bacterium | reverse complement strand
TGCGGTCAAATCAAATATGAAAGAAGAACATCCCACAGCACTACGAAAGTTCTGCTCACGGATTCGCAAGATCGTGGAAACCGTCGGTTCGCACTTAACCGAACGCTTTGCGGTGGCGCGGATTCGGGTGCATGACTTGTGGCACTTTCAGCATCGCTTGATTCGCAAAGTCTTGGCTCATACAGTGATGGTCTTTTTGAATCTACGACTTGGTCGTGACCCATTAGACCTTGATGGTCTGGTCTCGGCTTCAAAAGAGTCACACATTAGGTTTTAACTGTAAACCAGACGGGGTTTCACTAGAGGCAAGGCGAGTCACTCCCATTCGATGGTGCTGGGCGGTTTGGAACTAATATCGTAGACGACACGGTTGATACCACGCACCTCTGAAATCAAGCGAGAGGAAATTTGCGCGAGTAGATCGTGCGGCAGACGCGCCCAATCGGCTGTCATGCCGTCCAAACTTGTCACGGCGCGGATCGCCAGAACCTGCTCATATGTTCTGGCGTCGCCCATCACGCCCACGGTCGAAACCGGTAAAAGTACGGGAAAGGCCTGCCAGACACTGTGGTAAACATTTGCCCGTCGAAGTTCTTCGCTGAGGATTCGATCCGCTACTTGCAGCAAACGCACTCTTTCGGCGGTTACTTCGCCCAGTATGCGTACAGCCATGCCCGGCCCCGGAAACGGGTGCCGTTGCAGTACCTCTTCCGGCACACCCAATTCACGACCGATTAATCTGACTTCGTCCTTAAAAAGTTCCCGCAGAGGTTCTAGGAGCTGCAATTTCATCTGCTCCGGCAATCCGCCCACATTATGGTGACTCTTAATAACAGCCGAAGGCCCGTTGACTGAAACGGATTCGATGACATCCGGGTAAAGCGTTCCCTGAACAAGATATTTTACATTACCCAAGCGCGCCGCTTCCTCATCGAAAACTTCTATAAACTCACGACCGATAATCTTACGCTTTAACTCTGGATCGACAACCCCGCGTAAAGCATCAAGGAACCTCTCATCCGCTTTAACTCCATGCAGATTTAACTTCATAGTTTCCTTGAATAGTCTTAAAGTAGATTTATATTCCCCATCACGTAAAACTCCATTATCAATAAAGATACAGTGCTGACGTTCGCCTACAGCTTCATTTACGAGGGCAGCTGCGACGGTCGAATCGACGCCGCCGGACAGCCCGCAAATAATCCGTCCGCTGGCTCCCGCTTTTTGCCTTATTGATTCGATCTGCGTCTCTATCACAGAGAGGGGAGACCAATCGCCTCTGCACTTGCAAATGTTAAATAAAAAGTTCTTTAGGATTTGCCCCCCGAAAGGACTATGTGCAACTTCCGGGTGAAACTGCAGGCCGAATAAGCGCTTGCTTAAATCCTCAAACCCGTTAAGCGATTCATTCGTGACGGCCGTTAAGCGAAAGCCTGAGGGCATCGCCGTGACTTGGTCGCCGTGACTCATCCAGACATCCATCCGGGACGGAAGGTCTGCAAATAAAGGGCTAGACGGTTCGATGACGTTTAATTGAGCGAGCCCGTACTCGTGCCTTTCCGAGGCTTGAACCTTTCCGCCCAGAATTATTGCCATCAACTGGAATCCGTAACAGATGCCGAGCGTCGGGCAGGCGACTTCCTCTAAGAGACCCGTGATTGGTCGGGGCGCTTCCGCCGCGTATACTGAAGCGGGGCCGCCCGAAAGAATCAAGCCTTTGGGCTGGCGGGCGTAAATTTGTTCTCCGGTGGCATTGAAGGGAAGAATTTCGCAGTAGACTCCCGCTTCGCGGATTCTGCGTGCGATTAACTGTGTATACTGCGAGCCGAAATCCAAAACAACAATTGTCTCATGCGCGGTGTTACTAATCAAAAAGTCAACCTCCATGCGCCATTGCGCGTCTTATCTATTCAGTCCTTCTTACAATCAAAAGGATTATACTTCGTGCATAAGATTACCGACAAATTTGCGTGAGGCTTAAATATAGGAGCAGGATTTCGCATTCTCAAAGTATGACACTCTTTCCATCCAAGTTATTTTTATATACGAGACTCTTTGTTACGCGCGGAATAAAGCGGCGCGTCGAGAGACCTATGTTAGGGAGGATATTCGCTTTTTTGTTGCTCGCAGGGACGGTGTCCTCGAAGGCAGAGTCTTTTTATGCGGCGTCTTTGAGAACTAAAAATTCCGGCACAAGCAGTATTTCTTTATCACGTCCGCTGCGGCTTCGCTGGCAATACGCTTCGGAATCAACCGTAAATTTCGCTCCTTTTGTGGTACAGCAACAGATTTATCTGCCGCTGGCGTCGGGCGTAGTTGTTTCTTTAAGCAGCGTTGACGGCGCATTACTCTGGAAATCCGAGATCGGTGGAGAAATTTCAGCGGCACCGTCGGCAGATGAGCGAGGCGTTTATTTAGCATCCGCACCGGCCGAAACGACGATACAAAAAGATTCTTCGCGCGACAACAGCAGCAGCAGCGGCGGCGGCGTCTTGCGTGCGTTGGGACGCGAAAGCGGCGTCACTTTATGGAGGCGCACGCTATCGTCACCCATACAGGGATCACTGGCGGTCACGCAAACGATGCTTTACGGCGGCACCCGCGACGGAGCCATTTACGCCGTAAAAAAAAATACAGGCGATATTTTATGGACAAGGCAATTCACTGCTCCATTCAATTCTCGCCCGCTTGCAACAGATTTGCGTCTTTATATTGGCGCTGAAGACGGCACTTTTACAGCAATAAATCAAAAGACAGGAGAAACTCTCTGGCGTTATCGGACGCGCGGCGCGGTAAGTGGTAATCCTGTCTTGATGGACGGCTTAGTTTTTTTCGGTTCTATGGACGGTTATATATATGCGCTCGGAGCGACTGATGGTCGTTTGCGCTGGCGTACGCGAACCGGCGCAGGCGTTCAATCTCTGGCATACGCAGAAAGCGGGCTGATCGCACCCTCGCTGGATAATTTTGTGTATATGCTTTCGCTCGCGCGCGGCAATCGCCTTTGGAAACATCAAATGGCTGGAAGAGTCGCCGCTGTGCCGCTGACGACATTTGATGGCGCGTTGTTCACATCCACTGCGGGCGACGAAGCGGTAGTGCTGGATTTACGCGACGGCAAGCAACTCAACGTCCTGCCGCTCGGCACGGATGGAGCCACAGCCGCCGATCCCGTTCTGGCCAATAATCATCTGCTTTTACTTACAACTCGACACGGTCTGCTGGCCTTCGCTCAAGCAGACGATGCCGTGCCTCGCAATAGATGATTTCAAATGGCAGAAGCTTGCGGCGGGGTCTTTCTGCGAAAAACGGAGGCAACGCGCAGCAGCAATCCGTAGAGCAAATATCCGACGCCGAGCACAAGCAGCATATAGCGCGAAAAAAGCCAGATCGACATTCCGACGGACGCGACGAGCACGATAATCATCGGTGTGCTTCGCTTGCTTGTGCCGAGCGACTTGAAGCTCGGGTAGCGTAAGGTGCTGACCATCAGTGCGCCCAAACAACCGGCTAAAGTCATCGCCAGACCGCTGTAAAGTTCCGCGTAACTTCGCTCGTATGTGACGAGCGGCGCGGGCGCGAAATGCACAATCGCGGCGATTACTCCGGCGGCGACGGGAATCGGCAATCCGACAAAACTCTTTTTATCCAGCTTCTGCGTTCCCTCTGCAAGCACGCGCGGGCGCGCCGCCTGCACGTTAAAGCGCGCCAGACGAAATGCGCCGCAAATCAAATACATAAAGGATAAAAACCAGCCGAGTTTATGCGCGCCGCTGCCGTCGCTGAGAGCTGAGCCGTAGCCCCATGCGTAAGCCAGCACAGCGGGAGCAATGCCGAATGTCAAAACATCCGCAATCGAATCTAGCTGCACGCCGAACTCCGTCGTGGTCTTCGTCATGCGCGCAATGCGTCCGTCCAGCATATCGAACAGCACAGCCCAGCCGATTGCGCGCGCAGCATTATCGAAATGAATCGCCGCGCGATCAAGCTCGGCAGCGCCTCCCAATCCGACAAACTGGAATCCGCGCAGTGCAGCCATCACAGCGTAAAAACCCATGCCTATATTGGCAGCCGTAAACGCTGACGGAATCACATACAGGCCTTTTCGCAAACCGCGCCGGTTGACGTTTGCGTGCGCGTCCGCAGAAGATTCCGCAGCGGCGTTCAGGTGTGTGGTGTCCGTGTCGGCGCTCAAGAAATTCTCCCGATAATCGTTTCGCCGCCGCGCACGCGCTCGCCTTCGCGCACGAGGACGGAGACTTCCGGCGGCAGCACTAGGTCTGTGCGCGAACTGAATTTAATCAAGCCGAACCGCTCGCCAAGCTCCACCGTATCGCCCGCCCGCTTCCAGCAAATGATGCGTCGCGCCAGCACGCCCGCGATCTGTTTGCAAACCACAGTGATCTGCGCGCCCTCTATCGTCAAACTGTTTTGTTCGTTGACGAGGCTTGAAGCTTCGCGCGTCGCCATCAAAAAGCGGCCTTTGGCATAAGTGATGTCCCGTATCGTTCCGGCTATCGGCGCGCGGTTAATATGAACATCGAGCGGCGAAAGAAAAATGCTGACGAGCGTTGGCGAGCTTTCATCGTTTGGCGCTATTTTACGCACGCGTGTGACGCGCCCATCGGCGGGCGCAACCACTATGGAAGCGTCTTGCGGAGCGTGGCGTTTCGGGTCACGGAAAAAGTATGCCATGAAGCCTGCAAGCGCTATGCACAAAAATGCGAGCGGCCACCAGCCGAACAAAAGCGCGGCGAGTGCGAGCGCCGCAGGAATCGCTATATATGAAAAACCTTCTCGTGCCAAAATAGTGTCGCTGCCGTTCTGTTTGAAGTTGTCAGGTAAGATGAAATCTTATGATTGATGTCTGTGAAATTGCAGCTAATGAAAAAGGGGGCGCCCGGTACAAGACTGCGCCCCCCTTTTTCCGTTTGCTCTCTATGGATACGCACGCTGCCGTGCGGCAGCCTTCGTTAATGCCCGGATCCGCTGTGTGCCTGATGCTGCAGCAAAATCGCCTGCATCTGATCCTTCACGGCCAATTTCTTTTTCTTCAGCGTAACTTCTTCCAATTGCTCTTCATCGCTCGGATAAGCAAGTGCGTTTAGTTCATCGAGACGCGCTTCGTAGCGTCCATGTTCGCGCGCGAGGTCGCGGAATTCGGAATTGCTTGACATCAGTTGGTCGCGCAGACCATCCGTCCCGTTTATTTCCATCTTCTAGAAGCCTCCTTATCAAGTGCGAAAACGATTCCAGAGCGGCGCAGTAACAAGCACATCGAACTGCCGCCGCCGCTGCCTGTTGTTACTCGAAGCGAAAATGTTAGCCCAAACACGGCAATCAGAGCAAGCCTTTTAGATTTCGGCGGACATCAACAGCGCATCATCGAGCGGCGCGGCATAGTAGTTCTTGCGCCGCCCCGTGATTCTAAATCCTTGCCGCAGATAAAGCGACTGCGCGGCAACGTTTGCGGCGCGAACTTCCAGCAGCGCACCATGCGCGCCGCGCTTACTGCCTAATTGCAAAGCATGTGTAAGCAGCGCCGCGCCGATTCCCTGCTGACGATAAATTTCCCGCACCGCCACGTTATTGATGTGTAATTCTCCTGCTCCGATGCGCGCCGCAAGGAATCCCGCAAGCCTTTGGTCTGGATTGCCGCCGTGTGCCGCATCGTGCCGCTTGAGCGCGACAAGCATCACCGTTTCAAGGCGGCGCGCCAGTTCGTCATGATAGCCGTCCCAACCCCAACGGCTCAATCCGCTCGCTTCTTCTATCTCGACGACTTCGAGCAAATCGTGTTCGGTCATCGACTCGACCGTGAATTTTATTTGCAGCAGCAGCGGCGCGGCGGTTACGCTGGACATTGCTGTTTAATCTCCGCATCGGACAAACGCACATAAATAGCCTGCAAGTTTTTCGCATCGCCTTGATCGCCGCGATGATAGCGTTCGCGCGCCAGCGCAGAGACATGCTCCGCCAGATTCAAGACAGGCGCGGCGAGACGCCATACATTTTCTTTATCCGCGAAGCTTTCGCCAGTTTCGATTTTCATTCGCTCTTCTTCGTCATCGAGGAGCAACAGCTTTTCCAGTCGGGCGCGCTCCCCGATCTGCTCTACATAGAGACGCGCGCCGTCGCCCGCCCACACGAGCGCGCGAGAAGCCGCTAACTGCTCGATCAAATCATGCGGCTTGATATGGCCTGCTTCCGATAAAGCGCGCACCGCCCCGCCCTCGCTCGTTTCAAACATTTGCCAGAAAACTTCGCCGCGCCCCGCCGGTAACATTGCCACAGTGAGCTTCGAGTAACCCGCCGCGTGTGCAATTGCTTCCAGCGTCTGGATGCCTACGCAAGGCCGCCCGAGCGTGGAGGCGAAGGCTTTGATAGTCGCCAGCCCGATGCGAAGTCCCGTGAAACTTCCCGGCCCTGCGGCTGCCGCAAAAAGTTCGACATCCCGCATCGAAGCTTTTGCTTCCGCCAATACTTCTTCTATCTGCGGCAAAAGATGCGCGGATTGCGAAACATTCGCATCGCCTGTTCGAGCTGCGATAATACTGTGGCCGCGCGCCAGACAAACGCTGCCCGCGCGCGTCGCTGTTTCGATTGTCAGTATCAATATGGAATCTTGTGCGGTCACAGAAACAATCTTCGCGCTTTCACTACGGCAGTCGGCAGCGCCTAGACAACTTAAAATATCTTATTTGACAGTCTATGCTTTGCCGCGCGATTATAAGGCGTTCGGCTTAATGCACGCAACGCTGAACTTTTTCATTCGATAGCGCCGGTCGGAGAAGGCTTCGACAGCGCCGCGAATCGTGTGCGAATGTTTTGCGCCGCGTGCGTGTTTGTCAATCAATTTTACTCGACGGGGAAATGTATTAATGAGCCAGCGCCGTATAGGTATTCTGACGGGCGGCGGCGATTGTCCGGGACTCAATGCGGTGATTCGCGCTGTGGTCAGGCGCGCCCTCGCCTCCGACACGGAAGTGCTCGGCATTAAAAACGGCTGGCAGGGACTTATCGAAGCGGACATCGAACCGCTCACGCGCCACTCCATCAGCGGCATACTTCCGCGCGGCGGAACCGTTCTCGGCACGTCGCGCTACAATCCGCGACACGATCCTGCGGCCATCGAAAGACTGCAAGGCAATTGGGAAAAGTACAAGCTTTCGGCGCTTGTCGTCGTCGGCGGCGAAGGCACGCTCTCGGCTGCTTTGGAAATGTGGCAGGATCACGAATTGCCGGTTGTCGGGATTCCCAAAACCATTGACAACGATGTCGCCGGAACAGACTATACATTCGGTTTCGACACGGCGGTTGGCGTCGTCACGGACGCGGTGGATCGCTTGCACTCCACCGCCGAATCGCATCACCGCGTGATGGTCGTGGAAGTGATGGGACGGCACACGGGTTGGATCGCTGCCTACGGCGGCATCGCCGGTGGAGCCGATGTGATACTCGTGCCGGAACACCCTTTTCGTCTCTCGCGCGTCTGCGAATTTCTGCGCCAGCGCCAGCAGCACGGACTCGCCTTCTCCATCGTCATCGTCGCCGAAGACGCGCACCCCCACACGGAAGAAAATTTCCTGAGCGATGAAACGAGCGCGGATATTTTTCAACACGACAGGCTCGGCGGCATCGGCGCTGTGCTCGGGCGCGAGATCGAGCGCTGCACGGGCATTGAAACGCGCGTTACCAAACTCGGCTATGTGCAGCGCGGCGGCTCTCCGACGGCGTTTGACCGGGTGCTCGCAACGCGTTTCGGCGTCAAGGCCTTCGATATGATTCTTGCAGAAGAATGGGGGCGCATGGCCGCCTTGCAGGGCAGCAAAATCACGAGCGTGCCGCTGACGGAAGCCGTCGGGCATCTGAAGAAACTCGACGAAGAAATTTATCGCGTCGCCGAATTCTTTTTCGGTTGAGCCTTTTCGCTTATGCTTATGGCGCGCAAGAATAGAGCGCTCGATAAAAACTGTTTCATAGGTTCGGCGCGCACACGCAAATATAGTCCGCGCTTTTTCGTATGTAACCATTCCAGAGGCGTTTTGCAGACATGAAAATCTGCCCTACCTGCCAGCGTTGCTATGATGACGCTGACACAAGATGTTCGCAGGATGAAACGATGCTCGTCGCTTCGCGTCACGGCTCGCGTTTCATCACGGACAAATATCGCCTTGACAGTCTGCTCGGCAGAGGCGGCATGGGAGCCGTTTACGCTGGCACGCATGTCGATCTGGAACGCGGAGTTGCCATCAAATTACTGCTGCCGGATTTTACCGCCGAAGCCGAAGCGCTCGAACGATTCCGCCGCGAAGCGCGCGCCGCCGCCAAGCTCAACCACCCGAACGTCGCGGACACTTATGACTACGGCTCATTGCCCGACGGCGGCGCATACATCGTCATGGAACTCGTCAACGGGCAAAGCCTGCGCGATTACATGAACGCGGCGGGCGCTCTATCCTTTGCTGAAGCAGTCTTGATTGCCAGACAAGCGGCGGACGGCGTCGAGGCGGCGCACCGTAGCGGCATCGTTCATCGTGATTTGAAGCCGGGCAATATTATTCTCACGCGCGATCTACATGACCGTGTGCTCGTCAAGGTCGTCGATTTCGGCGTCGCCAAGCTGCGCGAGCAAACAACGTCTTCCGGCGGCGCGCTCACTGCCTCCGGCTCGCTCATCGGCACGCCGCGCTACATGGCTCCCGAACAATGCTCAGGCCATCCGGCGGACGCGCGCTCGGACATTTACAGCCTCGGCATTATTCTCTACGAAATGCTCGCCGCCCGCCCTCCATTCGATGCGCCGACGGCCACCGCCATCGCCATCAAGCATATTCAGGAACAGCCCTCGCCGCTGCATGAATTTCGCGCCGATGTGCCTCTGAATCTCGAACAACTCGTGATGCAAACGCTCGATAAGAATCCTGATCGCCGCCCGCAAACATCTGCGGAGTTGGCTGACAGACTTGAATTGATCGGGCGCGAAATGAACATCAACGCGACGTCCGCACACGGGCGCGACGGTTTTCGACCAACGCGAAATACGCTCGATCCGCAAACCGGCACTGATGCCGCGCCGCAGACGAATCCGCACATCGCCGCTAGCATTCAGGGAGAAACGAAGCGCGCAGGCGAGCCGACGAACCAACACGCTGTTGCCGCTCAAGACACTTCTAGAGATGAGGTTTCACAAACAAGCGCGCCGATTATAAATGATTCCACAAATTCAGAAGCCGACCCACAGATTCCTACGGGAATCTTTTTACCGTCGGCGGTCTCGGTAGCACACCAATCTGTGCCAGACTTGCTGCATGAGCGAACACTTGTCAAAGGCGAGGCGGCGAACAAAACGGGCAACACCGTGCCACCCGTAACAAACCGAGAGGCGGATTCCTTCGCCACATCTTCAAATTCCTTCGCTGAGTCGCACGCGCAACGTTCGTCTTATATGCCTTACGCTGCATTGTTCGTAGGCCTTGCCGTCGTCGCTTTCGCGGCGACATTGTGGCTCTCGCAAAATCGCTCGGCGTCCGATGAGGCAATCGCAAACAGCGCGGCGCAGACCATCGCGCGAACGAATGATCCCGCGCCGCCGACGAGCGCAGGCAATGCGGCTAACTCCATCGCAAATAACGCTGTGGGCAAAGGCAACGCTCAAACGAGCGCGCCGAACATTACGCGCAACGCTTTGCCGCAAACCGCTCAAACATCCGCGCGCGATTCAAGCGATGAATTGCGTTCCTCGCTCAACGAGTGGATCGCCGCAACGAACGCGCGCGACGTTAACCGGCAAATGAATTTTTACGCGCCGGTGCTCGAAAAATATTACTTGCGCCCGAAGGCTTCCGCGAGTTTTGTGCGCGCGGACAAAACTAATCTCTTCTCGCATACGAACTCCGTCAACGTGAATGTCTCGGAGCCTTCGATTGCGTTCAGCAAAGACAACCGCACGGCGACGATGCGTTACACTAAGAATTGGAATTTCACGGGCGCGCGCGCTGACAGCGGGCAAGCCGTAGAGGAATTGCGCTGGACGAAAACGAACAACGGCTGGAAAATAATCAGCGAGCGCGATTTGCGTTAAGAGCAGCAAGAGCATCTTAAATTGTTCCTGAAATTTTCATAGTCCATAGTTTATGGTCAAGCGCGCATTGCCTCACACATAATCGCACCGCGCTAAATATTAGTTGTCTGACGCATTCCGAAACTTAAATATTCTTCGATAAATTTTCTATGACAGCCATTCCTCAAACGCCTATGCTGCGGCAATATCTGGAACTGAAAAAGCAGTATCCCGGCACGCTGCTTTTTTTTCGTCTGGGCGATTTCTACGAACTCTTTTTCGATGACGCCGTGACGAGCGCGCGCGAACTGCAAATCACTTTGACGGCGCGCCGCAAGGAACGCGGCGAAGCGATCCCGATGTGCGGCGTGCCGCATCACTCTGCGGCAAATCATATTGCGAAGCTCGTGCGCAAAGGCTACCGCGTCGCCATTTGCGAGCAAACCGAAGACCCTACGAAAACAAAAAAATTAGTGCGCCGCGAAGTCGTGCGCGTCATCACGCCGGGAACAGCGATTGACACGCAACTCGTCGAAGAACGCGAAACCGTTTATCTCGCGGCGGTGTGCGGCAGCGGCGAACGCATGGCTGCGGCATTCCTCGATCTTTCGACAGGAGAATTTCGCGCTACTGAAACTCACGGCGCGGACGCATGGGAGAAGATTCGCGCCGACATAGAATCCTACGCCCCGCGCGAAATACTCTTCCCTGCTTCGCTGACCACGCTCATCGAAAGCGCGCCGCACGCAAGCGCACGCACCGCTGCACTTCCGCTGTCGAATAACACCGCAAGTTCAGAAGCAAGAAGTTCTGAAGCAAGTTCTCATTCTCCGTCACAAAACAAACCGGGGGCGTTATCGGACGCGGGGGGAATTATGGCTCGCAGTGATGGCAATTCTTCTCTGCGAAGCCCTACGGCGGAAGCTTCTTTGTTCGGCGGCGCGACGTTGAGTCCCCTTGATGATTGGCTCTGGCAGGGTGAAGCGTGCGCGCAGCTTTTGCGCGAGCAGTTCGGCGTCAAATCTCTCGACGCTTTCGATCTCGAGAATAAATTCGAGGCAGTGCGCGCCGCCGGAGTGTGCTTGCGTTATGCGCGCGAGACGCAGCGCGCTGCCGCCGCGCACATCACGGAGATAAATTATTTCGAGCCGCAAGATTTTCTCGTGCTCGATTTCGTCACGGTGCGCAATCTGGAATTAATCTGCACGCAGACAAATCAAAAACGCACGCACGCTCTCATTGATGTGATTGACGAAACGATGACAAACATGGGCGCGCGGCTGCTGCGCTCTTGGCTGCTGCGCCCTTCGATGCGGCGCGGCGAAATCGAAGCGCGACACACCGCCGTGCAAAATCTTTTCGATTCGCAAATCAAGCGCGACGGATTGCGCGCGCGCCTGAAACAAGTCGCCGATTTAGAGCGCCTCACTGGACGCCTCAATATGAACGTCGCCGTCCCGCGTGATTTAGCTGCGCTTCGCCGCTCGCTCGACGAAGTGCCGAAGATTAGAGAAACATTAGCGGACGCAAAATCATCCTTGCTGCAAATTCTTTACGAAAGCGCGGACGAACTCGGCGACGTTCGTATCCTTGTGGAACGCGCGATTAGCGACGATGCTCCCGCGAAGCTTTCGGAAGGCGGCGCGATTCGCGCAGGCTACTCTGCGGAGTTGGACGAGCTGCGCGAAGTGAGCCGCAACGCCAAGCAAATCATTGCGGCGCTCGAAGCGCGCGAGCGCGCGCGTTCCGGCATCGCATCCTTGCGCGTGCGCTTTAACAATGTCTTCGGTTATTTCATAGAAGTCTCGAAAACTGCGGCGGCGCGCGTGCCAGCAGATTACGAGCGTCGGCAAACCCTCGCCAACGCCGAACGCTTTACGACGCCGGAACTAAAAGATTGGGAAACGAAGGTGCTCGGCGCGGAAGAACGCATCACGACGCTCGAAGCGGAAATTTTTACTCAAGTTTGCCGGGACATCGCAACTGAAACACGCCGCATACAGGCAACTGCGCGCGCGCTTGCGACGCTCGATGCGCTCGCTTCTTTAGCGGAAGTTGCCGCGCGTTATCGTTTCGTGCGCCCGATGATGCACGATGCAGATGAAATTAAAATCGTCGCCGGACGGCATCCGTTAATCGAGACTCTGAGCGACGAGCCGTTTATCGCAAACGACGTTTACATGAACAATTCTGCGGATCGTTTGCTGATTATCACGGGGCCGAACATGGGCGGCAAATCCACTGTCTTGCGGCAAACGGCGATTATTTCGATTCTCGCGCAAATGGGTTCATTCGTGCCTGCCGAAATCGCTTACCTGCCTGTGCTCGATAGAATCTGGACAAGGGTCGGAGCGTCGGATGATCTGGCGGGCGGGCGCTCGACGTTTATGGTCGAGATGACGGAGACGGCGACGATTCTGCATAACGCGACGACGCGCTCGCTCGTCTTGCTAGACGAAATCGGGCGCGGCACAGCAACTTTTGACGGGCTGTCAATCGCTTGGGCAGTCGCGGAATATTTACACGATTCGCCCGCGCACGCCGCGAAGACAATGTTTGCGACGCACTATCACGAATTGACGGAACTCGCGGAGCGTCTTCCGGGCGCGCAGAATTATCAAATCACGGCGACGGAGCGCGAAGGCGAAGTAGTTTTTCTGCATAAATTGGAACGCGGCTCTGCCTCCAAATCCTACGGCATCGAAGTGGCACGCCTCGCGGGTCTCCCCGCCGAAGTGCTTGTGAGAGCGCGCGATGTGCTGGCGCGTTTGGAGCGTTATGAGTTGGATGTCTTTGCGGAAGAAGCGAAGCACACAAGCCATACGAGGGGTGTGGCGGACGGCGGCAACGACGCACAGCAAACCGTCGAATCTTCTATGACATCGAAGACGGATGATGAAGCGCTCGGACAGATTGCGCGCCGCGCCGGACGCCGACGCATCGCCGCGCAGGTCACGCTCTTCGATGCCGTGAACAAAAGCGTGCTTGACGAGCTGCGCGAGGTTAATGTAGAAAGCCTTGCGCCCGAAGATGCGCGGCGTATGCTGCAAGGCTTGCGCCAACGCATCGTCTGAAAAGAAATTCGACAGAGCATTATTGGAACGTCTAAAAACTTCGCCGCACACTTTGCCACTTACATGCAACAGCCTTTAACTTCGCTTCCGCTCGAACAACAAATCGGCCAACTTCTTTTTATAGGCTTGCCCGGCACGGAACTCGACGCCGAAACGCGCGGCCTTATCGAACACATCAAGCCCGGCGGCGTTATCATCTTCGGGCGCAACGTCGCATCATCACAACAACTACGAAAGCTGCTCGACGACATACGCGCGATTCCCGGTGTCGAGCCTTTATTCGGCATCGATCAGGAAGGCGGCCTCGTTGATCGCCTGCGGAAAATATGCACGCCGATGCCTTCCGCGCGCACGATTCGTCAGCACGGAGACCTTGCGGGCGCGCGCACGCTCGGGCGCGTCACGGGCGAGGCGCTGCGCATGTTAGGCTTCAGCATGAACTTCGCGCCCGTAATGTCCATTATGACGGACGAGCGCGATTTGCTCTCGAACGGTTTGTACTCGCGTTCCTTCGGACGCTCGCCCGGCGAAGTCTTGGGCTACTCGACGGTTTATCTGCGCGGCTTGCAGAACACGGGCTGTCTCGGTTGTTTGAAACACTTTCCCGGCATCGGCTCCGGCGAAGTCGATTCGCACGAAGAAATGCCCGTCGTTCATTTGTCGCACGACGATTTAATTGCCAAAGACCTCGCGCCGTACATAGAGCTTTTTCAACGCGCGGATGATCGCGTGCAAGCTGTGATGATTAGCCACGGCGGTTTTCCCGAAATAGATTTGGAGAGCGGCGTCGCGGGCGGATTAATCGAACCCGCTTCGCTCAACTACGGCATCGTCACGGGACTGCTGCGCGAAGAACTCGGCTTCAAGCATCTGGTGGTGACAGACGATCTGGAGATGGGCGCAATCAGCCGCCACTGCGAAATCGAAGACGCCGCGCGCCGTGCTTTTCTGGCAGGCAACGACATGCTCTTAATCTGCTCGCGCCCCGACATTATCAAACGCGGCTTCGACGCATTGCTTCAAGCAGCCGACGATAAGCAAATCACACAGGAACGCCTTGACGCTTCCCTGCAACGCATCGCTTCCTTCAAGTCACACGCGCAACCGCCGCTCGACTTCAATCCCGAACGCCTCAAAGAATTATCCGACGAAATCGCTGAACTCAATCGCAAACTCGATTACACATACGGAGGCCGCGTTTAATGCCCAAGCGCTCACTAAATTTCCACGCGTTGATTTTATTCATCGTCGCGGCGGCAACATTGTTTCCGGCCTGCCGCCAACGCAGCGACGCCTTCGTCATCGCGCTGCCCGACAACATCTCGACGCTCGATCCGATGGGCGGCGCAAGCTCCACTGTTTCAAGCGAGCGTATGCGGCAATTGATGTTCAATTCGCTTGTGCGCAAAAACGAAAGGTTCGATTACGTCGGCGACCTCGCTTCCGATTTCAAGCGCTCGGACGACGGCACGAGCGTGACGTTTACTTTGCGCGACAACGTCAAGTTTCATAACGGACAACCTCTCACTTCAGCCGACGCGAAATACACAATCGAAACCTTGCTCGCCTCGAACACAGGCAAGAGCGCGAGTTTCTTTGAAGGTTCCGGCGCAAACAAAAAGCCTTACATCACAAGCATCGAGACGCCGGACGCGCGCTCCCTCGTCATTCATTTAAGCAAGGATTCTTTTTTTCAATACAACCAGGTTATCTCCAATCTCGTCGCCGTCGGCATCATTCCGCAGGGCAGCGCCGTAACGCAAAAAGACAAGCCCGTTGGCAGCGGCGCGTTCAAATTCGTGAGCTACGATTCCTCGCAGCAGATTGTCGAGTTGGAAGGCAACGCGAATTACTGGGAAGGCGCGCCGCAGATAAAAGCCTTGCGCGTGCGTGTAATTGCGGATGCGGGCGCGTTGCAGGCCGAACTAAAAAGCGGGCGCGTCGATATGGTTTCGATGGACGCGGCGTCGAATCTCTCGCCAGACGCATTCAAATCGCTTGAGCAAGAACAAAATTTACAGGTCAAACAATTTCCCGGCGCAAACATTTTATATTTAGGCTTCAATACGAAGAGCCAGCCGCTCGATAACGCACGCGTGCGCGAAGCCATTGCCTATGCGATCAATCGTGAAAGCATCATACGCGAGCTTTTGCTCGGACGCGCGCAGATAGCGAATTCGATTTTGCCTGAAGAATCTTGGGCTTATTCGCCCGGACAAAAATACACTTACGATCCCGAACGAGCCAAGAAACTTCTCGACGAAGCGGGCTTCCGCGACCCGGACGGCGACGGGCCGCAAATGCGTTTCGCGCAACCAATCGTCTTGAAGATTTCTTCGAGCAGCGGTTCGACGCGACAGTATTCCGGCGTTATTCAAAATTCTCTCAAAGGCATCGGCGTGCCTGTCAGCATCGAGCCGCTCGAAACCAACACGCTGACGGATCAACTGCTCAAAGGCCAATATCAAATGACGATACGCAGTTGGGTCGGCGGCAATCAAGACCCGATATTCTTGCGCGATTTATTTCTTTCGACGGAGATTCCGACGCAGGATCGCGCCGGGCGAAATCGCAGCCGTTACAACAATCCGCAGCTAGACGCGCTCTTGATCGAAGCCGTCAACACACCGGATCGTGAGCGCGCGAAGCAGCTTTACGCACAGGCGCAGGACACATTGAGCCGAGACGTGCCGATGTTTCCGCTGTGGTATCCGGCCTATCTCGTCATCGCGCGCAAAGGCGTCGGCAACATCCAAATTAAAGGCGACGGCGATCTGGAATTTCTCAAACGCGTGACCGTTGAAAACAAATAAGAAGTGACGAGCGAAGCATGACGGCCAAGCTTCTAAGGAACAATCTCAAACTTCACGGTGTTGCTCCCTTGCGGCAACCATTTTTTTGTTAAGCGATGCTGCATTGTAAGCTCATACTTCCCTAGAGCCAGAGGCTCGTACCAATCGCTTAAATGTATAACCGTTACGGTCGTTGGCTGATTAGGCGGTAAGGCGGTTTCGATCACTCTAACTCCTATAGTGGGACTATCACCTTCTGCTTGAAGCTTATCGTTCGCTTTTTTGCTGTATGGTTCTACTTGTCCGTCTCTGGTTAGATGAAGGCGATGCTCAAAATATTGTGATGTTGTAGCTACGCCCACAAGCTCCGTTCCCGTATTAGTCATATTTACCAGAATATTAACCCGTTCACCCACCTTAAAATGCTGTTTGGGTTTGAGGATGCTGCCAGCAGCAGTGCTAAGTGTCACTCTTATAGATTGTTCTTGTTGGTCTCGCTCCTGTTCGATAGCTGCGTTTTGCCTCTCAAGTTGAGAACTTTTCACCACGCCTTGACCGAACGCCGTCGTCCCAACAAGGAGCACGATTATCAATGCCAAGAAATTTCCCATAAAATCAATCTATCCCTTCCTTGCCTTTGTCTTCTAACTTCACGCCCATTGTCTCCAAGATTTTCGCCAACTCATAGCGCGAAATAATGCCTTCGCGTATCAAGCGCGTTTCACCTTTGCTTATATCAATCACTGTCGAAGGCTTGCCGCCGCGCGCTTCGCCGGAATCGACAATCAAATCTATTTTGTTTGAAAACGCCTGTGAGACTTCGAGAGCAGTTCGCGCAGGAGGTTGGCCTGCAAGGTTGGCGCTCGTTGCCGTCAACGCGCCGCCGCAAGCTCGAACGAAATCGCGCACTCGTTCATCGTCAGGCAAACGCACGCCGATTGTTTTGGTGTTCGCCGTGAGTTCGATGGAAAGTTTACGTCGCGCTTCCTCGACAATCGTTAAAGCGCCGGGCCAGTAATGCGCCGCGAGAATTTCAAACAAAGCGGATTGCGCTTCTACGAATCTATCAATCTGCGCTCGATCACTTATGACAATTAGAATCGGCTTGGCTTCCCTGCCCTTCAAATCGTTCAAAGAGCGTAGCGCGCGCTCGTCGAAGGGATTCACGCCCAGCCCGTAAAAGGTATCCGTGCGAAAAGCCACGATGCCGCCGCGCGCGATTATATTTGCCGCGCGGCAACGCACGTCTTCGCGATCAATGCTTATCATTGCGGTTTCAAAATAAACGTTTGAACGTCAGGAAATTTTGACGGCGTAACCGAGACCATCGCCGACGGATAAAATCTCCGCGCGCAAGTGCGTATGAGCGATGAAGCGCTCATTAAATTCGCGCAAGGCCAGCGTCGAAGAAGTCTGATCAAGCGAGGTTATTTCGCCCGCGACCTGTCCCCCCCATAAAACATTATCAACGATGACGACACCGCCCGTTCTTAAGAGCGGCAGCGAAAGTTCCAGATAATCTGCATACTCTTCCTTGACGGCGTCCAGATAAACCAGATCAAAAGTCTCTTTGAGTTGCGGCAAAACTTCGAGCGCGCGTCCACGCTCGATGCGCACGCGCTCGCGCAAGCCGTCGCGCCTTAAATATCCGTCTGCGAGACGGATCATGTCTTCGTTCGGTTCAATGGTCACGACGATGCCATCGTCCGGCATTCCGCGCAAAAGATGTATGACGGAGTAGCCAATCGCCATGCCGATTTCTAAAACCTTTCGCGCGCCGATAGCCCGCGCTGTAATCTCAAGAAAGAGCGCTACTTCACGATCCGCAATCGGAACATTATGCGCGGCGGCGTAGCGCTCCATCTCTGCAAGCAGCAAAGTGCTTTCGGGCAACAGCCCGTCAAGATATTCAGCCTGTTCCGCGTGAATAATGGCGTCAGGGCGTGCTTTCATAATTGGCTTCCTTCAAGCTAATTAACAAATGAGATCGGGAAATGTGATCAACGAATGTTATCAACGAATGCGCTCGACGCCCGTGATTATTTTCCGAAGCGGCGCATTAATCGTTAGCGGCTCTTGCAGCATCTTCTTTTTCGCTCTCGACGGAAACGTAGCGGCGTCCAAGCCCTAATTCGCGTAGTTTGTGCTGCAAGGATTGGCGGTGCATTCCGAGAATGCTTGCGGCGCGCGTTACATTGCCGCCGGTTTCTTCGAGACAGCGCGCAATGTAGCGCCGCTCGAATTCGCGCCGGTCTTCGCGCAGATTCGCGGTGTAGGGCAGCCGCAAAAGAGTCTCTGTCTTTTCTTCGTTTTCCGGTTCGCCCAAAGAAGCAGGGGCGATTTGCGGTTTGCTTTTTTCTTTGAACTCTTCGGGCAAGTCCTTCGCTGTCAGCTCATCGTCTTCGGCGAGCACGACGGCGCGTTCGATGGCGTTGCGCAGTTCGCGCACGTTGCCGGGATAGTCGTATTCCATTAAACGGCGCAACGCTGCGGGAGCGATGCGGCGGGCGGGGCGGTTGTAACGCGCGGCGGCAGCAGCGGCGAAGGATTCGGCGAGCAGCGGAATGTCTTCGCAGCGTTCGCGCAAAGGCGCAAGCTCGACGGTCACGACGCGCAAGCGATAAAAAAGGTCTGCGCGAAAATTGCCCAACGCAATCTCTTGTTCGAGCGGGCGATGCGTCGCGCTGATGACGCGCACATCGACGGGAATGGTTTGCGAACCGCCGAGCCGTTCGATGCTTCGCTCCTCCAATGCACGCAAAAGCTTCGCTTGAACATTCGCGCTCATATCTCCTATCTCGTCCAGAAAAAGCGTGCCGCCGTTCGCCTGCTCGAACTTTCCCTGCCGACGCGCAGCCGCTCCCGTGAACGCGCCTTTTTCGTGTCCGAATAATTCCGACTCGATTAATTCCGAAGGCAGCGCCGCGCAGTTGATGGCGACAAATGCGCCGCGCCGATTGTCGCGCCCGCCTTCGTGAATGGCGCGCGCGACGAGTTCCTTGCCGGTTCCGCTTTCGCCGCGAATGAGAATGGTGGCATCCGTGTCGGCGATTTTCTCGATTAGCGAGCGCAAGTTTTGCATCGCTGGCGAAGCGCCGAGAAGCTGTCCGGTTTGTCCGGCGGCGAGTTCGAGGCGCTGGCGCAAGTGCTCGTTTTCGCGGCGCAGTTTAATTGTTT
Organism: Pyrinomonadaceae bacterium; assembly: GCA_051000345.1. Lineage (GTDB taxonomy): Bacteria > Acidobacteriota > Blastocatellia > Pyrinomonadales > Pyrinomonadaceae > JBHENC01. Next base: position 29,846 of record JBPCOJ010000049.1, on the reverse strand, counting down.
CGAGCGCGTTCTTGACGACGAGGCGCAGATCGTCAACCTCGAAGGGTTTGGAAAGATAATCGTAAGCGCCGCCCTTGATCGCTTCGACGGTCATGCGTTCGTTGCCGTGCGCGGTAATGATGACGACGAGCGGCGCATCCTTTTGCGTGTGCAGTTCGCGCAAATAATCTAGTCCCGTTTCGCCCGGCAGATTCACATCTAAAAGCAGTAGGTCAGCGTTGCTCGCGGCAAGTTCGGCACGCGCGGCGGCAACGCTGTCAGCTTCCGCGATTTCGTAATCGAAACTGCTCAAAGCGCGGCGCATTCCGTAGCGCGCGGCATCTTCATCATCGACAATGAGAAGGCGTAATTTGTCTTCGTTGATAGTCATGAATCATCCTTGCTGATAATCAATAATAAGCGTCGTCAGCGCGCGAATGACAGAAGCGGTAGATGAATTTCAAAGCGCGCGCCGCCTTCTTCGACGTTAGCGACGGCGAGGCGCGCAGTGCCGCCGACTTCTTCGATTCGCTTGCGCACGATGGCGAGGCCGAGACCCGTGCCGCGCTGTTTGGTGGTAAAGAATGGCTCCCAGATGCGTTCGGAAAGCTCTGCGTCAACACCCGCGCCGCCGTCCGTAACTGAGATGTCGAGCGCGTTTCCTGCGGCACGGGCTTCGACGAAAATACTTTTATTGGCGGCGGTAGCGTGCAAGGCGTTGAGCAGTAAATTTGAAAACGCATCGCGCAACGCTGAAGCACGCGCGCCGTCGAGTTGAAGCCCCGCGCAATGATTTTCCAACTCGATTTTCACATTGCGCTTGCCCGCTTCGGCGCGAAAGAGCGCAATAATTTTTTGCATTAATTCATCGACGCTGCACGGCGGATCGGCGGGCGGAGCGTTGCGCGCGAAGCTTAAAAGCTGCGTCACGCTGCGGTTCAAACGGTTGGTTTCGCCGACGATTAAATCAAGATCGCGCGCATAATTGCCTGACAATTTCTCGTCTTCGCGCATGACTTGCGCAATTGATTTGATGGCGGATAACGGATTCTTGACTTCGTGCGCGATGGTCGCCGCCATGCGCCCGAGCGTGGACAAGCGTTCTTCCTGCGCGAGGCGTTCTTCCAAGCGCGCATTCTCTTCTACGAGCAAGCAATCTTCAATGGCAATCCCCACTTGTCCGGCCAGAACTTCGAGCACGCTGTTTATATCTGCTGTCAAAATTTCATCGGGCGCATTAATCAACATCGCGCCCATCACGCGATCCTCGCGCCGGAGTATGTAGATTCGATTGAACCCGTATTCTCGCGTCAAGGCTTCACTATTTAATAACGCTGCATGATGCGTTTGAGCTTCCGCGAAGATAAGCTTCATCGCGTGCGAGAATTTTTTATCTTTACTGAGAGTCGAACCAACTCCTACGTTATCGGACGCGTAGGAGTTGGTGTTCATTTCATTTCTGATGAAGAGGACGCGTTTTAGGTTCAGGCTCTCGGCGGTTCGAGTTTCGATAAAGGCAAGGAGTTCAGGCAAGCGTTCGTACTGCCCTGCGTGCGCTCCGATGCGCGCCACCACATCACGGTACAGCGTCGCTTCGCGTGCAATCAATTTATGAAAATAATAATCGAGTTGATTGCGCAAGGGCGCTGCGAGAAGCGCGAGCGCGAGTATCAACAGCGTTTCGAGTGCGCCCGCGCGCAAGCCGTAGTGCGTCGTCGCATATTCGCCGAGCGTGCGTATGCCGTAAAGATAAACGATGAGCACCACCGCCGCGAACGAGGCGATGACGAGGCTCTCCTTGATTATCAATTCGAGATAACGGTAACGATAAATGTGATACGCCAGCAGCGCCGTCGGCAAAAGCGAGCCGAGATTAGCGAAGGTTTGCAGATACAAACCCGCCCACGCGGACTGCCTGAACACATAAACTGCGATGATTAAAACGGCGATAACGGCGAAGGAAGCGGCGAGTGTTTGCATCAAACGCCGCTCGTTGTCGGCTTTTGCACGACTGGCGAGAATCAAATCTGTGACGGCGACAACAGCGAGCGCGTAAATCGCCCAGAGCATAAATGCCTGCACGAAATTAAGGCCGAACACGAACGAAAGCCCGGCGAGCTTATCGAGCATCGGCATATAAGCGCCGCGCCAGATTTGCGGAACGGAGATGAACAGAAAAATCGCCGGAATGTACGAAAGAAAAACTCGCGCTCGTTCGATGGCGGTGAGTTTGCGCGCTTGCGCATCAGCCCACAGATGCAGATGAACATGCAGCAGTAGCGAGTAAGCGAGTGTAATGCTGATGCACGCGACGGAATCGGAAAAGCGCAGCAGAATGTTCCAGCGCTCTGTTTGAAGGCCGAGCAGATCGTGTAGGGCGAGTGAGAAATTGCTCGCGTGCCACGCGCCGACGGCGACAGCGAGCGCGAGCAGCACTCGTTCGATACTCCCGAAATTGCGCCGCCGTCGCCACAGAAGCGCAATTATCCATAAATGCAGCGCCGCGCCCGTGCTGTATCCGACAAGCTTTAAGATTTCAAGCGGCGACATGTGCTTCGCATCTCACTGGTTCAGCAAGCCTTTACTGTGTGCTTGTGCTCGCGCTGTTGCTCTGAGCACTCGTCGCAGAGGGCGTCAGAATCAATTCCGTGCGTCGATTGCGTGCGCGGCTCGCGGCCGTTTTGTTCGGCGCAATTGGATTGCCCGCGCCCATGCCGTTCGCTTGAATGCGCGCGGCGTCGATTCCGCCGCGAGTCAGTTGTTCAAGCAAAGCCTGCGCGCGTTCCTGCGTGAGGTGCTGCAAGGCCGATTCTGCGCCGCGATTATCCGTAAATGTTTCGACGGCAATCTGGTAGTCGGGATTGTTGGCGAGCAGTGCTGCGAGCGGTTCGAGCTTTGCTGCAGCAACCGGAGACAGAAGACTTGCGCGCGGATTCGTCCACAGCGATTCAGGTAGGGTAAGCACGATGCCGCGCGTTGTTTCGCGCACTGTGCCAAAGCGCGCGAGCGTTTGTTTGAGCGTCGCGGCGGACTCGCGTTGCTGCGCGTTTTTTTGCTCTGCGGCGAGGCGCGTTTCCTCTGCGCGTCTTTCGCCTTCGATACGCGCGAGTTTGAGTTTGGCGTCTTCGCCTTCGGCGCGCACACTTTGTAGTTCATCGCGCAGTCGCGCCACTTCGGAACGAACATCTCTTAACTGTGTTTGCGCGTTGGCGGCATCCTGTTCGGCAAGTTCGCGCGCGTGTTGCTCGCGTTCGAGCGCGACGCGCAGACCGGAAACTTCCTTCGTGGAGTTGGCGGCGGAGTCTTCCGCTTCGCGCAAGTCTGCATCGCGGCGCGCGACTTCCTCGCGCTGCAAACGCGCGGCACGATGCGCCTGCGCTGTTTCTTCCGCGCGCACGCCGAGACTTGTGGCGCGGCGCGCGGCAGCGTCTATTTCCGCTTCGGATTGTTTGAGACGCCAAGCGTTTTCCGATGATTCGAGCTGCGCTTGTGCTTCCTTCAATTCGGCGGGCGCGTCCTGCGCGGCTCCGGCAAAGCGCGCGATGTTGATTGATTGGCGCGCGCCGAGCAGCGATACGGGAGTGTTGCGATAATCGACGTCTGCCACTTCAGGCAAACGCTGATTGTTGTTCAGGTAATCGCTGGCATTGCCCAGATACTGCACGTTGATGGTTGCGACTTCAGCACCGGCGGGCTTTAGCGGCGGCAGATTTTCGAGCACGACCATGCGGCTCGGACTCTGCATCAGAAAATGCGGCTCGGCGGTGACGATCAGCGCGAAGGTTTGCAAAGGCGTCGTCACATCGAGTTTGGAATTGACGATAAAGCTGCCGCCGCGCTTTATTTCGCCCAAGTTATCGACGTGGCCTTCAGGTGAAATCGCCCACAGTATATATGTCGTATAAAGGCCGCCGAGTTCGGACGCGCGCGGCAAATTTTCAACGCTCAATTCAACTCGCGTCCCGCGTCGTCCGGCGCGTCGCACTTTGGCTTCGCCGCTCAAGCGAGGCAAGAGTGTCGTGCCACGAAACTTAACGCCGACGGTTTGATCGAGCGGATACGTAATCGCAATCGTCTGCCGTTTTTGATCGCCCTGCTGCGCGAGAGACTGCGCGGCAATGCTGCATAAAAGCAGAGATGTCCAGATCAGCCGTAGGGAAAAAGAGTTAGAAAGTTTCATAAATCAGTCGTCCTTTCAATTCGGGCATGGACGTTTCGGGAGTTGCACTTCTCTCAAAGAAAAGCGTAGACGTGTATTTTATGGATGCACAATTATTGTTCATTGTTGCCGCACGCATTTTAACATCGAAGGCTTAGATGTTTAGAAGAAGTCTCTCAAAATCGAAAAGGCCGCCTTTGCTTCAAAGACAGCCTCGCCCTTTTCCTTCGTAAACTCTTTCTACATCGCGGCGCGTCGGTTAGCCGCAATTTGCGCCACGACAATCGCCAGCGCCGAGATAGGCAAAATATGAACGAGGCCGCTCTTGCCCATTAACAGCAAGATTAGCCAGACCAAAACGAGCGCTCCGGCGACAATCCACAGCATAAAGTTTTCTGTTTTGTTTTCTTCGCTAACGAAGAACTCAACGATTTACGGCGACGGCAGCACCCTGCGGCAAGCCGACGGCGCGCAAGCCGACATGCGCCGGATCGCTGCCGACGATGAAGGACGAGTTTGCATTCACCGGCGCGGCAACCAACACGCGCGGCGCACCTGCATCGCTGCTTCCCTGCTGGCGCGCCTGCCCTGTTTCATCTGCCCGCCAGATCAAGCTTCCGTCGCGCCCGCTTAATCCGATGGCGAACGACGGCACGGCGGCGATGATGACATCCAGAGAGTTATCGCCGTTCAAGTCTGCGAAGGCGGCAGAGGCTGCGTCGGTTGCGCCGCCTGCGTACCACTTTATTTTTCCTGTGCTGACATTAATTACCACCACGCGGTTGCTGCGCGTAATCATCAAGGCTTCCGGCACTGCGTCGCCGTCCAGATCGGCGGCGGCAAGCGTGCCGCGCGGCGCATCTGCCTTATCCGTCGCCACGCGCCACAGCGGGCGCAAATCAGTTCCGTTAAGCGCAATCAAACCTTTGTCAGTGCCGACCATCAATATTGAAGCGTTCGTCATTTGCACGACGAGCGGCGCGGTAGTAATCGACGCATCGAGCTTGATTGTGCGAAGGTTTTTGCCGTTTATGTTTCGCACTTCGACGACTCCATTCGAGAGCGCGAGAGCGAGACTGCGCTCCGTACCCGTCTGGAGCGCTACCGGAGCGCCGACAGGGTTCGCCGCCAACTTTGTTTGCGAAAGAATGCCGCCCGTTTCGCCGTTGAGCACCACGAGCGAAGGAGTGATGTCATCCACGACGGCGATTTCCGGCGTGCCGTCCGCGTCTAGGTCAAAGCTCGTTCCGCTCGCCGCGCGTCCTGAAACGGAAGCGCGCCACAATTCGCGCCCCGTCGCACCGTCAAGACTTCGCACGCCGCCTTCGTAAGCGACGACTAGATTTGCCAGCGGCTTTTGCGCTGAAGAAACGATGACCGGCGCGAAGGCCGCCGCGCCGCTATTGCCCGTCACTTCACCGCGTCTGGCGCTCGGCCTGAAACGCGTTGTCCACAAGGCGACGCCGTTTGCGCCGTTCAGCGCGTAGACGTTGCCGTCTGAGTTGACGCCGACGAGATCATAGCCCGACGCATCACGCAAATGCGCGGCGAACGGCTGCAAGACATTGCCCGTCGCGGTGCGCCAACCGGCATTCGCGGGCGGCTGCAAAATGCGCTCCGTCGGCGGAGTAAATGTCGGCGTGCGTTCGATTGTCGGAGTGCGCGTGTCGGTTGCAACTTCAACGCCCGGCGCGTTGGTTATCTGCACGGGAGCGGGCGTTGAATACCGTCCTGTTTCGCTCGCGGCGGGCGCGACACGCCAGAAATAATTTCCCGGCGGCAAGTCTCTGACAACGTATTCGCGGCCAACGATGGCGCGATCAAATACGATGTCCGTAAATTCGGCGTCGGTGGCAAGCTGCAATCTGTAACGCGTGACTCCCTGCTCGCCGCTCCAGCGTATGCGTGTCGCGGCCTGCTGCTGCTGCGCGGCGACGGGAGACTGCTTCTGTCTTCGCTTCTGCGCGTTGGCGACGGCACACGGCGCGGCGATGAGCGTGGCAACGAGTACAAATAAGAGTACAAATAAAAAAGCGTGCTTTAACATGATTCTGAAATGCCTTTGAATGTTCGACATACTGATTCTGCCCTGTGTGAATTTTAGTTTTGCTTCGCTTTGAATCGGGAAAATTCAAAGAGTTTCATTTAATTTATATCCGACGCCGCGCACCGTCAATACATACTGCGGATTCTTCGGATCATCTTCGAGCTTATTTCGCAAACGATTGATGTGCGGGTCTATGTTGCGCTGGTAGCCTTCGTATTCAGTGCTCCAGACTTTATCGAGCAAGGAATTTCTAGACCACGCGCGCCCCGGCTCCGAAGCCAGCAATTCCAATATCTGAAATTCGAGCGGCGTCAGATTCACGTCTTCGCCGCGACGCAGAACTTGGTGGCGGCGCTTGTCTATCACGATGTCGCCGACCTCTATGCGCTCATTTTCCGCGCCCGCGTCGGCTTGATTGCCGCCGCCGCTGCCGCTTCGGCGCAGCAAAGCATTGACGCGCATTTCGAGTTCGCGCGGGCTGAAGGGCTTTGTCAGATAATCGTCTGCGCCCGCTTCAAAGCCCGCCACCTTATCGTCCATCTGATCCTGCGCCGTCAAAAAAAGCGCGGGCGTCTTTATGCCTTTGGCGCGCATGCGCTGGAGCAATTCAAAGCCCGTCATGCCCGGCATCATCACGTCGAAAATAAAGCAATCGAACTTCGCAGACACGGCAGATTCGAGCGCCGCCGCGCCGTTTTCCTTTTCTTCCACCTCGAACCCGAGCCGCCGAAAATATTCCGCCAGCAACAGGCGCATACTGACATCATCATCCACAATCAAAAGTTTCTGGCTCACGCGTTATCCACTCGTCTTTCGTTTTATCGCAATTAACCCGGCCGGAGAGATATGTTTGGCGCGCGCGATTATAGCGCACTTGCGCGGCTGTCAGCCTAAATATTTGCGGCCATCGACGGACACAGTTAAATTATTCGCGCGCCGCCTTCGCCTTGACGCCGCGCGGCATTGGTAAGTATATTTTCTGTTTATCAATTCGGCAAAACCGACTGCCGTCATGTTTCCATTCTCCGCAAACGCGCTGCCTGACTAATGCACGATCTACGCCGACTCTTAAAATATTTAAGGCCACATCTCGGAAAGTTCTTGCTGGCGACAATTGCGATGCTGATGGTAGCGCTTCTCGAAGGTGCCATCAACGCGCTGATCGTGCCGATCTTCGATCAAGCATTTGCGGCCTCGAACGGCGGGCAACAATCGGCGACGCTCTTCAATCTGCAAAAATTGATTCCCGCCTCCGGCATCGGCGCGTTGCGCAACATCGCCATTCTTCTTCTGACTTTCACGGCCATCAAAGGTTTTGCGGAATATCTTTCGACTTACCTGATGGCGCGCATCGGGCAGGCGGCGGTGCTTCGCCTACGGCAAGACCTCTACGATCATGTGCTCGCGCAGTCCGCTAACTTCTTCGAGCGCCACCGCACAAACTACATCGTTTCGCGCCTTGTTTCATCTGCTGCGGCCATCGAAGTCGCCGTTACTTCGACTTTGCGCGATATGCTGCGCGAAAGTTTCACGCTGATTGTTTTTCTTTCCGCGTCGTTTTACTACAACTGGCGTTTGACGCTCGGCGCGCTACTCATCGCGCCCGTCATCGCCGTGCTGACCGCGCGCTTCGGCACAGCACTGCGCAATCTCTCGTACGAATCCTTCGAGGGCAACAAACGCTTGACTGACACGGCGCAGGAAGCGCTCGCCAATCAAACAATTGTCAAAGCTTACCGCGCCGAAGCACGCGAACAGCAACGTTTCACGCAAGTCGCGGGCGACATTGTGCGCGCCAATCTGCGCTCGGCCAAAATTTCTGGCATCGCGCCGCCGACGATAGAGATGATCGCCGTCGTCGCAATCGTCGTGCTGCTTTACTTCGGCAAGCGCGAAATAGCTTTGGGGCACATGAATGCCGCGCAATTTTTCACCTTTATCATTTTCCTTTTTCGCAGCTATGACCCAATGCGTAAACTTTCGCGCCTGCAAAACAATATGGAGCAAGCGCTTGCCGCCGCGCGCCACGTCTGGGAAGTCATGGACGAGCATGATGAGATTCCCGAAAAGCCGGACGCTGTTGACCTTCCCGCCTTGCGCCGCGAAATCGAATTGCGCGATGTTTCATTCAATTACGCGAACGAATCCAAAGGCGTGCTGCGGCAAATAGATTTGCGTATTCAGGCCAACACGTTGGTCGCGCTCGTCGGCGAATCCGGCGGCGGCAAATCGACTTTGACGAAATTGCTGCCGCGCTTTCACGATCCGACAGAAGGCGCAGTATTGTGGGATGGCATGGATTTGCGCGACGCGAGCGTGAGCAGTTTGCGCCGACAGATCGCCATCGTCACGCAGGAGACAGTGCTCTTTAACGACACGGTGCGCCACAACATCGCCTACGCGCGTCCCGATGCAACTAATTCGGAAATCGAAGAAGCCGCGCGTGTCGCCTTCGCGCATGAGTTCATAGTTGAGTTGCCGAACGGCTACGATACCATTGTCGGCGAGCGCGGCATCTTTTTATCCGGCGGCCAACGCCAGCGTTTAGCCATCGCACGCGCCGTTCTCGCAGATGCGCCCGTGCTTATTTTAGATGAAGCCACGTCCGCGCTCGACGCCGAATCCGAACGCCTTGTGCAGCGCGCGCTCGCTAATCTGACGCGCAATCGCACAACGGTTGTTATCGCGCACAGGCTCTCGACTGTCCGCCGCGCCAACAAAATCGTCGTCATGGAACGCGGGCGCATCATTGAAACAGGCACGCACGCGGAGCTTCTGGCGCAAAGTCGCGGACAATACAAACGATTGTACGAACTGCAATTCGCCGATGAGGAAGAGGAGGACGTGTTGGTAAGTAGTTAGTAATCAGTGGAAAAAGCCTGAACAGCTTTTCTCTGACGACCATTTACGATTTACCGATTCAGCATCTTATGAAATCAATGACCGGATTCGGACGCGGCGCGGCGGCGGGCGAAAATTTCACAGTCGGCGTTGACATTAAAACCGTCAACAACCGTTTTCTGGATGTGCATTTGCGCGCGGGATCGGAACTCGCTTCGCTTGAAAATGAAATCAAGCGGCGCATTTCTTCGCGTTTGTCGCGCGGGCGCGTCGATGTCAATTTAACGCTCGAACGGACGGGCGAAGTCGCTTACGAAATCAATCGCCCGTTGATTGCCGGATTCATTCACGCGCTTCGCGCAATCCAGCAAGAGTTCAACGTCGCAGGCGAGCCGGACATCAACGTGCTGGCGCGCATTCCCGGCGCAATGCAGCCGACGCGCGACGGCATCGACGAGAGAATGACTGAAGGCATCGCGCAGGCCACCGACGAAGCGCTCGATGAATTGGAACAAATGCGCACGCGTGAAGGCGACGCGCTCGCCAAAGAAATGCACGGGCGGCTCGATGAAATCATGCGTTATGTTCCATTGATCGAAGCGGGCGCAAGCGATTTGGTGGATGCTTACCGCGCGCGGCTGCAAAAAAAGATCGCAGATATGCTCGCGCGCGATGGCCTTCAAGCAATCGAAATAGATGCCGGAAGACTCGCGCAGGAAGTCGCGTATCTCGCGGATCGCAGCGATGTATCGGAAGAAATAACGCGATTGAAAAGCCATCTTGCGCAATTTCGTGAAACGCTCGAAGCGAATGGTGAAGCAGGCAAGCGGCTCGATTTTCTGTTGCAGGAATTGAACCGCGAGGCCAACACAGTGCTTTCCAAATCAACCGATCTGCAAATCAAAGACGCGGCGCTCGCCATCAAAGCCGAAGTCGAGAAACTGCGCGAGCAAGTTCAGAATGTCGAGTGAGAGAAAAGAAATGTCTACGCCAAACGCGCAGACGGCATCCAACGCTTCGCGCGGAATGCTGATCGTCGTCAGCTCGCCGTCCGGCGGCGGCAAAGGCACATTGATTCGCCGCGTGTTGAAGGAAGTTCCCAATCTCGGCTATTCTGTTTCATTCACCACGCGCGCGCCGCGCACGGGTGAAACAAATGGTGTCGATTATTTTTTCATTTCACTCGAAGAATTTGAAAAAGGAATCGCCGCCCAACGATTTCTTGAATGGGCGCGCGTTCACGGCAATTTTTACGGCACGGCGCACGAACAAATCGAGCACGAATTAACCGAAGGCCGCGACATCATTTTGGAGATAGACGTGCAGGGAGCAAAAAGCGTGCGCCAGCTTGTGCCGGAGGCGTTGAGCGTTTTTATTTTGCCGCCGACCTATGAGGTTTTGCGTGAGCGCCTGACTGCACGCGGCTCCGAAAGGCCGGACGATCTCGCGCTCAGATTGCGCAATGCGCGCGCGGAAGTCTTGCATTACACCGAATTCGATTATGTAATCGTCAACGACGAAGCGGACACGGCCGCCGCGCAATTAGCATCGATTGTCTATGCTGAACGGGCGCGCCGCACGCGTCAGGAATCGGTCGCGCAACGCATCATAGACACATTTCCGCAGAGTCCGGCGAGCGAAGCCGATAGATAAAGGATTCGGCGGGCGAATCGATATTTATATTAAACAGTGATCGAGGATTGAAAAATACGATGGCAAAAGCAACAGAAGCAGTAATCGAAACACCGGGCGAAGTCGAACAAGTGGCAATGGACTCTAAATATCGCATGATTATCGTCGCGGCGCGCAGAAGCAAGCAGCTCCAGCGCGGCGCAACCCCGCGCGTCGAAATGGACATGCAAAAACATAAGCCGACGCGCATCGCAATCGAAGAAGTCGAACGCGGCAAAGTCAGATTCACAATCGACAAAGACGAAGATTAAACGAGCGCGCTGTCGTTCATCTGCTGTTCGAGATAGCTCACGCGCAGCACGCTTGATGGAATAAATAGCCTCTCACTTTTCACCTGTGACAAAAGATGAGTCGGCGCGCCATACCCGATAGGCGCGTTCGGCTTCGCGCGTCAATTGACCGTTTACATATTTTTGTAATCAGGCCCGCCGCCGCCTTCCGGCGTCACCCAGTTGATTATCTGATACGGGTCCATGATGTCGCACGTTTTGCAATGCACGCAGTTTGAGAAATTGATTTGCAGGCGGCGCTTTCCCGTCGCTTCATCATTAACCATCTCGTAAACCGAAGCAGGGCAAAAACGCTGGCACGGATTGCCGTATTCTTCCGCGCATCGCGTCGCGCAAATGTTTGTGTCGAGCACATGCAAATGCGCTGGCTGGTCTTCGTCGTGGCCGACGGCAGCGTGATATACGTCCGTGACTTTATTGAAAGTCGTTTTGCCGTCGAACTTCAAATCATCGTAACGCTGCGCGCTGTCGTCGCCCGCATAGCCGTAGTCTGAAAGTTTACGCAAGGCAGTGTGTCCCGGCTCGGTGCTCGCGCGATCAAAGAGTCCCCACGATTTACCGCCGGTCACAAATTGTAATCCCGCATTGACCATGCCGAGCCAGCGCCCGTGTCGAAAGCCCGCGTGAAAATTTCTGACGGCGTGCAATTCCTTCATTACCCAACTGCTCTTCACGCTTCGCTCATAATGCGAAAGCTGTTTGGCGGAAAAATCGTTGGCGACGAGCGCCGCGAAGATCGTTTCAGCCGCGAGCATTCCGCTTTTGATCGCCGTGTGGATTCCCTTTAGGCGCTGCGAATTGAGAAAGCCCGCCGCGTCGCCTGTGAGCAACACGCCATCCGAGTAAATCTGCGGCATCGCGTGTATGCCTCCGGCGGCAATCGCCTTTGCGCCGTAGCGAATCATCTTGCCGCCTTCCAAAAGTTTTTGGATATACGGATGCGTCTTGTAGCGTTGAAACTCCGCGTGCGGATCGAGCAAAGGGTCGCCGTAATCCAATCCGGTCACATAACCTATGTTGAGAATGCGATTCTGCATTCCGTAAATCCAGCCGCCGCCGTAAGTCTTCGCGTCGGACGGAAAGCCGAGCGTGTGCGTGACGCGTCCCGCCGGATAACGGTCGTCCGGCAATTCCCAAAGCTCTTTGATGCCGAGACTATAAACCTGCGGCTCGCGTCCGTCGTTCAGATTAAGTCGCTTGATGAGTTGCTTTGTGAGCGAGCCGCGCGGCCCTTCGCCGAGCACCGTCACTTTCGCGCGCAAATCAACGCCGGGTTCGTAATTCGCTTTCGGCTTGCCTTCCTTGTTGATACCTTTGTCGCCCGTGCGCACGCCTATCACAGCATCGCGCTCGTCGTACAAAAGGTCTGCGCCGGGGAACTCGGGGAAAATATTAACGCCCGCTTCCTCGCATTTCTCGCCGAGCCATGACACCAGTTTGTTGAGCGAAACGATATAGTAATCGTGATTGCGCAAGGGCGGCGGCGTGACGGGCGAGCGAATCGCGCGTGTCTTTGTGAGATACAGAAACGAGTCTTCTGTGACGGGCGATTCGAGCGGCGCGCCCTGCTCCAAAAAGTCCGGCATAAGTTCGCGCAAGGCACGCGGGTCCATCACTGCGCCGGAGAGCATGTGCGCACCGACGTATGCGCCTTTTTCGATGACGCCGATTTCTATGTCGCCGAGCGCTTCGCCCGTTCGTATGCCGCTTGCGACGGCTTCATTGTGCTCTTTGATGAGCCGCGCGAGATGCAGCGCGCCGCTCAAATTAGCAGGCCCCGCGCCGACGAACACCACATCCATTTCCAGAGTTTCTCGTTCCACGCGTTACGCGCTCCCTTGTCGAAAGATTTGCGGAAGCACGGCCTTCGCCGCAAAAAACTTTCCGCTTAGCTCAAAATGAATCACCGTTCATTATGGATTGAGTATAACAAAGAGCATCGGTTCAAGTCGAAGCCGTAAAATATAAATGCACGATCAATGTAGTATGCGATAAGAGCTTGTTAGGAAGTGCTGCACGAAAACGGTAGAATACGGAAAACCCAAAAGTTCACGAAGGGAAAGTTATGGCAGACCAGAAACAGTCAGCGCATCAGCCGGAACAACGATCAGCGCCGCACGCACACACGAATCGCTTGATCGACGAAACGAGTCCTTATCTTTTGCAGCACGCGCACAATCCCGTCGAGTGGTATCCGTGGAGCGAAGAAGCTTTGCGCAGGGCGCGCGAAGAAAACAAACCCATCCTCCTCAGCATTGGCTATTCGGCTTGCCACTGGTGTCATGTCATGGAACATGAATCCTTCGAGAATGAAGCGATTGCGCGCTTGATGAACGAGAATTTTATCAACATCAAAGTTGACCGCGAGGAGCGGCCAGACCTAGATCAAATTTATATGAACGCGGTGCAGATGATGACGCGTCACGGCGGCTGGCCGATGACTGTTTTTCTCACGCCCGACGGAATTCCCTTTTACGGCGGCACATATTTTCCGCCCGAAGATCGTTACAACATGCCCGGCTTTCCGCGCGTGCTGATGGGCGTCGCGGAGACTTATCAAACACGCGTGGATGAAGTAAGGCAAACCGCCGCTTCGATGCTCGATGAGTTGCGCCGCATGGACGCGGTATCCCAAACAAACGAAACGCTTTCCGTTGCAATACTCGATGCGGCGGCAGATGGCATCGCGCGCAATTACGACGAGGAGAACGGCGGCTTCGGCGCGGCTCCTAAATTTCCTGCGGCGATGAATCTGGATTTTCTGCTGCGCTTTGTTCATCGCACAAACGAACCGGCGGCGCTTGAAATTGTAGAGAAGACTTGCCGCAAGATGGCGATGGGCGGCATGTACGATCAACTCGGCGGCGGCTTTCATCGCTATTCGACGGATGCCGAGTGGCTCGTGCCGCACTTTGAAAAAATGCTGTATGACAATGCCTTGCTCTCGCGTCTTTATCTGCATGTTTACCAGATGACGAATGACGAGTTCTATCGCCGCATCGCCGAAGAAACCTTCGCTTATGTGGCGCGCGAAATGACAAACGAGCAAGGCGGCTTTTATTCGACGCAGGACGCGGATTCGGAAGGCCACGAAGGAAAGTTTTTTGTCTGGACGCCGCCGGAGATTAAGGAGATTTTGGGCGCGGAGGATGCGCGGCTGTTCTCTGCTTACTATGATGTGACCGAAGCCGGTAATTTTGAAGGAGTGAATATTCTGCACGTCTCGCGCTCCGTCGAAGACACGGCAAAGGCTGCGGGTGTTTCAGTGGAGCGCTTGAGGGAAGCGCTCGAACGCGGGCGGCGTGAACTTTTTGCAGCACGCGAAAAGCGCGTTAAGCCTGCGCGTGATGAAAAGATTTTAACGGCATGGAATGGTTTGATGCTCGCAAGCTTTGCCGAGGCAGCGGCGATTCTCGAACGTGATGATTACTTGAACATCGCGCGCCGCAATGCAGAGTTTGTGCTCGACAATTTACGGCGCGACGGATTGCTGTTGCGCACATACAAGGACGGACAGGCGAAGCTGAATGCGTATCTGGACGATTACGCTTTTTACGCGGATGGCTTGCTCGCGCTTTACGAAGCGTCCGGCGAAGTGCGATGGCTCGAAGAAGTGCAAGCGATTGCGGACACGATGCTGCGCGAATTTTGGGACGAGCAAGCGGGCGGATTTTTCTATACGGGCAAAAGCCACGAAGAATTGATCGTGCGCTCGAAGGATTATTTCGACAACGCGACGCCTTCGGGAAACAACGTTGCCGCAGACGTGTTGCTGCACCTCTCCGTTCTCACAGGCAATGATGATTACAGGCAGCGCGCCGAAACCGTGCTGCATATCTTGGGCGAACCGCTAATGCGGTATCCGTCGGCGTTCGGGCGTGCGCTGTGCGCTCTCGATTTTTATCTTTCGTCGCCAAAGGAGATCGTCATTATCGGCGAGCGGGACGGGGCGGATACGCGGCAGCTTACGCGTGAAGTGTGGAAGAGATTTTTACCGAACAAGATTGTCGCGCAAGCTATTGAGCATGACGAACGGGCAACCCAACTCGTGCCGCTGCTGCGCGAACGCACGAAGCTCGATGGAATGGCGACAGCCTACGTTTGTGAGCATTATAGTTGTCGCGCGCCCGTCACGACGGCGGAAGAGTTGTCTGCGCAATTAGAGGCAAACGCGAATTAGAAATAGCGCGGAAGGTTCACTGTTAGGAATTATTTTGGAGCAGGCCGGAGAATTCCGCGAGGGCTTGTAGCAATTCTTCACCGTAGCGAGAGATTTTCGCCGCGCCGAGTCCGTGAATGGATAAAAGCGCGTCGAGCGTTTCGGGTTGATCGAGAATCAATTGTTCGAGCGTTCGGTCAGGACAGATCATGTAAGCCGGAATGCGTGCTTCAAATGATTTTTCCAGACGCCATTTCTTTAATTGCGTAAGGGCGCGGCGTTCCGCTTCCGTCAAGGCTCTCGGTGGAGTGTAAGTGGATTGGCGGCGTTGGCGCGAAGTGCGTTTGTTGTTTATACCAACGGGAGCGAGTGTGGCGCGGCACAGCGCGTCGTCCCAACGATTTTGTTCGGTGAGCCTGCGCTCAAGTTCTTCGTAGACGCGCAAAGTAATGTATGCGTCCATTGCCGCATAATCGAGTTGCGCCTGTGTGAGCGGGCGTCTGCGCCAATTCGATCTTTGAAAGCTTTTATCGAGCGCGATGCCGAATAGGTGTGCAACCACCGCGCGCAGGCTGTACGAAGGCAAACGCAAAGCCTCGCGTGACAGACGCAGCGTGTCAATGAAGGCGGCGGGAAGGAGTCCTGCGCGCTGCAGCACGCCTTCATCGAATCTGGCGTTGTGCGCGCACATCTTAACGGCGGGCGATTCGACGAGAGAGCGTAAAGTTTCAACTTCGACGCCGACGGCAAGCGCGTCGATAATTAAAACTTCCGTGCCGTCGGGCGGCGCGAGTTGTATCAAGGAAACATGCGAGTGATTGTGCTGCCTATCCCGGAAGGTTTCCGTGTCGAGGCCGATGATTTCAAACGACTGCCAATCACCAAGCGCAACGCGTGTTTCTTCCCTGTCAATTAGATAGCGAAAGCGTGGAAGTTCTGCCGGTAAAGAATCGTTCACGTAAAAAGCTTGAGGGTCACAATTGAGCCGAAGCGTTCTAAGCTGCGGCGACTGCTAAAGCTAAAAACAAAAGACGCGCTGAATTTCAACGCGCCTTCGTGTTTCGCTGATAGCGCGAGAAGGGTTAGGGTTTTTTGTTGACGTTCACCTGACCGCTGACATTGCCTGTCTTGGTGTTGACGTTAACGGTGCCCTTCATCATATTTCCGTTGTTCATGTTGCTCATGTTGCCGCCCATGTTGCTGTTATTCATGTTCGACATATTTCCGTTGTTCATGTTGCCGCCCATGTTGCCGTTACTCATGTTCGACATATTTCCGTTGTTCATGTTGCCGCCCATGTTGCCGTTATTCATGTTCGACATATTTCCGTTGTTCATGTTGCCGCCCATGTTGCCGTTATTCATGTTCGTGGCAGTGGTCGTCGTGGTCGTCGTGTTGGTATTGGCATTGCCGTCGGTCGTCGAGCAACCAGCCCAGAAAGCGGCAACGGTAAGCAAGGCAAATATCGCTAAAGTTCTTCGCATCGATTTTTCTCCTGTAACCCGAGAGGGTCTGTTGGTTGGGGAGTTGAGCGGAGCTTTTGTTAAAGCTTATGCCCTTAGTTGATAAACCCTCGCGTCAACTCAAGTCTATAGGTTTAAGCCACACGGCACGAACTTTGCGCTAAAGCTTTATCGCAAAACATCAGTGCGTCGGGCAAGTTATGTTTTTACATTCATTGCGCCCGGTTTTTGACATAGCGTCAAACACACGAGTTGAAACCTTCGGTGGCTGGCCTCGCGGCACTCCACGATTTTGCAATGTGCGGTCATCCGGTGACGGATTGAGCGCCTGCCGCTTCCGATCCCTCGCAGACCGTCCCTGCACTTACAGAATCAATTCTTCGCCCGATATTCCAAAGCAAATCTTGATTCTTAGGGGCGCAGTGTACACTAGATTGCGCAGAAATACATTTTTTTGCGCTTAACAATTAATAAATAATAGCCCGGTCAGTCGGCGCATTTTTGTAGCACGTATTTATATGTACGGGCAAGTGCGCAAAGATAACCATAATCCACCGTTGTTGCAATCCGTCGAAATGCTATTTGCGGCGAAAAATGCTTGACGAAGTAAACGGAAAACGGTATCGTAACAACGTTTGCTAAACATGTTTGGCAAACGTTAAGCAAACTATAAACGTTGCTTTGCCGCTTTTATTGACTGTACTTTAATTGCAGCGTTGCCGCCGATTCACCCGATAGGCCTCAATTAAGTATCAACTCCGCTTCTCTCCAATCTTCTTACAACTTAGGGAAATGCCGTAGCTATGCCACAAGGTAAATGGAAAAGTCTTGCGCTTCTGGGCAGCGTCGCCGCGATTGCCGTTGTGCTGTTCGCTTACTCCTTGTTTTCACTTCACACATTCCCGCTTTCAGGTTGGACGGGTCTGGCGACGTGGTTCGGATTACTGATTTTAACCATCGCCGCCGGAAGCTTTACGATTCCCGTCACTGACGCGGACGGAGTCAGCCGCAGCGAGAAATCGGTTGCCGATGCTTTTATTTTTCTGGCAGCAATGATGTACGCCGCCGCGCCGAACGGCAGCGCAGGCCCCGCGACTGTGCTTGCGGCGGTCGTAGGCTTTCTCTCATCCCGTAAATCCAGAGACCCGCGCGTGACTGTTTTCACCACCGGCGCGGCGATTATTTCCACTTACGTTGCCGCCAGCCTCTACGGATGGTTTGTACACATACTTGCGGGCGCAGGCAGTGACACCAACACAGTGTCGTTCGACAAATTGCTGTTGCCGCTTTGCGTGCTCGCGCTTGTTCAATATTCTCTGAGCACGATAGCGACGGCGGCTTTTACCGCATTTGAATCCGGCAGCGCTTTGACGTTTTCGCGCGAGAGCCTTGTCTGGACTTCTTTGACGCAGGTAGCGGGCGCGGCGGCGGCGGCGCTTTTTTACGCGGCTTTGCTCGGCGGTGGTTTCACCTTCGTCTTCGTCGGCACGTTGATTGTCGGCCTCGTTCATCTTCTTTATCGTTTCAACGAGCAGCGCGTGGAAGAAGTGCGCCGCGCCGAAGCGGAAAAGTCGCGCCACATACAGGAAATGGCGGACTTGCACATGAACACTATCGAATCGCTCGCCATCGCCATCGACGCGAAAGACCAAACGACGCACGGGCATGTTCGCCGCACGCAAATTTACGCGACGGAGATGGGCAAAATTCTGAACGTCAAAGGCACGGAACTGCAAGCGCTCGTCGCTGGCGCACTCCTTCATGACGTGGGAAAACTCGCCGTGCCGGAATACATTTTGAACAAGCCGGGCAAGCTCACTGAATCCGAATTCGCCAAAATGAAGATTCATACTTCTGTCGGCGGCGATATTCTAAAGCGCGTCGGCTTTCCTTATCCCGTCGAAGACATCGTTCGTCATCATCATGAGCGTTGGGACGGCAAAGGCTATCCATCCGGCTTGCGCGGCGAAGGTATTCCGCTTGTCGCGCGCATTATCGCCGTCGTCGATTTTTATGACGCGACGCGCTGCGACAGGCCGTACCGCAAAGGCATGACGCGCGAAGAATCCATTGATCTGCTGCGCAAGATGTCTGCCACGTCTTTCGATCCGAAGATCGTTGACGTATTCATCAAACACGTACTCGAATTCGATAATCTGATTGCTTCGACGGACATTCAGGAACAGGTCGCATCCAAAATCGACGGTTACGAAACGAACTCGCGCCCGGATGCGGGGCTTGCTTCTGAAACTCTCGGCACGCCGGACGACGGCGACGCAGGCTTTCGCTCGATCTCCGAAGCGCAGCGCGAAGTTTTCGCTTTGCATGAAATTGCGCAGACCATCGGCTCATCGCTCAACATGCAGGACACTGTCACGCTCATCTCTAACAAGCTGCGCGCGATTGTTCCCTTCGATACATGTATTATTTTTCTCGTCGATGAAAAAACGGGCAAGGCATATCCGGCGCACGTTGCAGGCGAACACGCAGACGTGTTCGGAAAACGACGCATGAGCATCGGCGACGGCATCACTGGATGGGTTATCGCCAACGCGCGCTCAATGTGCAACACTTCGCCGGAACTCGATCTCGTCGGCGTGCCGGATGAAATCATGCAAAGCATTCGCGGCGTGCTCGTCTCGCCATTGATACGCGAAGACGGCGCGTTCGGCGCAATCACGCTGTACTCGAAGAATCTCAAATCCTACACTTCGGAGCATGTGCGATTGCTCGAATCCGTCGCACAGCACGCTTCGTCCGCGCTCAACAACGCGCTCACCTTCGAGAGAACGCGTGACAGCGCCTTGAGCGATACGTTGACGGACTTGCCGAACGCAAAGGCTTTTTATCTGACGCTCGAACAGCGCATCGCCGAATGCCAGCGTCTCAACCGCGAGCCGATGACCGTCATCAGCATGGACTTGGACGACTTCAAGAAAGTCAATGATGCTTACGGCCACGCTGTCGGAGACCGTATGCTTGCGAGCATCGCGGGAGTCATTAAAAATCAGTTGCGGCAAATGGATGTTCTCGCGCGTTACGCGGGCGATGAATTCGTCGCAATCATGCCGATGGCTTCGGGCGATATGGCGGCCATGGTCGTCGAGCGCATACGCACGGCGGTTGAAGCTCATCAATTCCCTGTCCGCGCCGGACGCACCGCCGAAGTCAGCGTCAGCGTCGGCGTCGCATGTTTCCCTGAAGATGGTGAAACCGCCGAGCAACTCTTGACAACGGCGGATCGCAACATGCAGCAAGACAAGCACACGCGCAAACTCGCGCCGACGCTTTCTGCACAACCGAACGCGGCATCCATAGACGCCTTCAGATAACGCAAGAGGATTAACTCGCAGGCACACATTTCTTCACGACGTTTTTCCTTCGCGGCGCGTATTGTCTAGAACACAATGCGCGCCGTTTTTCGTTGCGCAGCCAGTTGCTTTTGCGCGGCGGCGAACATCTCGCGTATAATCCATCACGATTCAACAACAAGCTGAAATTAAAATTTAATCACATGAGCAAACCAGCAACACGCACGAATAACCGCGCTGCGCGCAACAAAGGTAATTCACCGAATAACGGCTCGGCAACCGCAGTCGTCGAACCGAATCCGCCCGCAAATATAAATGCGGCAGAGATGCAGCAGGAACACACGCAGCGCAAGAAAGAACAAAAGAACCGTCTCGAAAACGTCGAACGCGAAACGCTTTTGAAAATTCTTCACCAGATGATTTTGATTCGACGCTTCGAGGAAAAGAGCGCCGAAAGTTACAGTCTAGGCAAGATCGGCGGCTTCTGTCATTTATACATCGGACAGGAAGCGGTGGCAGTCGGCTCGATCAGCGCTCTGCGGCCTGACGATTACGTGATAACGAGTTACCGCGAGCACGGCCATGCCATCGCCAAAGGCATTTCGCCCGAAGAAGTCATGGCAGAGTTATACGGCAAGGCGGGCGGCTGTTCATCCGGCAAAGGCGGCTCGATGCACATGTTCGACGCAGACGTAAATTTCTTAGGCGGGCATGGCATCGTCGGCGGACAAATCCCGCTCGCCACAGGCGTCGCCTTCGCCGCCAAATACAAAGGCACGGAGCAAGCGACGCTCTGCTATTTCGGCGAAGCGGCGGTCAATCAAGGTGCGTTTCATGAATCACTGAATCTCGCGCAGCTTTGGAAACTTCCCTGCATATACATCTGCGAAAATAATCAATACGGCATGGGTACATCTGCGGCACGCGCGATGTCCTTGCAAGACGTTTCGCAGAAGGCTTGCGCTTACGACATCGTTTCCGAGTTCGTTGACGGCATGGACGTGCTTGCCGTCCGCGAAGCGACCGAAAGAGCACTCGAACGCGCGCGCAAAGAATCCCTGCCGACGCTTTTAGAAATCCGCACTTATCGCTTTATGGGACACTCCATGTCAGACCCCGGCAATTACCGCACGCGCGCCGAAATCGAAGAGCATCAAGAGCGCGATCCGATCAAGCTCTTTACGCAAAGCCTTAAGGAAGCCGACATAATCGACGCCGCCGGAGTTAAGGAAATCGAAGGCAAAGTGCGTGAAGAAGTCGAGCGCGCGGTCAAATTCGCCGACGAAAGCCCTTTGCCCGCACCGGAAGAACTTTATACGCATGTTTATGCTAACCCGTTGGTCAGAGATTAAATAGCAAGTGGTGAATAACGTAAGTTGCCCATTACATAATTCAGGATTTTTCAATTGCCACTAGCTTCAGCTAGTGGAATAGAATGGTGAAAACAGAACCGGCTTTAGCCGAAAGATAAACAAAGCTCGATTCCTGTTTGCTTTAGCCCAATAATTCGGCTAAAGCCGAAAGATGTAGAGAATCCCTAACCACTAGCTGAAGCTAGTGGCAATCGATAAAGGGCAACTCGGGTTTTAATAGATGAACCGCGTTTCTCTTATCATCCAGCATTCACCGTTGACCATTCACAAGAGGAAAACAGATGGCCGTCATCACCATGCGCGAGGCGCTTAATCAAGCTTTGAGTGAAGAACTCGCGCGCGATGAAAATGTTTTTTTGATGGGCGAGGAAGTCGCCGCTTATCAGGGCGCGTACAAAGTCACGAAAGGCTTGCTGGAAAAGTTCGGCGAAAAGCGCGTCATCGACACGCCGATTACGGAACTCGGTTTCGCAGGATTAGGCGTCGGCGCGGCGATGGCCGGACTTCGCCCAATCGTCGAATTTATGACCTTCAACTTCGCCATTCTCGCAACGGATCAAATCATCAACTCCGCCGCCAAGATGCTTTACATGTCCGGCGGGCAATTCAAAATCCCCATGGTCTTTCGCGGCCCCGGCGGTTCCGCATATCAGGTTTCTTCGCAGCATTCGCAGGCGCTCGAATCGTGGTTCGCCAATTTTCCGGGCATTAAAGTCGTGATGCCGTCAACGCCTGCCGACGCTAAAGGGCTTTTGAAATCCGCGATACGCGACGACGATCCGGTGGTCTTCATCGAGCAGGAAAGAATGTACGGCAATAAGGGCGAAGTTCCAGAAGATGAGGATTTCACGATTCCGCTCGGTGTCGCAGACGTGAAGCGCGAAGGCAAGGATGCGACCATCGTCGCGCGCTCTTTGATGGTTCCCATCGCGCTCAAAGCCGCCGAGGAATTAGAGAAGCAAGGCGTTTCTTGTGAAGTAATCGACCCGCGCACGATTCGCCCGCTCGACATCGACACGATCATCACGTCTGTGAAGAAAACAAACCGCGTCGTCGTCGCCGAAGAATCGCATCCGTTCTGCGGCGTCGGCGCGGAGATCAGCGCAGAAATTAACGAACGCGCCTTTGATTATCTGGATGCGCCTGTCAAACGCATTTCCGGCGCTGACGTGCCGATGCCCTACGCAAAGAATCTCGAACAGCTTGCGATTCCCGGCGTCGAACAACTCATCGCAGCCGTGCGCGAAGTGGCCTATCTCGATTAAGGAAATCGCAAATTTCGTGAAGAGAGTTCGCTTATTCGTTTAGTGTTTACGATTCATCAAACCTAAGGAACAATTGAATGGCAACGCAAGTCGTAATGCCCAAGCTTTCTCCGACGATGGAGGAAGGACAACTCGGCAAGTGGCTCAAAAAAGAAGGCGACAAGGTTTCCGTCGGCGAACCGCTCGCTGAAATCGAAACCGATAAAGCGTCGATGGAAATGCAGGCGCTCGCCACGGGCGTGCTGCGCAAAGTATTCCTCAAAGACGGCGAGACCGCGCCGCTCGGCGAAATCATCGCTATCATCGGCGAGCCGGACGAAGATATTTCCGCGCTCGTGAGCAGTGCCGAATCCGGCGCAACGGCAGCCGATAACAAAAAGGCCATCGAAGAATCCGTCGAAGGCAGCAACTACGGCGCGCAACAGGAATTGGCGACTGTCATTACCGACGGCGCACGCACGCAGGCCACCATCAAAGGCGAACCGCTCACAGGCGATACGGACAACACGGCTTCAGATAAGCCGCAAACTTCAGACTCCGATAACCACACGCAGAGCGCGGCAGCATCACAATCGACAGCAAATTTATCTGCGGGCAACGATGCTGCCACAGCAGCAGCATCGGGCAACGGCGCGTCGCAGCAACGCGCTTCCGGGCGTTTGATCGTGTCTCCGCTGGCGGCGCGCATGGCCGCCGAAGCTGGTATTAATTTGCAAACGCTCGCGGGCAGCGGCCCCGGCGGGCGCATCGTCAAGCGCGACATCGAAGCAGCGATGAGCGGCGGCGCAAGCAATCAACAAACGCAAGCGGCTGAAGCACAGCAACAACCCGCGCAAGACCAAACAGCCCAAGCAGCACAAACTCATCTGCGCGCAGTCGAAACGCCAATCGCGCAACAGCCCGCGCAGCAGTCTTCTGTCGTGGGCGCTTCGCCCTACCGCGATGAGCCGATGACGGAAATGCGCCGCACCATCGCGCGCAGGCTCGTTTCATCCACCGGCCCCGTGCCGCATTTCTTTCTCACCATAGAGATCGAAATGGATGCCGTCGTCGAGATGCGCCGCCAACTCAACGCTATAAATGAAGAACTACGCATCAGCATCAACGACTTTATTATCAAAGTCGCCGCCGTCGCGCTCACGCAGCATCCGCAGGTCAACGCATCGTTTCAAGAAAAAGCGATTCGTTATTATGAGCGCGCGGACATCGGCGTTGCCGTCGCCATCGAAGACGGATTGATAACGCCCGTCATACGCTCTGCCGATCAAAAATCAATCGGCGCGATTGCAACGGAAGTCCGCGAACTAGCAACGCGCGCGCGTTCGAGAAAGCTGCGTCCCGAAGAATATACGGGCGCAAGTTTTTCCGTCAGCAACTTGGGCATGTTCGGGATAGACGAATTCACCGCTGTTATTAATCCGCCGGAAGCCGCCATTCTCGCTGTCGGAGCCGTTGCGCCGAAGCCTGTTGCGCGCGAAGGCGAATTAGCGGTGCGCCAGATAATGCGCGTCACGATGAGCTGCGATCACCGCGTGATAGACGGCGCGACCGGCGCAAAGTTTTTACAGACCTTCAAGAAGATTCTGGAAAATCCACTGCTGCTGATTGCCTGATGAAGTGCCTGACAAAATTTCGGATCAACAAAGGAAATTAAAACAATCATGCCTGAACATAAAGCGAACGAACCTTCGCAAAACGCGCAGGAACAAAGCGGCGGCAAGCAACAGTCCGGCGTCGAATCAAACACGCAAAGCGATAACAAAATCGCTCCGTCACAAAAGAATCAAAAAGCTGCGGCTCCTGATAAAAACGATCAGGCTGAGGATGAACGCACAGGCGAAGCCACAGGCGCGCGTGCCGGAGAATATAGCTAGAGCTTATCGCCGCGCTCGCTTAAATTGTGCGGCTCACAATTAATCTAACTTTGCATCGCAAAGCAATCGAATTGAATCTTTCATGGTTCGTTTGCTTTGCGATTAAATTTGCTTCCGTGTTTATTTGTGCAAGAAACTAATCAAACTTCTTCCGAACATCGCAAACTCGATCACGCATCGGCTCCGCATCTGGCGCTTATCGCAGTACAGCTTATTTTCGGAACGTGGCCGATAATCGGCAAAATCGCTTTGCGTTCCTTAACGACGCCGCAACTCGTCGCGCTGCGCGTCGTCGGCGCAGCCATCGTTCTTTTTATTCTACGGCGCGCTTTCGGTAGCCTGCGCATCACGCGCAAAAGCGATTTTGCGCGGCTCGCGCTCTACAGCTTGCTCGGCGTGGTTCTCAATCAATTACTGTTCGTCAAGGCATTGACGCTGACGACGGTTATCAACGCGACGCTGCTCGGCACGACGATTCCTGTTTTCACATTGCTGGTCGGCATACTGCTCGGTTACGAACGCGCCTCGCTCAATACCGTGCTCGGCATACTGCTTGCGGCGTGCGGCGTCGTTTATCTCGTCGATCCCTTTCGCGCGGATTTCTCCGGCTCCAGCAAGCTCGGCGATTTGCTGCTGATCGCAAATTCTCTTTCGTATGGCGCGTACATCGCCGTCTCGAAGGATTTGGTGAAACGCTATAATGCGATGACGGTCATCAGTTGGATTTTCATCATCGGCAGCATCGCAGTTATCCCTTTTTGGTTTTTTTCATCGGCGGGGAATCCCGTGCAACATGTCGGCGCGAGTGTGTGGCTAGCAGTGCTCTACATTATTCTTGTGCCGACTGTCGGCGCTTATTACCTGAACGGGTGGGCGCTGGGGCGTGTTGCGCCGAGCACGGTTGCCGTATACATTTATCTACAGCCGTTGATCGCCTTTGCGCTCGCTCCGCTCATTCTCGGCGAAAAGTGGAACTCGCGCACATGGGTCGCTTCCGCCTTGATTTTCGCGGGCGTGGCAATCGTCACCAGCCGAACGGCAGTTCAGAAACGCAAAAGTATAAATAAAATTTCCGAACAGCCGGACGCGATCAATCATTGATTGCAAAACGGCTCGGCGCAGGATCGACTACGAGATATGAGTTCGTCCGGGCAAAACGAGAACGCTTCGGCGCGCGCAATCGAAGCAGCGAAGAAATCCGCCGCCGCGCGACTGTCTATCTACGTCGCCACATTTCTGATTCTGCTCAAAGCCGGTACGGGTTATCTGACAGGCTCGATCAGCGTCTGGGCTTCGCTGCTCGATTCGACAACAGACCTGATCGCATCCATCGTTAATTTAATTGTCGTCTACGCCGCCGCGCGCCCTGCCGACGAAGACCACCTTTACGGGCATGGCAAAGCCGAATCGCTCGGCAGCCTTTTTCAATCACTCGCCATCGCCGGTTCAGGCATTTTTCTGATTATCGAAGCCGTGCGCAGAGTAGCCGGGACGCGCGAAACTCATTCTGAAGGCATCGGCATTTTGGCGATGATCGTGGCTATCGCTGTGAGCCTCGCGCTCGCGTCGCACTTAAGACGCGTCGCGCGTGAAACCGAATCGCCCGCGCTCGAATCCGACGCCGCGCATTATTCGATTGACGTTTACACGACGGGCGGCGCGTTGATTGCCCTGCTTGCGACTTCCATCACGACATGGCGCGCGGCAGACCCCGTTATTTCGATTCTCATTTCAATTTATATTTTATGGTCTGCGGTAAGGGTCGCGCGCGAATCCATTGATGTGCTGATGGATAGATATTTAGGAATCGACGTGGATGAAAGCGTTGCGCGCATCGTCAAAGACTTTGCGGAGCAGGGCGTGCGCGGCTTTCACGAACTACGCACACGGCGTTCCGGCTCGCAAAAATTTATCGATTTGCATCTGGAAATAGATCGCCGCAGAACTTTTCAGGAAGCGCATGATTTGACTGTCGTCGTGCTGCGCGAGATTGAAACCGCAGTGCCGCGCTCACGCGTGCATATCCACACAGACCCCGCCGATTAGCTTAAACTGTTTTGAAAGCCTAAGCCGTTTTAATAATTTTCCCCGCGCCGCTTTTCGTTGACTCTGCAAGCCGCCGCAATTCAAATAATTTCATCAGCGCTTCGACGGGCGACAAACTGTCTGGATCGATTTCCAATAGCGCTTCGGCAAGCAATGTCTGCGGCACTGATTGTTTGGACATAGAGGTTTCGTGAGCGCGCGCTTGGTGTGAGTCTTCGGGAGCGTCTATTGCATGTGGAAAAATCTGCGTGCTTCGTGCTTCATATTCGCTCAAGAGTTTTTCCGCGCGGCGCACGACGGGGCGCGGCAGCCCTGCGAGTTTGGCGGCGTAAACTCCATAACTTTTTTCCGCGACGCCGTGGCTTATCTTGAACAGAAAACGCAGCTCCGTTCCCTCCTCCGCAATCTCAACGCGAAAGTTTTTCAAGCGCGGCAGCGTTTCTTCTAATTCAGTCAGTTCGTGATAGTGGGTGGCGAAAAGTGTTTTAGAGTGAAGCTGCGGATGATTGTGTATGTATTCGATTACCGCGCGCGCCACTGCCAATCCGTCGTAAGTCGAAGTGCCGCGCCCTAATTCGTCGAGCAAAATCAACGAGCGCGGTGTTGCGTGATGAAGAATCTCCGCCGCTTCGATCATCTCCGTCATAAAAGTAGATTCGCCGCTGCCCATACGATCATAAAGCCCCGCGCGCGTGAAAATGCGATCACACAAGCCAATCGCCGCAGACTCGGCAGGCACAAAGCTTCCCGTCTGCGCCATCAAAACGATGAGCGCCGTCTGCCGCAAATAAGTCGATTTGCCGGACATATTCGGCCCCGTGATTAAAGCAATATCCGGCGACGCTTTGTCCTCGTCGAGCGCAAGCTGTAAATCGTTGGCGACGAAATTTTCGCCCGCGTTGATTCTTTCGAGAATCGGATGGCGACCCGCTTTGATGTCGAGCGTGCGCGAATCGGAAACCACAGGGCGGGCGTAATCGAACTGCGCGGCGTTTTCGGCAAAGGCTGCCATTACGTCTAGGTGCGCGATTGTGGCGGCGGCAATCAAAATCTCCGCGCGGCTGCGGCTGACGTTTGCGCAGACGCGTCGGAAAAGGCTCGCTTCGAGTTCGTCGATTCTTTCTCCGGCGTTCGCCACGAGCGATTCGTATTCCTTTAACTCTAGAGTGATGAATCTTTCGGCGTTGACGAGCGTTTGCTTGCGCGTGTAATCGCCCGGAACGAGATGCAGATTCGGGCGCGTGACTTCGATGAAATAGCCGAAGACTTTGTTATAACCGACGCGCAAACTCTTGATGCCCGTGCGGGCGCGTTCGCGGCTTTCCATTTCCGCGAGAAAGTTTCGGCCATCGCGCAAGAGCGCGCGCAGCTTATCCAACTCTTCCGAATAGCCTTCGCGTATGACGCCGGATTTTCCCGTGCGAACGGGGAGTTCATCCGGCAAAGCCTGACGTATGAGCGTCGCCGCCGCGTCGCATGTCGGCAGCGCCGCGAGCAATCCGTTGAACTGCTTTGTGTCTCTTTGCAGCACGACGCGCACATGCTTAATCGCTTCCAGACTTTGACCGAGCGTGAACAAATCATGCGCGTTGGCGAGTGTCGCGCGCACGCGTCCCGACAAACGCTCAAGATCGTGAACGCTTTCGAGCGCCGCAAAGAGTTCTGTGCGAGCGTCTTTGTGCGCGACGAACCATTGAACTTGTTCTTGACGGCGGACAATCTCCGCGACGTTCAAGAGCGGCTGGCGCAACATGCGCCGCAGTAATCTTCCGCCCATCGAAGTGCGCGTCGCGTCGAGTGTTGAAAGCAAGGTCGGCGCTCCCGAGCCGCTCTCGAAGAGTTCGAGGCTGCGCATCGTTTGACGGTCGAGCACCATAAAATTTTCAGTGTGATAACTCGTCAGCCGCGTGAGTTGATCGACGGCGCTTGTTTGCGTTTCGCGCAAGTAAGAGATAATCGCTCCGGCAGCGGCAGCGGCAAGAGGCCAATCGCTTAATCCATAAGCGGCAAGAGAGCGCGCCCCGAAATGGTCGAGCAGCACGCGCTTCGCTTTTACGTTATCGAAGGCTTCATCATCGAGCCTTGTGATGAACAGCGATTGCTCGTTGTCCTGACCGAGTGCGAAGCCGCGCGGCAGCAAAACTTCGGATGGAGCGATGCGCTGCAATTCGATTTCGGCGGCGGCTTCGTCAATTTCCGTAGCGGCAAAATAGCCCGTCGTTACATCCGCGTAAGCGATCCCTGTGCGTTTGTTGTTGGTGACGAAGGCGGCGAGATAATTGTTCGCCTTGCTGTGCAGCAAACCGGGTTCGAGAATTGTTCCGGGCGTCACGACGCGCACGACACCGCGTTCGATCAAACCGCGCCCCGCAGTTGTTTCGCCGCGCACGGGCGTTGCGGATAATTGCTCGCAAATGGCGATGCGATGCCCGCGCGCAATGAGCGTCGCAAGATGGCGTTCGAGGCTGTGATGCGGAACGCCCGCGAGCGGCACGCGCCCGCTGCGTCCCATAGGCTTCGAGGTCAGCACGATGTCTAGTTCGCGCGCAATGAGACGCGCATCGTCATCGAAGGCTTCGTAGAAATCGCCGATGCGAAAAAGCAGTATGGCGTCCCTATGTCGCTCTTTGATTTCGAGATATTGTTGGCGAAGCGGCGTCGTCGCCGCAGCAATTAAAGTCGTCATCGCTCGAAGAATTGCGCGAGTAAATCTTCGACCGATGTGAGAGCGCGGTGAAGCTTGTTGATTTGCTCGAAACTTAAAATCGTAGTAACGCGTCCTATTTCGTGGAAGGCTCCCTTGCGCGCGAGGCTCAAGGATTTGTGCGCGCGATTCGTGTCGCGTTCTGAAGAAACAATCAAATACGGCTTTGACCTTTGCGCATCGTGCGCGCGTTTCAATTTAGCGAGCGCGGCATCTATGTTGCCCTTGCGCTGCACTTCAAAAACATGGCTAAGGCGCGGATTATCTTCGCCCTCGCGCCACACGACATCATAGTATTCAAATTCTAGTTCGCAGCGATAGCCGAGCGCCCGCCCGATGCCGGAAAGCATTTGCTGTACGTCCGTGTGCGAAAAATCGCTCGCGGCGAATGTGCGTTCCGTTTCCGCAAACGAAAAGCGCGATTCTTCTTCGTTTGCGCGGGCGCGTCCCTTTTCCGTCAATTCCCAATGGCCTTGACGACGCGAGATAAGGCGCTGTTCGTCTAGGCTGCGTCCGGCGCGCTGCACAAGCGTGCGCCATTGTTTGCTGTGACCATTAGCGAGCGCCTGCGTTTCCATTTCAGTCAACTGCGGAAAATAAGCTGTCAAGCGCGCGTAAAGATAACGCACGTCTTCAGCGCCGC
>JBPCOJ010000046.1:0-80779 GCA_051000345.1 Pyrinomonadaceae bacterium | reverse complement strand
GCGTAGTCGAGCAAAATAATTCCGTTTTTGACAACGAGGCCGATCAACATAATCAGCCCCATGAACGATGAGATATTGAGCGGCGTCCGCGTCAGCCACAACGCGAGCAGCGCGCCGACAAGCGAGACGGGTGCGGCGAAGAGAATCACCAGCGGCTCTTTGTAGGAACGAAATTGCACGACGAGCACGACGAAGACAAGCGCGATGGCGAGGCCGAAGACCATCAGCAAACCACGGAACGCCGTCTGCTGGCTTTCATATTGCCCGCCGAGTTCGTAAACGACGCCGGGCGGAAGGCGCGTCTTCGCAAGCAACGCTTGAACGTCTGCGGTAACGGAGCCAAGCCCGCGCCCGCTTAAGCCAGCGGTGAGCGCGACCATCTGCCTTTGATCCTGCCGCACAAGTTCACTTTGTCCTGCTTCGCGGCGGATGTCTGCGAAGGCGGCAAGAGGTTGCGTGACACCGCCGGGCGTTGTGATCGGAACATTGCTTATCTTCGAGTAATCGAAACGCGTTTCATCCGGCAAACGCACGCGCACGCCCGTCAGTTTGTCGCCTTCGCGCATCTGCGTAATGCGATGACCGAGCAGCGCGCCGCTTAATTGAGTAGAAATCGCTTGCACTGTTAGTCCCGCGCGTTCGGCGCGCACGGCGTCTATGCGCGCGACGAGTTCAGGCGAGCCTGCGCTGACGCCGTTGTAAAGCTCGACGATGCCGGGAATCTTTTCGATTCGCTCGCCGAGTCCCGTTGCGGCATGTTGCAGCACTTGCAAATCGTTGCCGAACAATTTGATTTCGACGGGACGCGGGCTGCCCGCCAAGTCTTCGATCACGTCCTGCAAAAGTTCGACAAACTCGACGTGCGCGGCGGGCAAGGTGCTCTCGATCCGGCGGCGCACATCGTCAACAATTTCTTCGGATTCACGGCTTCGCTCGTTTTTCAAACGCACGAGAATGTCGCCTTCGTTTTGGTCTGTGACGAAAAAGCCGAGTTGCGATCCGGTGCGTCTTGAAAAAGCGGCAATCTCCGGCGTGTCGCGCAAAATCTTTTCCATTTTTGAAACGACGGCGTTTGTTTCCGCCAGCGATGTTCCCGGCGGCAAACGGTAATCTAGGACAAAGCCGCCTTCATCCATCTCCGGCAAAAAGCCCGTCTCCAAACGCGTGTAAACGAACGCGCCGAGCAAGACGGCGATGAGCGTCGCAGCGATTGCCGTGCCTCTGTGCTTGAAAACCCAATCAAGCATCATCGTGTATCGACGTTCGAGGCTCGCCAGCAAATTTTGAATGCGCCGCGCCAGCTTGCCGCTTGATGCTTCCATCGCGCCCGCTTCGTCTTCCGGCTCGATACGGCTGTCATCATCGCGTTGCGCGACATTGATCGAAGCATTGTCGATAAAAGTATTCTGCGTTTCCGGCAAAAGCTGGTCGGCGAGCAGCGGAATCAATGTCAGCGCGAGGAAAAGCGAGACGAGCACGGAAACCGTCAGCGCCACAGAAAGCGCCGCGAAGAATTGCCCGACGACTCCTTCGAGCAAAATCAGCGGCAGAAAAACAACGACCGTCGTCAGCGTCGAACCGACAACCGCGCCCGTTAATTCGCCGACGCTGCCGTAAATCGCATCGCGCCTGTTTTCCGTTTCGCGTCGGCGCAAATGCCGCTCGATGTTTTCCACGACGACCACCGCATCATCTATTACTAACCCGATGGCGACGGCGACACCGCCGAGGCTCATCAAGTTGAACGTCTGCCCGAACAAGCGCATGAAGAAAAAAGTAATAACGACGGTCAGCGGAATCGTCGTCGCGGCAATCAAGGTGATGCGCAAGTGTCCGAGGAACGCGAGCAGCACGAAGACTGAGAGCACTCCGCCGATCAAGATTGCATCGCGCACGCTGGCGATGGAATCGCGCACGAGAGCCGCTTGATTGTAAACGCGCTCGATCTTGATGCCGCGCGGCAATTCAGTGCGAAGCGATGCCATCACACTGTCAACTTCATCTGCAATGGCGACTGTGTTGCCGCCAATCTGTCTCGTCACGCTGACAATCGCCGCTGGCACGCCGCTTCCAGTGAACACGCTCGTGCGGTCTTCCGCGCCGTATTTCACTTCGGCGACATCCGCAACGCGAATCGGCGTGCGATCTGCGCCGCCGTCTTCCGGCTTGCCCTTTGTCGAACTAGGCGTTGCGACGACGATGCGGCGTATGTCTTCGATGGAGAGCGCTTCGCCTGTCGCAAGCACGTTGTACTGCTGATAATTGCGGCTGACGCGCCCGATGGAAGCAACCGCGTTCGTTTGTCCAATCGCGTCTTCGATCTGGCCTATCGTGAGATGATTCGCGGCGAGGCGTTCCGGCGCGACGACGACTTCTATCTCGCGCACGTCGCCGCCTTCGATGCGCACTTGCGCGACGCCCTGCAAGCGGGCGAGACGCGGGCGAATCGTGTACGTCGCAAGCTCGCGCAACAAAGTCGGCGGCGCGCCCGTCAGGTTGTAACTAATGATAGGGAAAACAGAAGGCGTCAAACGCTGCACGTCAACTTCGAGACCGGCGGGCAAATTAGGTTGCACTTCCCCGACCTTCGCCTGCACGAGTTGCAAGGCAAGCTGCATGTCCGTGCTCGGCGAAAACTGCACGGAGACTTCCGAAGAACCGCGCACGGTGCGCGAAGTAACGCGCGCAATCTGCACGCCCTGCAAAGCACTGACGGCGTCTTCGAGCGGGCGCGCGACGGCGACGACCATATTGCGCGGCTCTAATTGTCCGCCTTCCGCAACAATGATGATGCGCGGAAATTCGACTTCCGGGTAGATGCTCGAAGGAAGTTGAAAGACGCTGTAAAGCCCTGCGACGCACAGCAGCGCGACAATCAAGTAAGTCGCTTTGTGATGATGATCGGCAAAGCGTGCGACGTTCATTTTTCTTCGCGCCCGTTCGCGCCCTTATCCGCGTCCTTGTTCGCTGCGTCAGGCGCGTCCTTCGTCGTTTCGATTTCCTTAATCTTCGCGCCGTCGCTTAAACCGAAAGCGCCGGTTGTGACGACTGTCTCGCTGTCCTTCAGGCCGCTTGTAATCTCCACGCGCCCCACGTCGCGTATGCCGATTATCACCTTGCGCTTTTCAACAGTTTCTTCGTCTTTGTTTTTATGCTGCACAACAAACACGAAAACATCATCGCCTTCGGTGACGAGCGCCGCTTCCGGCACGACGAGCGCGTTTGCGTGAATCTCGACGGCGATGCGCGCGTCTGCGTAAAGCCCCGCCTTCAATTCGCCGCGTTCGTTCGGTAAGCGCACGCGCACGCCGACGGTGTTTGTTTGCGGATCGACGGCGGGCGCAACGCTTACGACGCCGCCGGTAAATTCACGTTCGGGAAACGGTTCGACTTTCACCGATGCGAGATTGCCCGTTTTGACTTGGCCTAAATACTGCGCCGGAAGATTCGCCAAGAGATCAAGGGATGAAGCATCTATTATTTCAAAAACGGGCGTCGCCGGATCAATTGTCTCGCCGTCGTTGATGGCGCGTCTGGTCAGCGTTCCATTAATGGGCGCGCGAATCGAAGAACGCGCGAGTTCGGCACGCGCGACATTGAGCGCCGCTTCCGCACCCGCGACGCCGCTCACGGAAATGCTCGCCTGCGTGCGCGCTTCGCCGATGCCGCGCGCCGCCGCTGCGCGTGCCGCATCGAGCGCGGATTGCGCCTGCGCGGCGGCTCCAGACGTGAGCGTTGCTTGCGTCTGCGCTTCCTCGACTTCCTTGCGCGCAGCGATGCCGCGCTCGAATAATCTTTGCAGTCTGGCGAGATTGTTTTGCGCCTGTGATTGATTGGCGCGCGCCTGCGCAATTCCTCCTTCCGCCTGTCTGATTTGATCCGTCGCTACCGGCTGGCTCTGCCGCGCGGAAACCGTTCGCGCCTGTGTCGCAGTGGCACGCGCTTGCTGTAAGGCGGCTTCAGCTTGCGTTGTTTGCGCCGCGAGCACGCTGCGGTCAAGCTCTGCGAGAGTTTGTCCGGCTTGAACATGCTCGCCCGTTTGCACTAGGACATGTGTGACGCGCCCTGCGACGCTTGCGCTGAAACTCGCTTCGTGTCCGGGCAAAGCGTTGAGCGTGCCGCTGGCCTCGACATACTCGCGCATTTCCGTTCTCAAGGACGGCGCAACTTCGACTTCGACAATCGCCTCCGCCGCTTCCGTTTCGTTTTTCGCGCGGTGAACGGCGAGCCATGCGACGAGCAGGCAGAGAGCGAGGAGCGATGCGGCAATCACAAGCGAGCGCGTGGAAAATCGGCGACGGCGCGCTGCTTCATTCGATGTTTGATCGAGCGATGAATGGGCGCGCGTTGATCGAACGCTATTACCCGCATCGTTCAAGCCATCGTTTATGTTATCGCCCGCGTTGCGCGCTTCGTTCATCTCAACTTTACTCCGGCGGTTTGTTCGAGTTCGGCGCGCGCCGATTGATAATCAAAGAGCGCCTGCAAATAACCTTGCCTTATTTCTCGCGCGCCGCGTTGCGCCTCGACAACGGGAAGAATGCCTGTTTGACCTGCGCGGTAAGCTTCTTCGGACAATGCACGCACGCGCTCGGCATCCGGCAGCAAATTCGTTTCATAGAAATCCACTTGTGTGCGCGCCGCTTCGAGCCTGAGCGATGCCTGACCGATTTCCGAAGCGATGCGTTGGCGTGAGGCGTCGCGCTCGGCAATCAACTGCGCGATCAAGGCGTTGCTTCTCGCGGTTTCGCCGCGCGCCCGACTGAAGATCGGAAGCGGCAACGCCACTTGCATCTTGAACGCGTAATTGTTCGGCAGACTCGAATCAATGCTTTCAATGCCCGGCTCGAGCAGCAGATCGGGAATGCGTGAAGCGCGCGCCAGTTTCAAGCGGCTGCGCTCGACATTCAACTGCTGTTCGGCGGCTTGCAGTTCCGCATTTTCCCCGAGCGAGCGCGCGATGAGTTCCGAAAGCGCAACGGGCGGCGTCGCTCTGATGAAAAGAGATTCCTGCAAATCAATCAAGGCATCCGGCGGGCGGTTTAGTAATTGATTCAAACCGGCGCGCGCGATTCTTTCGCTATTTTCCAATCTCGAAAAATCGTTCGTCGCGCGCGCGACGGCAAGCTTCGCCTGCAATACTTCAAACTGCGCGATGTCTCCGGCCTCAAAGCGCGCCTGCGCAATTCCCGCGAGCCGCTCCGCTTGTTCGACAGATTGGCGGCCTAGTCCGACCGTGTCGCGCGCGAGCGCCAGATTGAAATAAGCCACGCGCGCATCGCGCCGCAGCACACGCAACGCCGTTTCCAAATCAAATTCCGTCAAGCGTGCTTCGCCGCGCGCGACTTCCAGACGAAGCGAGCGTTTCCCGCCCAACTCGACGGGCTGCGAAATTGAAACATTAAGACGCGGCTCGGAGCGCGTGTAGGCTGTGATTAAGTCCGGGTTCGGCCTTTGTCCGGCGATGAGGATTCCGGCGTCGGCAACGGCGCGACGACGACGCACGGCATTGATCTGTAAATTATCGCGCGCGGCAAGTTCGTAAATCTGCTCGAAGGTAAGGCCGCTGTTGGTCGGCAGCGTTTCGGCGGCGGGCTTAACGGGAAAAGTTTCGCGTACAGACTGCGCGCGAAGCAGCACATTGACCATTAGGAGCAAGAGCAACGCCAGCACCGAAAAACGATTGACGGGGCAAACTGCTTTATTGCTCTTGCTACCTGACGATTGACAGCGCTGCATTATTGCCGGTGTTGTTTGGCTTCGCGTTTCTCTGCCCGTTTATCTGCGCGATGCTCGGCGGCTTCACCTGACGGTGACTCGGTCTTAACTTCGAGCACTTTGCCGTTGATCGCGTCGATGTGAACTTCCTTGATGCCGTCACGCGCGCGTATGTCGAACGAATAAATAAGCCGGTTATTTTCTTTTTCGAGTTCGCTCGACTTGATGCGTCCGCCCGGCACTTGCGCGAGCGCAGTGGCACGCGCTTCCTTCATCGAAATTTTTGCTTCACTTTTATGACCGCTGCGCTCTTGACGCGCGACGCGATTTTCTTTGCCGTGCGCCTGCGCAGAAGATGCGCCGCTGTGTGCGCAGAGCATTAGCAGCAATGCCGCAGCTATCGAACCGTATTTTTTCGTCATTCCTTTGTTGCTCCTTAGTGGTGTATGCGGAGCATTTTCAATCATCGACGAAAATGAAGCAAGCAATTCTTGCATCGCCGGACGCTCAAGGCGACAAGCGCTCACGGTTCCGATGCTGCTTTCGATGGCTAACCGAAACGTATTCATCTGTTGGTGATTGATTCAGATTCAAAGCTTTCTGACGAAGCACTTGCCGGGAAGTTGCCTGACAAGCTCGCGCATTTCAAGGCCGAGCAGCGCGCCCGTCAAATCCGGTATGCTTAGTTTGCTGGTTTCCAATAACGCATCGATGTGCGCCGCTTCATCGCTCGATAGCAATTTGAAAACGATTTGCTCGACGGCGGTTAAATCGTCGGGCGCAAGCGGCAATTGTTCGGACACTCCCTTGCTCTTTTTCTTCGTCGCAGGCGGAAGCATTCTGGCGGCTATCTCCGGCGGAAGTTCTGCCACGACGTCCTGCCACTGCTGCACGAGTTTTGCGCCCGCGCCTTTGATAAGATAATTCGTGCCGAAGGAAACTCTCGAAGTGATATTGCCGGGAACGGCGAAGACTTCGCGGTTTTGTTCTATCGCCATCCGCGCCGTAATCAAGGAGCCGGAATTCTCCGCTGCTTCGACAAGCAAAACGCCAAGGCTCAAGCCGCTGATAACGCGGTTGCGATACGGAAAATTTTGCGGCACGGGCGGCGTTTCGAGCGGGAATTCGGAAATGATTGCGCCTCCCTTCTCGATGATTTCCGCCGCCAGCTTTTTATGGTCGCGCGGATAAATTTCGTCTATGCCCGTGCCGATCACGGCTACCGTTCGCCCGCCCGCTTCGAGCGCGCCTCTGTGCGCCGCCGCGTCTATGCCGCGCGCAAGGCCGGAGACAATCGTCACGCCGTGCTTCGCCAGATCGCGCGCGAGCATCGAAGCGGCATTCAATCCATAAGTCGAACAGCGCCGCGAACCGACGACGGCGACGCACGGAGCATCCAAGCATTCTGCCCACGCACCCTTCACATAAAGCGTCAACGGCGGATCGTTTATTTCGCGCAGCAGCGACGGATATACGCCGTCGTCTAGCACCAGCAGATCGACGCCGAGCGCGCGCACTTTGTCGAGTTCTGCGGCGGCGCGTTCGTGGCAATCGCGGGCAATGATGCTATCGACTGCTTCGGGCTTCAGCCGCGCCGATTCAAGCTCCGCGCGCGAGGCCGCGTAAACGGCTTCCGCCGAACCGAATCTCTCCAGCAGTCGCGCGGCGGCGCGTGGCCCGATGCCCGGCGTCATGTTCAAGGCAATCCAATTTGTAATCATTTTGATTGTGAGGTTTTCAGACGTTAAATTTCCTGCGCCCGTTGTTCTCGACGTGAGCCTTGAGAAACCGAACGGGCGCTGTTTGTGTGTGGCGGAGGCGTGTAGGAATCGAACCTACCCGAGCCTGTTCTCACAGTCTCGCAAACGGTTTTGAAGACCGCGCCGTTCACCAGAACAGATGCGCCTCCACATTCTTCGTGAGCGCGAAAAACCCTACGCGCCGCAAGCATTGACTGTCAAGCGCGCGACTCCTCTGCTTGAAGGATTGAAGGCAACAGGATATTGTTTAGCGCATATTTTTACGCACGCCCGCAAGAGAAAATAAAAACCGACACGGAAGGTCAGCTATAAGGTCGCTATTATGAGTGAAGCAAAAACAGTTCTTCAGGACACACCGTCCACAACGCTTGCCGCCGACAGCCTCGTGCAGCTACGCACACAAGACGGCGTTGCCCTTATCACGCTCAACGATCCACCCGCCAACACTTATTCCTACGAAATGATGCAGCAGCTAGACCGCGCCGTTCTCGACGCGCGGATGGACGAAGGCGCGCATGTTATCGTCATCACAGGCAGCGGCGAAAAGTTTTTCTCGGCGGGCGCGAACATTAAAATGCTTTCGGAAGTAACGCCCACATTCAAATACTATTTTTGCTTGCACGCCAACGAAACTCTCGCGCGCTTAGAGCAAACGCCGAAGCTCGTTATCGCCGCCATCAACGGACACTGCGTCGGCGGCGGCCTCGAAGTCGCAATGGCGGCAGACCTACGCATCGCGCGCAAGGGCGCTGGCAAAATGGGACTCCCGGAAGTCACGCTCGGCGTGCTGCCCGGCACAGGCGGCACGCAGCGCCTCTTGCGTCTCGTCGGCAAAACGAAGGCCATCGAATTAATGGCGACGGGCGAACTCTTCGACTTTGAACGAGCCGAAAGTTTAGGCATCGTCAATCAAATTTACGAAGCCGATTCGGGCGCGAACTTTATGGAGCAAGTGCTGGCTTACGCGCGCCGCTTCACTGCGCCGGACAAGGCCACGCGCGCCGTCGGACTCATCAAGCGCAGCGTTCAGACAGGCGCGGAAATTCCGTTTGAATCGGCGCTCGCCTTTGAGCGCGAATTACAGCAGCAACTCTTTCAATCCGAAGACGCCAAGGAAGGCATCAGCGCTTACGTCGAAAAGCGCAAGCCGCAATTCACAGGCAAGTAAATCAAAGGTAGTTAAATTTCATTATCAGATTCTACTGACATTCGATCAGTTGCCACTAGCTTCAGCTAGTGGATTAGATGAGCTAAATATTGTGGCTTTAGCCAAACTAAAATTGAAGATTATCCTTGTCAGCTTTAGCTAAAGCTATGCAGATGATTTTTGTTTATCCCGGATTTGGCTAAAGCCCTATCTTATGTCATTGCTTGTCCACTAGCTAAAGCTAGTGGCAATTGAAAAGGCAAACTGTCGCCACACCAATTCAAGGCACAAGCGCGGGCGGCTCATTCATGTGCCATAATCCCGCTCTAACGCGTTCGCTTTCCGGCAACTGATTATCAAATGATTCATGCCGCACTGCGCACATTCCCGATGCTAATTTCAATGGAGTAAATCATGAGACTCTTCAAACAAACTTCACGCCGCTCAAAACACGCTCGCGCTCTGTTTGTGTTCGCACTCGCCGCCGCGATTCTCGCGCCGCGCGCTTCATCGGCGACGCGTGTCTTTGCAAACCCGAACGCTGAACCCGTTCAGCAATCCGCCGCAACACAGTCAACCACAGAAACAATTGCATCAACTTCAATCGCTTTGCCGCAGGGCGTTCAGCGTATTACCTCCGTCGAAGGCATTACCGAATACCAATTGCCGAACGGCTTGCGCGTGCTTCTCTTCCCGGATCAATCGAAGCCGACGATTACCGTGAACATTACTTATCTCGTCGGCTCGCGCAATGAAAACTATGGCGAAACGGGCATGGCGCACTTGCTCGAACACATGGTCTTCAAAGGCACGCCGAAGCACCAAAACATTCCGCAGGAACTCACAGCACACGGCGCGCGCCCGAACGGTTCGACATCCTACGACCGCACAAACTATTTCGAGACCTTCGCCGCGACAGATGAAAATCTCAATTGGGCGCTCGACCTCGAAGCAGACCGGATGGTTAATTCCTACGTCGCCAAAAAAGCTCTCGACAGCGAAATGACAGTCGTGCGCAACGAATTCGAGTCAGGGGAAAATCAGCCGACCAGCATCTTAATCGAGCGTATGCTTTCGACTGCGTATCTCTGGCACAACTACGGCAAATCAACCATCGGCGCGCGCGCAGACATCGAGAATGTGCCGATTGAACGCCTGCAAGCTTTTTATCGCCGCAACTATCAGCCCGACAACGCCGTGCTCCTCGTCGCAGGAAAATTCGACGAAGGCAAAACGCTCTCGCTCGTCAACAAATATTTTACGGCGATCCCGCGCCCGACGCGCGTGCTGGAAAAAACCTACACGGCGGAACCCACGCAGGACGGCGAACGCACAGTGTCGTTGCGGCGCGTCGGCGACGTGCAGGCAGTCGGCGCGGCTTATCATATTCCGGCAGGCTCCGACCCCGATTTCGCCGCCATCGACGTGCTCACGCAACTCTTGAGCGATACACCTTCCGGGCGTTTGTATAAATCGCTTGTCGAAACGAAAAAAGCGAGTCAAGCGTTCGGATTTAATTTCCAGTTGCGCGAGCCGGGCGTCGCTCTCTTCGGCGCGGAAGTTCGACAAGACGCTTCGCTCGATGCGGCGCGCGACACGCTGCTGCAAACAATCGAAGGCGTCATCGCACAGCCGCCGACCAAAGAAGAAGTTGACCGTGCGCGCACCAACATTTTGAAGGACATAGATTTGACGCTTAACAATAGTGAGCGCGTCGGCTTGTCTTTAAGCGAATGGATGGCGATGGGCGATTGGCGCTTGTTCTTTTTGCACCGCGACAGATTGCGCAAGGTAACTCCGGCAGACGTGCAGCGCGTTGCCGTCGCATACCTCAAGCCGTCGAACCGCACATTGGGCATGTTTATGCCGACGGCGAAGCCTGACCGCGCAAACATTCCCGCGACGCCGGACGTGGCGGCGATGCTGAAGGATTACAAGGGCGACGCCAACCTTGCCGTCGGCGAAGCCTTCGATCCATCGCCCGCCAACATCGAAGCGCGCACGATACGCGCAGACAGCAACAGCGCAAGCACGCCGGGCGGATTGAAAATCGCCTTGCTGCCGAAGAAAACGCGCGGCGGAACCGTCGTCGCCAACATGACCTTGCGCTTCGGCGATGAAAAAAGTTTGATGAACCGCGCCACCGCCGGGCAGTACGCCGGACAATTGCTGATGCGCGGCACAACGAAGCACACGCGTCAGCAATTGCAGGATGAGTTTGATCGCTTGAAGGCGCGCGTCTTCGTTTTCGGCGGCGCGACGCAGGCCGTCGCCTCCGTTGAAACCGTGCGCGAAAATCTTCCGGCGGTGCTGCGTCTCATCGCTGAAATCTTGCGCGAGCCGTCGTTTCCCGCCAACGAATTCGAGACGCTCAAGCAAGAACAACTATCCGGCATCGAGCAACAGCGCAGCGAACCGCAATCGCTCGCTGGCACGGCCTTCAGCCGCCATCTCAATCCGTACCCGAAGGGCGACGTGCGCTATGTTCCGACCATTGATGAGCAAATCGCGGACATCAAAGCCGTGACGCTCGATGAAGCGAAAAAGTTTTACGCGGATTTCTACGGCGCGTCGGATGCTCAACTCGCTGTCGTCGGTGATTTCGACGATAAACAAATCGCGCCGCTCGCCACAGAGATTTTCAGCAATTGGAAAAGCCCGCGCCCGTATTCGCGCGTCGTCAGCATTTACAACGACGTGCCTGCGCTCGCACAAAAAGTTGAAGCGCCCGACAAAGCCAACAGCTTTTTTATCGCCGGGCTTAACTTGAACGTGCGCGATGATGACGCGGATTACCCTGCGCTCATTCTCGGCAATTACATGCTCGGCGGCGGCTTCCTAAACTCGCGCCTCGCCACTCGCATACGCCAGAAGGAAGGTCTTAGCTACGGCGTCGGCTCGAATCTCTCCGCCAGCGCGCTCGACAAAACAGGCACGTTTACATCCTTCGCCATCTACGCGCCGCAGAACGTCGCCAAACTCGAAGCAGCCTTCAAGGAAGAAATTGCGCGCGCGCTCAAAGACGGCTTTACGCCCGAAGAAGTGGCGGCGGCCAAGTCAGGCTATCTGCAATCAAGGCAGGTCAACCGCGCGCAGGACGCGGGACTCTCGCGCACGCTCGCGTCGTATCTGTTCCTGAACCGCACGCTCGCTTGGGACGCGGATTTCGAGAAGCGCGTCGCGGACTTAACGCCCGAACAAATCGCCGCCGCGATGCGCAGGCACATCGACCCGTCGAAGATCACCATCATCGAAGCGGGCGACTTTGCCAAACCAACAGCGAAGTAGTTTTATAGAAGATTCTCGCTAAGAATTTTCTTATAAAACGACTTGCAATCGAGTGTGGCTTTATATGTAGGGGCAACCCTTGTGGTTGCCCGCAGATTGAACGGCATTCAATCCGACGGGCAGGGACAAGCCGCTGCCCCTACATTCAATTTGATAAACTAAATAACACGAATGCTGCCCAAACTCTTGCACAGTGCGGGCAGCATCCATTCTTCGATTAAACAAGCGATGCCATACGAACACATCAAAGTTTCAGAAGACGCGGGGATTGTGACCATCACGCTCAATCGCCCCGAAAAGCTCAACGCCTTTGCCGGTCATATGCGGCGCGATCTGGCGGAAGCGTTGGAGCGCGTCGGCGGTGACCGCAATGTTCGCTGCGTCGTCATCACGGGCGTGGGGCGTGCCTTCTGCGCGGGCGGCGACGTGCAATACACTGCGGAGTTGATGGAACGCGGCGACGCGGAAGAGTTCGCGCGTCTTTTGGGTGCAGCGCGGCGCGTCGTGACGGCGATGCACGACATGACCAAGCCTGTGCTTGCCAGCATCAACGGCGTCGCTTCCGGCGCGGGTTTTAATCTCGCGCTCGCCTGCGATCTGCGCATCGCTTCGTCGGATGCAACCTTCAGCCAATCGTTCGCCAAAATCGGCTTGCATCCGGACTGGGGCGGCACATACTTTCTGCCGCGCTTGCTGCCATCGAACAAAGCCTGCGAACTATTTTTCCTCGGCGACACCATCGACGCCGGAGAAGCTTTGCGGCTCGGCTTGCTCAACCGCGTCGTCGCGCCCGACCAACTCGAAGCCGAAACGCAAAAACTTGCGATGCGCCTGCGTGATGCGCCGCCCGTCTCCGTCGCCGCCGCCAAGCACGCCGTTTACCAGAGCGGCGATTCGACGCTCGACCAGATGCTTCAATACGAACTCGAATCGCAACTGCGCTGCTTCGAGTCGAAGGACGGACGCGAGGGCGTGCGCGCATTTTTAGAAAAGCGTGAACCGCGCTTCACAGGCCGCTAAAGAAACACTGCGCGTCTTCGCTTCGTGTACAGAATTACGGAGTCTAACTATGAAACAAGCTTTTTTGGCTTTTTGCTTCATTCTATTTTTTTCGCAGCCGTTGTTCGCTGACGGCTCTTTTCAGTTGCAGGATTTGAAACCCATTCTTAATCAGAATCCTGTGTTGGCAAATTATCTGTTCTCTACGTTGGATTTTGCCGCTGGCGGTGTTGCGTCTAGAATCGGAGATGCTGTTAATGACAGGTTAGGCGGAAAGCGTGTTAGCCCTTACAGAGTTCTTGCGAAGCCCAAAGGAACAAAAGGCGCATATATTTTTGAGGTTGTTGTTTACACTGACAAGATTTTCTTGGATGAAAAGAGCAATGTAACTACACTTGAAAAAGCATTTTCAGTAATCGAGAAGTTCCAATATATTGAAATACGGAAAGTCGAAGGAAAGAGCCAATCCGCCACACAATTAGTCATTCCAGCCGATCCTCGATAGCGTGCTTTTCATCGTGATCTTTGTAGGTCAGGTTGAATGCTTATCGCTCGGCGCGACTCAATTCCATCGTTAGCCGTATATGCTTTGTATATCTGAGCGCGGCATAAATAAGTTCGATATTTTTGCGCTCACTAATCCGCAACGCGCCCGACATGGCCGAACCTTTAACAATCATCAATCCCGCATCGTCGCCCGCGCCGCGCGGCTACTCGAACGGCGTGATTGCTTCCGCAGGCGGCAAACAATTATTCATCGCGGGGCAAATCGCTTGGGACGCAGGCGGGCAGATCGTCAGTGCGAATTTCGCCGAGCAATTCGATCAAGCGCTTGCCAACGTCATCGCAATCATCACGGAAGCAGGCGGCACTCCCGACAGACTTGCGCGCCTCGTCATCTACGTCACAAACAAAAACGAATACCGCGCGGCGCAACACGAACTCGGACGACGCTGGCGCGCGCGCATGGGCAAACACTATCCCGCGATGACCCTCGTCGAAGTCAAAAGCCTGCTCGAAGACGACGCAAAAATAGAGATCGAAGGCATCGCAGTGCTATGAGAAAACAGTTTTGAGTTTTCAGAGAACAGTTTTCAGCCAAAGCAAAAGCCGCGAACTCAAAACTGAAAACTGTTCCCACGCTTATGATCGAACCGAAAACTTTTCTATTTGAAACGAGCGGCGACGGCGTGGCGACGATCACGCTCAATCGTCCCGAACGCTTGAACGCCTTGACGTTCGAGAGCTACCGCGAATTGACGGACATCTTCGCGCAGTTGCAAAACGTAGAGGCTGTGCGCGTTGTGGTCATTACCGGCA
Source organism: Pyrinomonadaceae bacterium (assembly GCA_051000345.1). GTDB lineage: Bacteria > Acidobacteriota > Blastocatellia > Pyrinomonadales > Pyrinomonadaceae > JBHENC01. Next base: position 66,547 of record JBPCOJ010000046.1, on the reverse strand, counting down.
CGGGGCGCGCATTTTGTTCGGGCGGCGACGTGCGCGACATCATCGGCGCGACCTTAGGGCGCGACGCGGCGGGACTTTTGCAGTTCACGCGCATGACGTGCGAACTCATACGCAACATACGCGCGCTTCGCAAACCCGTTATCGCAAGTCTCAACGGCACGACGGCGGGCGCGGGCGCGTGCATTGCGCTGGCGGCGGATTTGCGCGTCGCGTGTGAAGAGGCACGGATCGCGTTTCTCTTCACGCGCGTCGGTCTCTCCGGCGCAGACATGGGCGCGGCGTACTTGTTACCGCGTCTCGTCGGCCTCGCCAAAGCCACCGAACTACTTTTGACAGGCGATTTTCTGGAAGCGCCGGAAGCCGGGCGCATCGGCCTTTATAATCGCGTCGTCGCCGCCGCTGAACTGCAAGAAGAGACAAGGAAACTTGCGACTCAGTTAGCAAACGGCCCCGCCTTTGCGCTCGGGATGACAAAGGAAATGCTCAACCGCGAAATGAACGTGAGCATGGACACCGCGCTCGAATGGGAAGCCCAGGCGCAGAGCGTCTGTATGCAGCACCACGATTACCGCGAAGCCTATGAAGCCTTCATCGAAAAACGCCCGCCGCACTTCAACAAGCGATAATCCAACAAGCAATGATGCACGATAATTTTATCGAGGAAATGCCCTTCTTCTCCGACGCGCAGCGCAGCCTTGCCGTTTACGTCGCAGACGTCGCCGCGCGCGAAATTGAGCCGCGCGCGGCGGAAGAAAGGGATTCGGACGCACACTTTCGCGGGCTGCTTACGCTGCTCGCCAAAGCCGATTTGCTGCGCCATGCCGTCGCTTCGGATGACGAGCCTTTTGACACGCGCGCGCTTTGTTTGATACGCGAAGCAATTGCTTATTCGTCGCCGCTCGCTGACCTTGCCTTCGTCATGCAGGGACTCGGAACCTACGCGATTAGCCTTGCTGCGCTTCCTCATGTGCGCGAATTCTGGCTCACGCGCGCCGCACGCGGTCAATCAATCGCCGCCTTCGCGCTCACCGAAACCGAAGCAGGCTCGAACGTCGCCGCCATTCAAACCACAGCGCGGCGCGACGGCGATGCTTACATCATTGACGGACACAAGCGCTATATATCAAACGCCGGGCTTGCTGATTTCTACACAGTCTTTGCGCGCACCGGGACACGCACCGATTCGCGCGCTGAAATTTCCGCCTTTATCGTCGGCGCGCGGATGCCCGGCTTTCGTGTCAGCGAGCGCACCGCGATGATCGCCGCGCATCCAATCGGCGAACTCGAATTCAACGCCCTGCGCGTGCCAGCCGAAAATCGCATCGGCGCGGAAGGCGAAGGCTTTTTTCTCGCCATGCAAACGCTCGACACTTTTCGCGCAAGCGTCGGCGCGGCAGCCTGCGGCATGGCGCGGCGTGCATTAGACGAGGCCATCACGCACGCCAAGAGCCGCCATCAATTTGGCCGCCCGCTTTCCGAGCATCAACTCATTCAAGCGAAACTCGCGGACATGGCAACCGAACTCGACGCCGCGCGCCTGCTCGTTTACCGCGCCGCTTATCTCAAAGACCAGAGCACGGCGGACGGCGGAGTGACACGCATTACGCGCGAAGCCAGCGAAGCCAAACTTTACGCTACCGAAGCCGCCGGGCGCATCATCGACCAAGCCTTACAAATACACGGCGGCGCTGGCCTCGTCCATAACCACATCATCGAACGCCTTTATAGAGACGTGCGCGCGCTTCGTATTTATGAAGGCACATCGGAGATTCAAAAGTTAATCATCGCTAACCAGCTTTTGAAGGAGTAATGTAAAACTAAGCAAAGCGCGGGCAGGGACTAGCCGCCCCTACTAATTAATTATTCACGGTTTGTCGGATGCTCTAATGCCGACGCAGGAAGCAGAAATACATGAACGAGATTGATGCCCGGCAAGCAGAACAGATGCCGCTCGATGAAGCACGGCGTGAAGGCGAAGACCGCTATCGCGTGCTCGAAGCGGCAGTAATGCACGCCAGCGATTCCGTTTTGATTACGTCAGCCGAAATAGATTCGCCCGGCCCCGAAATCATTTTCGTCAATCCGGCCTTCACCAGAATGACGGGTTACACGCAAGAGGAGATTAAGGGACACACGCCGCGCATTCTTCAAGGCGCGAAGACGGATCGCGCGGTGTTGGACAAGGTGCGCGAGAAAATATCGCAGGGACAATCAATCTCCGCCGAGGCAATCAATTACCGCAAGGACGGAGCCGAGTATGCCATCTCTTGGCGCATCGATCCCGTCCGCAATCAAGAAGGCCGGGTAACGCATTTCGTTTCCGTCCAGCGCGATATTACCGAGCAGCGGCGCGCGGAGGCGGCGCTCCTCGAACAAACGCGGCTCGCCTCGCTCGGAGCAGACGTAGGCAAAGCGCTGACGCAAAGCAATTCACTAGAGGAAATCTTGCAGCGCTGCGCCGAAGCGTTGGTCTTGCATCTGGATGCCGCGTTCGCGCGCATCTGGACACTCAACAGCGCTGAGAACATGCTCGAACTGCGCGCCAGCGCAGGGCTGTATACTCACACGAACGGCGGACACTCCCGCGTGCCGCTCGGAGAATTGAAGATCGGGCGCATCGCTGCGGAGCGAAGGCCGCACTTGACTAATGATGTCGCCAACGACGCGCGCGTGACTGACACAGAGTGGGCGACGCGCGAAGGAATAATCGCCTTCGCCGGATACCCGCTTATCGTCGAAGATCGTGTGGTCGGGGTGATGGCGAAATTCGCCCGCCAGCCGCTCACGGAAACATGCCTTCAGGCGCTCGCTTCCGTGGCCGACGGAATCGCGCTCGGCATCGAACGCAAGCGCGCCGAAGAGCAATTGCAAGAGGCGCAGGAGGAGTTGGAGCGGCGCGTCGAGCAAAGAACGTACGAATTAATCACCGCCAACAGATTGCTCAAAGACGAAATTGCCGAGCGCAAACGCGCAGAGCAAGCGCTCACTGCCAGCGAACAGATATTCCGCGAATTAGTGGACATGCTGCCAATCGCCGTTTATGTCTGTGATTTGTCGGGAGCCATCGAAAGCTACAACAAGCGCGCCGTCGAATTGTGGGGACGCGCGCCGCAAATTAAAGACATCGCCGATGGTTTCTGCGGCTCGTACAAGATTTATAATCTGGACGGCGCATATCTTCCACATGCCGAATGCCCTATGGCGCAAGTGCTGCGCACAGGCAAGAGCGTGTCGAACGAAGAGATCGTGATCGAGCGTCCCGACGGCTCGCGGCGCACGGTGATGGTCAATATTCTTCCGCGAAGAGACGAGCTTGGAAACCAGACGGGCGCGATCAATTGTTTAGCCGACGTGACGGAGCGCAAGCGCGCGGATCGGGAGCGCACGCAACTGCTTCAGCGCCTTGTCACCGCGCAGGAGGACGAACGCCATCGCATCGCCCGCGAGCTGCACGATCAAACCGGACAATATCTCGCCGCGTTGATGATGGGTCTCAAGTCGCTCGACGATGGCGCGCCGTCTGCATCGCGCAACAGCAGCGACAATGGCGGCGGTGTTAAGCGATTGCAGGAATTGACCGGGCAATTCTCGAAGGAGATGCGAAACTTCGCTTTGGAACTGCGCCCCACATCGCTCGACGATCTGGGATTGCAGACGGCGCTGGCAAACTATGCCGATGAATGGTCGGAGCGTTACGGAATTGCCGTCGATTTTCACAGCAACGGATTTATCAAGCAGCGCCTTCCGCCGCATATCGAAACGGCGCTTTACCGCATCGTGCAGGAAGCGCTTACCAACGTGCTCAAACACGCGGAGGCAAAGCGCGTGAGCCTCATCATGGAATATCGCGGTAATCGCGTGCTCGGCGTGTTGGAAGACGACGGGCGCGGTTTCAATGTCGAGGCGGCACTCGGCGCGCCCGTCGCAGAACGACGACTCGGTCTCACAGGCATGAGAGAGCGCATAGAATTAGTCGGTGGAACATTGGAGATCGAATCTTCTGCGGGCGCAGGCACAACGCTCGTCGTGCGCATCCCCGTAGAGCCTTACGAAGGAACAATTATTCAGTGACGGATAAGCTGCGCATCCTGATTGTTGACGATCATCAAATCATCCGCGACGGATTGAAGGGATTGATTAACGCCGAAGCCGACATGGAAGTCGTCGGCGAAGCGGGCGACGGCCAAATGGCTTGGCAGCAGGCGAAGGAGCTTCAGCCGGACGTCGTTTTGATGGATGTTTCGATGCCGAAGCTGAACGGCGCGAAGGCAACCGAGCGGCTCAAGAAGGATCGCCCTGAAACGAAGGTGCTGGCGCTTACCGCGCACGAAGACAAAGGCTACATCGGTCAAATGTTGCAGGCGGGCGCGTCGGGCTATGTGCTCAAAATCGCCGCCGCCGAAGAATTGATTAAGGCCATTCGCGTGGTCGTCGGCGGCGGCGCGTATCTCGATCCGGCGGTGGCGGATAAGGTCGTCAGCAATTATATTCGCCAAAAGTCAACGAAGCAGAGCGCGCGCAGCGGAGCCTTGACAGGGCGCGAGGAAGAAGTGCTGCGTCTCGTCGCGCAAGGCTACATCAACAAGGAAATCGCCGCGAGTCTAGACATCAGCGTTAAAACCGTGGAATCGCATAAAACTAATTTCATGGAAAAACTCGGTCTCCACAGCCGCGCCGAGATCGTCCGCTACGCTTTGGGCCAAGGATGGCTGCAAGACACTTAGCTACAGCAAGTTCCCTCATATTCCTTAACAAATCAATCAAGTCCCGTGCCGCCGACTTCCTGTAAATCGTATCAGGGAGTTCCCTGATAGTCATTATCTCTCCTGATAGATTCCTTCCCGTCAAGCGTGCGATAAATAACATGTTGAGTAAGCCGCTCTGCGCGGCAATACCCGAGCGCTCCCGCATCCGGCGGTAAAGGCTTCGTCGAACTATAGGATGTGCGGAGATACAAGCGCACAACGTCTCGATGCCTTGTTGCGTGCCTCAACAGCCAAAGGCTTTCGCGGCAACAGCGAGCCGCAGTGATACGAGTTAAGGAACAGGTAATGAACGATAAGCCTCATATTCTCATCCTCGAAGATGTCATGGCCGATGTGCAGTTGTTAGAAAAGCAATTGCGCGCGGCAGGCGGCAGCTTCGTGTCCAAGCGTGTCGAAACGAGAGAAGCGTTCCTCGAAGCCGTCGCAAACTTTACGCCCGACATAATTCTATCGACTTACATGCTGCCGCAGTTCAACGGACTCGATGCCCTGCGCCTGCTCAAGGAACGCAATCTCAGCGTGCCGTTCATTTTCGTCACCGGCTCATGGACGAATGAAATCGCCGTCGAATGTATGAAGGAAGGCGCGTATGACTACATCCCGAAGACGAATTTAGAGCGACTGCCCGCCGCCGTATCGAACGCGCTCGAAAAGAGAGCGGCGCGCCGGACGAGCGATAACGCGATTGACTGCTTGCGTCAGCGCGAGCGCAAGCTTGCCGACTTCGTTGACAATGCGACCATCGGGCTTCACTGGGTCGGCGCGGACGGCATCGTTATATGGGCGAACAAGACGGAGTTGGAATTGCTCGGGTACGCGCCGGAAGAATACATCGGGCGTCACATTGCAGAATTCCATGCTGACCGCGAAGTGATTGACGACATCCTCGGACGATTGACCGCCAACGAAGAACTGCGCGACTACGAAGCGCGCCTGCGCTGCAAGGACGGTTCGATCAAGCACGTTCACATCAACTCGAACGTCTACCGTGAGGACGGCGAGTTCGTTCACACCAGATGCTTTACGCGCGACATCACTGCGCGCAAACAAGCGGAAGAAGACTTGCGCCTTGTGCATGCCGGATTGGAACAGCAGATAGAACAGCGAACGGCTGCGCTGCGATTGGCGAATGCCTTGCTGAAAGAAGAAGCCACTGAGCGAGGCCGCGCGCGGGAAGCCCTACAGCAGAGCGAAGCGCGATTTCACAGCGCCTTCGATCAGACTCCCATCGGCATCGCGCTGCTCTCGCCCGATGGACGCTGGAGGCAAGTCAATCCTTCGCTCTGCGAACTTCTCGGCTACACGGAGGAAGAACTGCTGGGAATGGACTTTCGGGCGACGACGCACCCGGACGATCTAGATGCCAGTCTGGAGCTAAAGAGCCGGATGCTGGCGGGCGAGTTGAAAACCGCTCAAATCGAGAAGCGTTATATTCGCAAAAACGGCGACGTTATTTGGGCGCTGACGAGCGCTTCGCTGGTACGGGATGAGCAAGATCAGCCGCTCTATCTCGTTTCTCAAATTCAAGACAACACAGAGCGCAAACAGGTAGAGCAGAAGCTCAAGCAAAGTGAAGAGCGGCTGCGCACAATCTTTGACGCATCGCGCGACGGCATCCTCGTCGAGGACAATGGGTGTGTTGTCTATGTCAATAAAGCCTACACGCAGATGCTCGGATACGCTGCGCCGGAAGAATTAGTCGGCACTTGCATTTCTGCGCTAGTAGTGCCTGCTGATGCCGCGCGCATGAATAAGTACGGCGAGGCACGCCTGCGCGGAGAGACTCCGCCGAGCGTTTATGAATTTACCGCGAAGCGTAAGGACGGCTCGCTGCTCCGCGTCGAAGGCGCAGTTTCGACCTCTGTTGTGGCGGGCAAAACTTACATCACGACTGCCATACGCGACATCACGGAACGCAAGCGCGCGGAAAAAGCATTGCGGGAGAGCGAGCAGCGTTATCGCTTCCTCAGCGATGGTATTTTGCATCAAGTCTGGACGGCGCAGCCGGACGGCAATCTCGATTACGTAAACGGACGAACACTCGAATACTTCGGGGCGATGACGGAGCAAATATTAGGTGAGGGATGGCAAAATGTAATTCATCCCGACGATCTGCCGATGTGTGTCGAGCGTTGGACGAGGTCGCTTCAAACGGGCGAATGCTATGAAGTGGAATTTCGATTGAGAAGGGCGGACGGCGAATACCGTTGGCATTTGGGGCGCGCAACAGCCGGACGCGACGCAGAGGGCAAGATCATCAAGTGGTTTGGAACGAGCACGGACATAAACACTCAAAAGCTCGCGGAAGAAGCTTTGCGTCGCAGCGAGGAGCAGCTTCGCCAGTCGCAAAAGCTCGAAGCAGTCGGGCGTCTGGCGGGCGGCATCGCCCACGATTTCAATAATCTGCTGACGGCGATTAACGGCTACAGCGAACTGACGCTGCGCTGCCTCGCGCCGGACAATTCCCTGCATCGCAATGTCACGGAAATCAAAAAGGCAGGAGAGCGCGCCGCCGCCTTGACGCGCCAGCTTCTCGCCTTCAGCCGCAAGCAAATCCTGCAACCGAAGGTGCTCGACTTAAACAACGTCGTCACGGACATAAGCAAGATACTTCAGCGCGTGATCGGCGAGGACGTCAATATCCTGACCGTGCTCGATCCCGATTTGAAGCACATCGAAGCGGACGCAGGGCAACTCGAGCAGGTCTTGATGAATCTGGCGGTCAATGCCCGCGATGCGATGCCCGACGGCGGCAAGTTGACGATCAAGACAACCAACGTCGAGCTATCCGAAGACTACGCGCGGCAGCACCCGGACGTTCCATCCGGATCATATGTCATGCTCGCCGTCAGCGATACGGGATGCGGCATGGACGCCGCCACGCAAGCGCAAATCTTCGAGCCGTTTTTCACGACCAAAGAGGCGGGCAAAGGCACTGGATTAGGGCTGGCAACCGTATACGGCATCGTCAAACAGTCTGGCGGTAATATCTGGGTCTACTCGGAAATCGGGCGCGGCACGACCTTCAAGATTTATCTCCCATGTATACACAAGGCGGCGGAGGTGATCGAAAAAGTCGAGCCGCGCGCCGCCCTTCCGCGAGGCACGGAGACGATTCTACTCGTCGAAGATGAAGCAGCCGTGCGCGAACTTTTGCGTGAAGTGCTGGAGGTTGACGGGTACAACGTGCTGCTGGCAAGCGGCGGCGAAGAAGCGCTGCAACTTTGCCGTAATTACAAGAAAGAGATTCATCTGATACTGACGGACGTAGTAATGCCGGGAATGAACGGGCGCGAGGTAGTCGAGCGCGTTGCCGGGTTACTGCCGGAAATGAAAGTGCTTTATATGTCCGGCTACACGGATGAAGCGATTATTCATCATGGCGTGCTGGATGCGGGCGTCGCATTTCTCGAAAAGCCGTTTACGCCTGATTCGGTTGCGCGCAAAGTGCGCGAGGTGCTCGACGCGCCGCGAAAGATACACGAAAAAATAATCGAGCAAGCGGATGCTCTGGATGAGAAACGACGATCAATTAATCCGTAATCGCTTGCCTGCGACACCCGGCGACACACGATATTCAGTGGCTGAACCGAACGCTGGAGTAACTATGGAGGAAGCACGAAGTATGTTTGAGAACAACAACAAAAAAGCGCGCATTCTTATTGCCGACGACGAGCCACCGATCAGAGAGTTATTAGCCGCATTATTGAGCGATCATTACGATTGCGTGGAAGTCGGCTCTGCCGAAGAAGCGTTGGCGCGGCTCGGCGCAGAACAGTTCGATCTTGTCTTGACAGACATTCTGATGGGCGGCATCAGCGGCTTGGAGATGTTGCCACAGGCGCTCGAACGCGCGCCCGATACAGTCGTGATAATGATTAGCGGCGAAGGAACGATTGAGAGCGCGATTACGGCGATGCGCGCCGGGGCATTCGACTACATCACCAAGCCATTCACTTTTCCACATGTCGAAGTGGTTGTGCGGCGTGCGCTCGAACACCATGCGCTGCGCGTGGCGAAACGCCTTTACGAAAATCATCTGGAGGCATTAGTTGACGCGCGAACGGTGGAACTCCGGCGCGCGAATATCGAACTGCAAAGGCAAATTTCAGAGAGACAGCGCGCCGAGGAAAAAGCGATTCACATGGAATTCTACGATGCTCTGACCGGCTTGCCGAATCAGACTCTCTTCAAGGATCGCCTTGCTCACGAATTGTCCGGCGCGCGCAGCAGCCGTTGGCAAGTCTCGACGCTGCTATTGTCGCTTGACCGCTTTCAGAAGATTACAGAGACGCTCGGTTATGCGCTCGGCGACCAATTGCTGCAAGCCGTCGCGGGGCGTTTGACCGGCTGCGTTTCCAAGCACGATACGGTCGCGTATTTCGGCGGCGAAGAATTTGCCCTGCTGCTAAAGCAAGTCACAGGCGCGGAAGACGCGGCGAAAATTGCCGGAAGAATCCGGCAAACGCTCAAGCCCGCGTTCAATATCGACGGGCATGAACTATTCGTGACGACGAGCATCGGAATCAGTATTTATCCAGAGGACGGCGAGGACGGGCAAACTATGTTGAAGAATTCGAGCGCCGCGCTGTTTCGCACGCGGCAGGGCGGCGGCGACGATTATCAATTCTACACGGCGGACATGAACGAGCGCGCGCTCAAGCGTCTCCGGCTGGAAAATGATTTGCGGCGGGCGCTGGAGCAAAAGGAATTCATCGTTCACTACCAGCCGAAAATCGAAACGCTCGGCAAGCGAATCGTCGGCATGGAGGCGCTCGTGCGCTGGCAACACCCTGAATTGGGTTTGGTATCGCCCGCAGAGTTTATTCCGCTCGCCGAAGAAACGGGACTCATTGCGCCGCTCGGCGAATGGGTCTTGTACACGGCCTGCGCGCAAAACAAAGCATGGCAGGACGCGGGGCTTGAACGCTTGCGCGTGTCCGTCAATCTTTCGCTGCGCCAGTTCCGGCAAGTTGATTTGGTGGAGATGATCGAACGCACGCTTTCGGAAACAGGACTCGCGCCCGAATGCCTCGAACTCGAATTGACCGAAAGCTCTATGATGAAGGACGCCGCGCACGCCGTCGAAACGCTCAATCGCTTGCGCGCACTCGGCATCAGAATCTCGATTGACGACTTCGGCTCCGGCTATTCGTCGCTTTCGTATCTCAAACATTTGCCGATTGACGTCTTGAAAATAGATCAAACATTTGTGCGCGACATGAACACAGACCCGAACGACGCGGCGATTGTGATGGCGATTATCACGCTCGCGCACAGCTTGAATTTGCAAGCCATTGCCGAAGGCGTCGAAACCGAAGAGCAGTTCAATTTGCTTCGCTTGCTCAGGTGCGACGAGGTGCAGGGCTATTTGTTCAGCAAGCCGGTGACAGCCGAAGTCTTTGAAACTCTTTTACGGGAAAGCCAATCTTCTGCGCGCGGGACATCTGCTTTAGAATACGCCTGACGGCGCGGCCTTCGAGTGCGCGAACTGCCTTGCATATCGCTTTGAATTCAACTGATTTCCTGTTCGCAAATTTTTGTCAATGAAACCCGTTATGACCGACACCATCCAAGATAAAGCATTCGCCGATGTGTTCTTCATCGAACCCACGTCCATAGATGAAAGCGACAGGCGCATTCTCATCGTCGATGATGAAGAGCCGATACGCAATCTGTTCGCCAGTTGTTTGGGGGAACGCTATTCGTGCGCGACGGCGGCGGGCGCGCAGGAAGCTCTGGCGCTGCTCGCGGGCGAAACCTTTGCGCTCGTTATCTCGGATGTGCAAATGCCCGGACTGAGCGGCGTCGAACTTTTGCGGCGCATCACAGAGCAGTTCCCGGATACCGCAGTCATCATGGCTTCGGGCGTTGACCGCACACAGCGCGTGCTGGACGCCGTGCGTCTCGGAGCCTTCGATTATCTAATCAAACCCTGCGATCTGGACGTGCTCGAACTAAGCGTCGAACGCGCTCTGGAGAAACGCGCGCTCTTGCGCGATGCGCGGCGCTACAAACAGGAACTAGAAGCACACAACGCCGAACTCGCGCGCCGCAAAGCCGAACTCGAACGCTTGCAGGCGCAGATGGTTCACGGCGAGAAAATGGCATCGCTCGGACAACTCGCCGCAGGCGTCGCGCACGAACTCAATAACCCTGCCGGATTCATTTACAGCAACATGGAAATTCTGAAGGAATGCACTGCCGGAATCGAGCGCCTTCTTAAGGCTTACGACGATGCGGAATTGCCGCCCGCCCTCGCCGCCCGGATAGATGCCGTCAAGAAGGAGATCGACTATCAACACACGCTTGAGGATGTTCGCTCCATCATCGCCGATTGCCACGATGGAGCCGTGCGCATACGCGATATTGTGCAGAATCTGCGCCTCTTCTCGCATCTGGACGAAGCCGAATTCAAAAAAGTCGATTTACATGAAGGCATCGAGTCGACCATTCGCTTGCTGTCGCAGTATTACGGCTCCGACCGTCTCACGCTGGAGCGCGACTACGCCGACTTGCCGCCGGTGGATTGCTACGCCGGACAGCTCAATCAAGTATGGATGAATCTGCTTGTCAACGCAGCGCAGGCGACGCCGAGCAATGGTAAAGTATGTATTAAGACACGGCTGGAAAATGAGACAGCCGTCGTATCCATCAGCGACACGGGAAGCGGCATCGCGCCCGAACATTTGAAGAAAATCTTCGATCCGTTCTTTACCACCAAGCCTATCGGCGTCGGCACGGGGCTTGGCCTGTCCATTACCTATGGCATTATCGAGCGTCACGGCGGCTTCATCACGGTTGATAGCCGCCGGGATTTTGGCACGACGTTTACCGTGACCATCCCGATTAACGCCAAGCATCGCGCCGAAAATACCTGATCGCACTTTTACCACAAAGAGAAATGGAGCTAATTCGATGCCTTATAAAATCATGATCGTCGATGACGAACCCGCCAATTTGCACGTGCTCGAAAGACTTTTCCGCCACGACTATCAGGTGCTCACGGCTGAGTCGGGAGCGGACGCCTTGACCTTGCTCGAACAACACGATGTCGCGCTCATCATGACGGATCAGCGTATGCCGGAGATGTCCGGCATCGACCTGTTAAAGCGCACTGCAACCGTCAGGCCGCACATGGTGCGCATGATTCTCACCGGCTATACGGATATGGAAGCGCTGGTGGAAGCGATCAATAGCAATGTGGTTTACAAGTATGTCACGAAGCCGTGGAGCAATGATGAGTTACGTCTGACCGTCAGCCGCGCTCTCGAACACTTTGAAACGAACAAAGCGCATCACGAACTCGAGATGAGTAACCGCCGTCTGCTTGCGCGGCTCGAAGATATAAGAGAACTGACCCTGCTCGATTGAAGCAAAGCGCAGCGGCTTATACATCGGCCTTCACGTCGGCCTCGTTTCCTGAATCGTTCGCTTCGGGATACACGCAAATCATTCATCCATGAAAATGAATATAGAGAAGAAGATCGTCATTACCTTTGCGCTGGTTCTCGCGGTGCTTGTATTGATTAGCGCGGTCTCTTATCACAACACGGTGAGAATGATTGCGAACTATCGCCTTGTAACTCACACACAGGATGTTTTGGTGGCGCTTACCGACACGCAGTCCGCGATGGTGGACGCCGAGACGGGACAGCGCGGGTACATCTTAACCGGCAAGGAGATTTTCCTGGAGCCGTATACCGCAGCCATCTCCGAGATCGACGCTGACCTCGAAAGATTGCAGCGGCTGACGATTGACAATCCAAACCAGCAGCGCCGTCTCGCGTTGCTCAAACCGCTCGTTTCCGACAAGCTCAAACACATCGATAAGGCCATCACAGCGCGGCGGGAGAGCGGCTTTGAAGCCGCGCAGGAAATCGTCCTGACCGGATACGGAAAGCGCGTGATGGATGATATTCGCAAGCTTACCGCCGAGATGGAGACGGAAGAACGCCGTTTATTGAAACTCCGGGAAGCGGAATCGGAAGCCAGCGCACGCAACACAATCGTGACGCTCTCCATGCTTGCGCTGACCGTTCTCGCGCTCTTGCCCGTCGGCTTCTACATTATCAAAAACGACTTTAGAAAGCTGAAGCTGGCAGAAGACGCCTTACGCGAATCGCAGGCACGCTTCACGGCGTTTATGGACAACAATCCGGCAGTGGCGTTTATGAAGGACGAGAACGGACGCTTCGTTTACATCAATCAATCGTTCGCGCGTCTCTTCAACACAAGCGCACAGCAAGTCATCGGTAAGACCGATACAGAGTTGTGGCCTGAAGATGTTGCGCGACAAGTGATGGAGAACGACCGCCTTGTGCTCACCACGAATCGACCGTCGGAGTTGATGGAAAGAGTTCCGACGCCGGACGGCTCCGCGCAATACTGGTTGTCCTGCAAGTTTCCCGTCAGGGAAGCGTCCGGGCGCACATTCCTCGGCGGCGTGGCGATTGACATTACCGAACGCAAACAAGCGGAAGAAGCTCTGCGGCAAGCCGATCAAAGATACCAACGCATCTTCGAGAGCGCCGTAACCGGCATTTATCAAACCACCATCGAGGGGCAATACATCACAGCCAATCCGATGCTGGCTCGAACACTCGGTTTCGAGTCACTCGAAGAGATGATGCGGGATGTCGACGACCTGGGCCATCAATTTTACGTCGACGCGTCGCGTCGCGATGAGTTCAGTCGCCTGATACGTCAGCACGGCGTCGTCACGGGTTTTGAGTCGGAGGTGTATCGTCGGGACGGCAGCGTAATCAGGGTATCGGAGCACGCCGTAGCAATACGCGATACGGAAGGTGCGATAGTTGCCTATCAAGGAACGATGATAGATATTACCGAACGCAAACAAGCGGAGGCGGCGCTGCAACAATCCGAGGAGAGATTCCGCTCTGTCGCGCAGTCGGCTAACGACGCAATCATCGCCGCAGACAGCAAAGGCAATATTCTTTCTTGGAACAATGGAGCGCGCAAAATATTCGGTTACACGGAAGAAGAAGCGCTCGCCCAACCCTTAACCATTTTGATGCCCGAAAAATATCGGGGAATGCACACAGCAGGGATCGCGCGTCACGTTGCAACGGGTGAGGCACATGTAATCGGGAACACAGTCGAGCTAACCGGATTAAGAAGGGACGGCAGCGAATTCCCCATCGAGCTTTCATTGTCGGCATGGAAGATCGGGCAGGAAAATTTTTACAGCAGCATCGTGCGCGATATAACGGAGCGCAAGCGAATCGAAGAAGAATTGGAAAGAACGCGCGACGCAGCGCTGGAATCCGCGCGACTGAAATCGGAATTTCTCGCCAATATGTCGCACGAGATTCGGACTCCGATGAACGGTGTCATCGGCATGACCGGCCTCTTGCTCGACACCGAATTGAACGACGAACAGCAGGACTACGCCGAGACCATTCGCTCCAGCGCCGATTCGCTTCTCACCGTCATCAACGACATTCTCGACTTCTCGAAGATAGAAGCGGGCAAGCTGCAATTCGAGACCATAGACTTCGATTTGCATAACGCCGTCGAAGGATCGATGGAACTGCTCGCCGAACGCGCGCACGCTAAGAAAATCGAATTGGCATCCTTAGTCGAAGACGACGTGCCGGAAGGCTTGCGCGGCGATCCGGGCAGATTGCGGCAAGTGCTGACGAATCTCTTGGGCAACGCCGTGAAGTTCACCGAACACGGCGAAGTCGTGCTGCGCGTGACCAAAGAGCAAGAGAGCGATTCACACGTCACGGCGCGCTTTAGTATTAGCGACACGGGCATCGGCATCTCGAAGCAAGCGCAGCGGAGTTTATTTCAAGCATTTGTGCAGGCCGACGGCTCGACGACGCGCAAGTACGGCGGCACGGGGTTAGGACTCGCCATCTCGAAACAGCTCGTCGAAATGATGAACGGCGAGATCGGCGTTGAAAGCGAAGAAGGACGTGGCTCGACTTTCTGGTTCACCGCGCGCTTTGAGAAGCATCCGGCGGGAGTCGTTCATCCGCCCGTGAAAGTACGGCTCGAAAACATGCGAGTGCTGATCGTTGACGACAACGCGACGAACCGCAGAATACTGATGCACCAAGTTTCTTCGTGGGGCATGATCGGCGACGAAGTGGAATCGGGAGCGGCGGCGCTTGAAAGCTTGCGAAGCGCGGCGCGTGAAGGCGCGCCCTACAATCTAGCGATTCTGGATTTAATGATGCCCGGCATGGATGGCTTCGAGTTGGCTCGCCATATCAAGCAAGACGCGGAAATCGCTTCTGCGAGATTGGTGCTGTTGACATCATTCGGGCAGCGCGGACACGGCGCGACGGCGCGCGAAGCGGGCATCGCGGCGTACCTGACAAAACCCGTGCGCCAATCGCAACTATTCGATTGTCTGGCAACCGTCACGGGCGAAGCCGTTGCGATGGTGGAAGAAACCACACAGCCAGCCAAGATGGTGACAAGGCACACGATCAAAGAGGCCGGGGATCATGTACACAAACGCATCCTCGTCGCCGAAGACAATCCGGTGAATCAAAAGGTAGCTTTGCGCCAGTTGGAGAAACTAGGATACTCCGCCGATGTGGTCGCCAACGGGCGGGAAGCAATCGACGCGCTCGACGCGATTCCCTACCACATCGTGCTGATGGATTGCCAGATGCCGGAAATGGACGGCTACGAAGCAACCGCTGCGATCCGCCGCCGCGAAGGTTCTGCCAGACACACGATCATTATAGCGATGACGGCGAATGCGAGGCAGGGAGACAGAGAGAAATGTCTTGCCGCCGGAATGGACGACTATGTGGGCAAGCCGGTCAAACCGGATGAACTCCAACAGGCTTTGCAGCGTTGGATAAGGATGGAAACGCCGCCATCGAAGAATGTTTCAAGCAGGCACGTTAAAGCAGCAACTGAAGATTCGGTTGACTTATCGGTGCTCGACGGTTTCAAGGAACTGCAAGCGGAAGGTGCGCCCGATTTAATTGCCGAATTGATCGGACTATACATCACTGACACCGAATCGCGGCTCGCCGAAATGCACGCGGCGCTAAACGAGCATGACACGCGCAAGCTGCGGCGGGCGGCGCACAGCCTCAAGGGTAGCAGCGGCAATCTGGGCATACGACGAATGGCGTCACTGTGCTCCGGGTTGGAACAGAAACTCGACAGCGATGCCTTTGAGGAAGTCGCTCTCATCCTGATCCAACTCGAAGCCGAGTTCGAGCTTGTCCGGCAGGCGCTTGAAAACGCGCGACAGACGGTGAGCCTATGAAAATACTGATCGCGGAAGATGACATGGTCTCGCGCCGCGTGCTTCAAGCGACGCTCGTTAAATGGGGGCATGGGGTAGTAGTCGTCAATGACGGCGATGAAGCGCTGGCTGTTCTTCAACGCGAAGACGCGCCGTCGCTTGCCGTTCTCGATTGGATGATGCCCGGCATGGACGGCGTCGAGGTCTGCGGCAAAGTGCGCGAGTCGCCGAGCGCCACGCCGACTTACATTATCCTTTTGACAGCCAAGGCGACCAAAGAAGATGTCGTTGCAGGGCTTGAAGCGGGAGCCGACGATTATCTGACGAAGCCTTTTGCGCGTGAGGAATTGCGCGCCCGCATAGATGTCGGCGTACGCGTCGTCAAACTTCAGAAGACAGTTGCGGATCGCGTCGAGGAACTCCATCGAGCGCTCGCCGAGCGCGAGCGCGCAGACGAAGCAAGGCGCGTGAGCGAAAGCCGCTACCGTCATTTGGTGGAGCACAGTCAGGGATTAATCTGCACGCAGGACATGGCAGGCAAGCTGCTCTCTGTCAATCCGGCGGCGGCGCATCTGCTCGGATACGAGCCGCATGAAATGATCGGGCGTAACTTGGTGGAGTTCGTCGCTCCGTCCTACCAGCCGCTATTCGATGTTTATTTGAAGCGCATCGAAGAACGAGCGACGGACAGCGGGTTATTACACGTCGTCACGAAGTCCGGCGCGGAGCGTATCTGGAAATACGACAACTTGCGTTATGCGGAGGCGGGTCAGGAACCTTATGTGCTCGGACACGCGCAGGACGTGACGGAGATTAAGCAGGCCGAAGCGGAAGTCCGCGACCTTTCGATGAAGGATGATTTGACGAGCCTGTATAACCGGCGCGGCTTTCTCACCTTGACGGAACAGCACCGGCGAACAGCGCGCAGAACAGGAAAACCCTTTTCGCTTCTCTATGCGGACATGGACGGCCTCAAGCAGATTAACGACACCTACGGGCATCAGGCCGGATCGGATTCCCTTCAAGAGATTGCGCGGATTCTGAAAAAGAGTTTTCGGGATTCCGACATCATCGCGCGTCTCGGCGGCGATGAATTTACGGTTCTCGTGGCGGATACGGCCTCATGCAACGTCACGATCCCCCTCACTCGCTTGCAGGAAAATCTGGACCATTACAACGCGCGAAAGCTGCATCCTTACCAACTTTCGATGAGCGTCGGCGCGGTCTGCGTCAATGCCGACGACGATTCTTCCATCGAAGATTTGCTGGTCAAGGCGGATCAAGTTATGTACGAAAATAAAAAGCAGAAGAAGCAAATGGCTTTAGCGAGCCACGCTCAAAACGCAGATTACCCGCGCACTATTCCGGCAGTTGCCCGCTCGAAAGGTTAATCATTAATGAGAATTTTGATTGCGGAAGACGATATGGTTTCGCGCCGCGTGCTCGAAGTCACGCTCCAGAAGTGGGGACATGAAGTCATCATAACGTGTGACGGCGCAGAAGCGTGGGCGGCGTTGCAGCGCGATGATGCGCCATCTCTGGCGATTCTCGATTGGATGATGCCGGGCATGGACGGCGTCGAGCTGTGCCGTCAAGCGCGGCAAAAGGGCGGCACACTCGCGTCTCTTTATATTATTCTGCTCACGGCAAAAGGCACGAAGGAAGACATCGTATCGGGACTCGACGCGGGAGCGGACGATTACCTGACAAAGCCCTTTGACCGCAACGAACTGCGCGCGCGCGTTCGTGTCGGCACGCGCGTGGTGGAATTGCAAAGCACTTTGACGAATCGCTTGCAGGAGCTAGAAGATGCGCTCTCGCAAGTGAATCAGCTTCAGGGAATTCTGCCGATTTGTTCTTACTGCAAAAATGTTCGTGACGATCAGAACTATTGGCAACGAGTCGAAAGCTACATCAGCGACCATTCGGAAGCGCGCTTCAGCCATAGCATTTGCCCTGATTGTTATGAAACGACTGTCAAGCCGCAGCTCGAAAAGCGGAAACAATAATGAGCGCCGCGAAGGAAGTTTATAAATTCATCGACTGTCGCTTAGACGGGGATTATCGCCGTGTGTTATATCTATCTGCAAAGCAGATTGTCGTTAGTGATGAAAGCAATTTTTTAGCGCCTTTGATAGGATTCATTTAGATTCACATGTCCATCGCCCGTTTACCGCCGGGGCCGAAAGTCAATGCCCTTAACGGACTGCTGCTTGCAACCCGCCTCCGTAATCCACTTGAATTCCTGACAAGCGTCACGCGAGAATATGGCGATATTGTTTATTTCAAAGTCGGCTCGCGCAGGATATTCGTGCTTAATCATCCTGATTACATCAAAAATGCACTAACGCGCGATTATAAAAACTTTTCTAAAAGAGACGGCACGCGACCAGGTAAGCATTTCCTCGGTAGAGGCTTAATTGTTAGCGACGGCGATTATCATCGCGCGCAACGAAAGCTTATTCAACCGGCATTTCATCATCAGCAAATTGCTTTGTACGCTGCCACTATTGTAGAGCATGGCTTGCGTTACAGAGAGCGCTGGCGGAATGGACAAGTGATAGACATCGAGCGGGAAACGGGAAACCTCACGTTGGGAATTATTAGCAAGCTATTGTTTGGCATCGAGACTGAAGCTGCGGCGGAGGAAATCCGTCGGTCTATCCTAACAATCTTTTCTCGATTCAGGCCATTCGGAATACCTTTTGCGAAACTGTTCGGGCTGCTTCCCAAAACAGGACGCGTTGAGCAAGCCGAAGCGCTTTTCGATGAAATAATCTACGGATTCATCAAACAAAGACACAACGATGTCGAGAATAAAGGCGACATACTTTCGCTGCTGATGAACACGGAGAATGACGAGAACAGTCGTATGTCTGATGTTCAAGTTCGCGACGAGGCGCTGACGATCTTTTTGACAGGTCAAGAAACTGTTTCAAATGCTTTGACGTGGACGTGGTATCTGCTTTCTTTACATCCAGAAGTGGAAGCGAAATTATACGATGAAATAGATACGGTAATCGGTGGCCGCGCACCTGCTTTATCAGATGTCGCGCAATTAAGTTATACGGAAATGGTTTTTGCGGAATCCATGCGCCTCTTTCCACCTGCCTGGGCGCTGGCTCGCTTCGTCTTGAAAGAGTATCAGGTTGGCGGTTATACCTTGCCTGCGGGATCAATTGTTATTATGAGCCCGTATGTAATGCACCGCGATTCGCGCTATTTTCCCGACCCTTGTCGCTTCGACCCGGAGCGTTGGAAGCCGGAAGCGAAAGCCGCACGCCCGGCTTATTCCTATTTCCCATTCGGCGGCGGCGCGAAGAGTTGCATCGGCGAAGGTATGGCGCGGATGGAAGGCATATTATTGATTGCGACTATCGCGCAACGCTGGCGTATGCAGCTAGTTCGCGATCATCCAATCAAGTTAGAACCCGTTGTGACCCTAAGGACGAAGCACGGAATTATGATGAAGGCTTTGCGGCGAGAATAAAATGGCGCAAAGCCTTCATAAAGTTCCAACCAATCGTATTGATCGTATCAATACACATTCATTAAACAAGGTGCTTGGATTTCTCATCATAGAAATTGCATTCCGCAAACGTGAGGCAACAAAATTCTTCAATCAAGAATTTGATCCCGATAAACGCCGCGCCAGAGAATGAGCCGCTTTTCCAACAAAGGGAATGTCCACAATGCGCCGTTTAAGACGCATTGCTGCCGAGTTGTTTAACGAATCGAGCTGATTCTGATTGCGTAGTGATGACCAGCGCACGTATTCCGCGACAGCTTGATACTCAAGGTTGGCGTTTATTACCTTTGCTTCCCCGCGTTCCGCGATGGCCTCTTCATAAAGTGAGATCATCTCGTTTATAGCCGAATCGTAACCACACATCTGGCGAACGCGCCGCGTGACGTTGCCTGCGTCCAACGCATCATAACGCGCAATCTCTCTACAAAGTGCTTCCGTAAAAGCTTGCGGCGACGAGGCTTTGCTCATCGCGCGGATGCCAAAGTTGAGAGGCAAAAGTTTTTCCAGCTCGTCGTTGCAGACCATATGGCCGACGCCTCTTCCGAAATGAATTACGACTGCTGCGCCGACGGCGAGCGATTCAAGGGCTGATCGTCCTTTGGCGAAAACGATGTCGTACTGTGCGAGCGCTTTCTCCGGTTCTATGCTAACGGCATTCAGGCCTTGACCTAGTACGTCGAGTTTTAGATCGCAACGCGCGCACGCCTCGCGTATGGCTTCTAGATACACGCCTTCTTCTGCAAGATTGTTATATAAGAGTGCGCTTTGCGGGCGCACAGGAAGCGGCGAACGCGGCTTAAAGCGCTCTAAATCAACAGCGTTAAGTAGTAAGCGAACGCGCTCCTCCGGCACGGCACACTCAAAAACAAGTTTGTCATAACAGGCTTCATCTACTGCGACGTAGCGCAGAATGCGCGGAATACGCGGCGGTTGATCCAAAATGCTGTGCCACTCATGGCAAACATAAATTGCCGGTACGTTCGGAAAATGCAGCAAGGCCGTCATTGTTTCATCCAGATGCTGGCCGTGAATGATGTCCGGCGTGGCGGCGATTTTCTTCAGGTCGTCAACCACCGGGACAGTCGCAAAACGCACTTCATCCGCAATCTCGCCTAATCGCGGACTGTAAATTATTGGTGAGTGGCCGCGCTTAAGAAGCTCCAGCGCCAGATCGCGCACATAAATCTCCGTGCCTGATCGCGTAGCGAACCTGTAATTAGTGATTAATACTTTCAACCCGCGCATACACGTTTACCTTAAACATAAATCAAGTCGATTTGAAATTCGCGAGGCTTCAATTCAAAGCTGAAGTTGAAGTCTCCCGGAGTTTTGAATCTGTAAAAAGGCGGTCTCTAAGTTTAAGGGACGGACGCTCTACAATAAAACTTCTTCAGTGAAATCGAGCGCTCTTTTTGATAAAGACCAAGTAATTGCCCGCCGATCAGATAGCCGCTGAGGACAAAAAACAAATCCACTCCCATCCACCCGAAATATTTGAAGGGAGCGAGAACGATAGTCGCCGGACGATAATGGAAAAGAACGACGGAAGTAATGGCTATGGCGCGCAGCAGATCAAGACCGCTTACTCTATTGACTTTATTTGAAGCCGGATTTTTCTCTATCATTTGTAAACGCCATTCTCTACGAATAAAACGAACATGGCAAACTACCTTCACAAACGTTTTGCGCGAGAGTTAGTCTACAAAACAGTGCCGCTTCTTGCTAATCATGCGCGCGCATAGTTAGTATGAACGAATGCCGCTTGCCTCTATTCGACCAACGTGCGATTGCCGCTTTATGTCTTTGCACGAGGTGTTTCATTGAAATCGAATAGACTTGCATAATTCTTAGCCGTTGCGTTTTGCGAGAAATACAT
This sequence comes from Pyrinomonadaceae bacterium, assembly GCA_051000345.1. Classification (GTDB taxonomy): domain Bacteria; phylum Acidobacteriota; class Blastocatellia; order Pyrinomonadales; family Pyrinomonadaceae; genus JBHENC01. Next base: position 45,134 of record JBPCOJ010000046.1, on the reverse strand, counting down.
ACGGATGCCTAAAGTCAGCATTATCATCGCCACATACAATCGCCCGCATTTGCTTTTGCGCGCCATCGAGAGCGCGCAAACAGCCGGGACGAACGTTGAAATTATCGTTGTGGACGATGCCTCAACGAAGGAAACGGCAGATGTTTGTCGCAGGCTTTCAGGCATTCGCTACCTGCGCCTTGAACGCAATCAAAATCTGGGCGGAGCGCGTAATGTCGGCATCCTCGCAAGTGAAGGAGAGTTTATAACCTTTCTTGACGATGACGATGTGCGGCTGCCCGGCTCGATTGATCTCCAGGTCGAAGCATTAACTTCTGCTCCGGAAGCCGGATTCATATACGGACAGGCGCACTTGGGCGATCAGAACTGCGTTCCGACAGGCTACGTATATCCGACGCCTTGTCCGCAGGGAGACGTTTTCTGGGAATTGCTGGAGCGAAATTTTATTGCATGTCCTTCAGCGCTTTTCAGGAAGTCTCATCTATACCGCATAGGTCTGCCCGGAGCGGCGATTCCCGGCATAGAAGATTGGGACTTATGGATTCGTCTCGCGGAGCTTTACCCGGTGATGGCAATCGAGCAGCCTTTGGTAATCTACCGGCGCGCGGAATCTTCTTCGGGTCAATTCACTTCCAATGCGGCTGATATGGTAAGACTCCTCACGCGCACTTACAAAGAACGTTGGCTAAAGCTTCCGCGCGCGGCCTCGGCTCTGGCGGAGCAGCGGCGCGCGGCCTATCGCCGCTTTTCGCGCAATATGGCAAACCACTTGATCTGGGAAACGGCTCGCGCACTCAAAGGCGGCCATATTCTCGCCGCCCGAAAGAACGTGCTTACGGCACTGAGTCTGCATCCTCTGGGAGTGGCGCACAGGGCGACACGCCCGGCCAACTTCGGGTTCATCCTAAAACGTAGCGTTAGACGATGGCAGGCCGCTGAAGAAAAGAACATCGTGTAGCTTCAAAAACAAGCGGGGCGAGAGACGTAGAATAATGAGAGTTGTGCTTTGCAAGGGTCAGTTCATGGGGCCGATTAGCGGCGCTGATGAAACCATCGTCACTTATGCGACGCAACTGCAAGCTGCACATCACTCGCCTTCCGTGCTGCTAATGTATCCGTATGCGTGCACTGATCCATTCTACGAGCGTCTGAAGAGTGCGGGCGTTTCCGTCGATACTATCGCTTCTACCGGAATAAGCGCTTCGCTCGGTGCCGGACGAAAATTGGCGTCGCGTTTATTTCAAGCCCTGCCGCCGACGCAGCGTCTCTTCACGCGAAACGCGCAGAAGATTAGCTCGACCATCGCCAGCCGCTACTTTCAGGAATGCTGCGCTTACTTTGCACACTGCGAGGCGGAGCTAATACATGTTATGACGCCCGATCCGTCTGCGATGGTAATGATTAAGGCAGCCTACGAATCGAAGATTCCCGTTCTGTATCAGGAACTCGGAACGCCTTACCACCCACCGGCTTACGCCGCTTATTATAAGCAGTTCGCTTCGGTGCTTGCGCTCTGCTCCGAAGTTGCAGCTCTTTCGCCACGCCACTTCCGGCAATGCTACGAAGAACTGCCCCGCACTACGCCGATGTCCGTGCTGCCCATTATGGCGGAAGACTTGCACGACGATCACAAGCCGCGCCCGAAGGCGTTCGATGCCGTCACCTTCGGTTTCGCCGCGCGCCTCGAACATCTGAAGGGAACTTCTGTGTTAATCGAAGCGTTCGCCGCGCTTTGTCGAACGACGGCAAACTGTTTTCTTCAAATTGCCGGAGTCGGCTCGCAACGGCAGCAGCTTGCGTCGCGCATCGCGTCAGCCGGAATAGCGGATCGGTGTCGGCTCGTCGGAGCATATACTAAGGTAATTGAAAAGGCCGCGTTCATGCGTTCCTTAGATGTCTTTGTGCTTCCCTCATTGACGGAAGGCACGCCCAACAGCATTGTCGAAGCAATGGCGTGCGGGCTTCCTGTAATCGCTTCGGCGGTTGGAGGAATAGCGGATATGGTCACGGCGGAAACAGGAATTCTCGTTCCGCCCGGAGAACCGGCAGCGTTAGCTTCTGCCATGAGTCAGTTGGCGGCTGATCCTGAGTTGCGCCTGCGCATGGGACGCGCAGCGCGCCTGAGATACGAACGGTTTTTCTCTCCCGAAGCAGTTCTTCCACTAATGCTAAACACATACCAAAGAATCGCCCTGACAAAAGGCCATCCGACGGCAGCGATTCCGCCACCGAATTTTATCGTCGGCTCACATCCCTGGGAGACCGTAGCGCAGAAGTGATTCGCCGTCTTTCGCAACACACATTCCTTGCCGGGCGTTATCCGATTACGCTGTATAGCGCGGCGCTTTTGTCATGCGCTTCACCAACGAACGCGGAGCTTTTATTATGTCGATGAGCGGGTGCAAATCCACATGAAAATCAAAATCATCGGCGGCGGGCCAGCCGGATTGTATTTCGCGCTGCTGATGAAGAAAAGCAATCCGGCGCATGACATCACGTTGATCGAGCGGAATGCGCCCGGTGATACGTTCGGCTGGGGCGTAGTCTTTTCCGACAAAACGCTTTCCTATCTCGAAAGCAGCGATGCGGAATCATGCGCGCGCATTACGGAAAGTTTCGAGACGTGGGACAATGTGGACGTAGTTCATAAAGGCGAGCGCGTCACGATTCGCGGCAACAAATTTTCCGGCATCGCGCGCATCGAGCTGCTAAACATTTTGCAGCAGCGTTGCCGCAATCTAGGCGTCGATCTGCGCTTTCGTTGCCAAGCTTCCGCCGCAAACATTTACGCTGACGCCGATTTAATCGTCGGCGCGGACGGCGTCAATAGTTCTGTGCGGCAAAGCTTCAGCAAGTTTTTTCAACCTTCTTTAAGCGCGGGCGCAAACAAATATATCTGGTACGGCACAAGGGCATTGTTTCATGGACTGACGCTCACGTTCCGCGAAACACTTGCCGGAGTCTTCGCCGCTCATTCATACAAATTCAACAAACAAATGAGCACATTCATCGTCGAATGCGACATGGAAACATGGACGCGCGCCGGGCTTGATAAAACATCGGATGAAGCGACGCGCGCTTATCTTAGCGAAGTTTTCGCAGACGATCTGGGCGGGCATGAACTGTTGTCCAATAACTCGAAGTGGATCAACTTCGTCAACGTGCGCAACGAACATTGGAGCCATCGCAATATCGTGCTTCTGGGCGACGCGCTGCACACGGCGCACTTTTCCATCGGGTCAGGCACGAAGCTCGCGCTCGAAGATGCCATCGCTCTGCACAAATGTTTCGCTGACACGCAAGACGTGACAACGGCGCTCCACGAATTTGAAAGAGCGAGAAAGCCCGTCATCGAAGCCTATCAGGAGGCCGCGCACGAAAGCCGCGTGTGGTTCGAGCGCGCGAAGGATTACACGCATCTCGATCCGCTCACCTTCGCTTATAAGCTGATGACGAGAAGCAAGAAAATCAGTCACGATAACTTGCAACGCAGAGATTCACAGTTCATCGCCGCCTACGAAAAGTCGCGTTAGAAACTTGCCACAGAGACACAGAGGCACAGAAATAAAGGAAAAGTAATAAGAGATATTTCTCCGCTTATACTTTTCCTTTTGTATTTGTTCGCCTGCTCTGTGCCTCTGTGCCTCTGTGCCTTTGTGTCTCTGTGTCTCTGTGGCTAATCTTCCGGCGCGACAAGGCGGCGACGATTGTCATCGCTCAACTTAATGCCCGCTTCGTCGAGTCGCAGGCGATCCCAAAGCTTGCACGTCACTTGCTTGTGCGATTGATCCAAGCCTTCGCAGTAATTGGTGAAAGTGCAGCGTCGAATTTCCCGCCCGCGTCCCGTTAAAATTTTCAAGAACCAATCCGGGTCGGCAAGCGATTGACGCGCGGAAGCGATGATGTCCGCTTCTCCGCGCTGCAAAATAGCTTCGGCTTGTCGGAAGTTTGCGATGCCGCCGGATGCGATGACGGGCGTTTGAAATCCCGCCTCATTGACCGCGCGCTTGATCGTTGCCGCTAAAGGAACGTTGCGACCAAAGGGGCCGCGCGCGTCCGAGAGAATCGTCGGCATACATTCGTAGCCGCTTTTTCCCGTGTAAGGATAAACGGCGTGATTCGTTTTCGGCTGCTTCGCGTCCTCAAACTTTCCGCCTTTGGACAGCGAAAGAAAATCAAAACCGGCGCGCGCGAATTCTTCCGCAAAGTAAACGGCGTCTTCGATGCGGCTGCCGTTTTCAATTACTTCATCCGCTAAAAAACGCACGCCGACCACGTAATCGTCGCCGACGCGCTCGCGCACCGCGCGGTAAACTTCCGTTGGCAACCGCACGCGATTCTCACGCGCGCCGCCATAACCGTCCGCGCGATTATTTCTCCGGCTCAAAAAGGAAGCCATCGTGTAAGCGTGAGCGTAGTGAAGCTCGACGCCGTCGAATCCTGCCTCGCGCGCGCGCCATGCGGCGGCGGCAAACATCTTCGGCAATGCTTCCGGCAACGAGCGTATGTGCGCGAGATGCGTGTCCGTGATGCGCTCGCGGTAACCGTAACGCAGCGATTCCCTTTCGCGTTCATCCAGCACCGCGTCGATTAATTCATCCGGCGCGACGGCAAGAAAATCGCGCACCGCCGTTTCACTTTTCCCCAACCATTCGGCTTCGCCTGTTGCTTCAATCAAAGCGCGGCGGTGGCGGTTAGTGACGGTGAAGAAGCGTTGAAAGAATTTCTGTTTTTCTGGACGACGTTTGACCGCAAGAAAATCTATTAGTTGAACGAAAAGCCGCGTCTGCCCGTCGCTCGCACGCCGCACGGTTTCAACGAGTCGGCGCAGTCCCGGAATATAACGGTCATGAGATATGCGCAGCAGCGGCCCGCTTGCAATATCTCGTATGCCCGTCGCTTCAACGACGATTGCGCCGGGACGCCCACGCGCAAACCGCGCGTACCAATCGAGATTATCAGTCGTTACATAGCCGTCATCAGTTGCGCGCCAAGGCACCATCGCAGGTATCCATGTGCGGCTCTGAAGCGCGAGATTGCCGGTTTGAATCGATTGAAACAGAAGCGACGCGGCGGCTTCTTCTGCCGTCGGCCAAGAGGTTTCCGGTAATGGATGGCGAATAGGATTTTCCGTGTGCCACATAAGTCGGACGCCGCGCTTGTTTGGCGGGCAACCGCAACAGTACAATACTTCCGACGACGTTGACAAAGACCGCATACGCTTCATCGTGAAGCCGACACGCGAATCATCAGCACACGCACAACACACGCGCGGAGGAAAACTTTTGACGGACACGCTCCTGAAATGGCGAAGTGAATTTCCGATCCTAGACAAGACCGTTTACCTTATCTCGCACAGTCTCGGCGCAATGCCGCGCGCGGTTTTCGAGAGCGTCGCAGAATACGCGGAGACGTGGGCGACGCGCGGCGTGCGCGCGTGGGCGGAAGGCTGGTGGGAAATGCCCGTCACCACCGGCAACGAAGTGGCGCGCATCATCGGCGCAGACGCGCAAACCGTCGTCATGCACCAGAACGTTTCCGTCTGTCAGGCGCTCATACTCTCCTGCTTCGATCCTACGCCAAAACGCAACAAAATCGTTTACGCGGAACTCGAATTTCCTTCCGTGCAATACGTTTACGAAGCGCACGCGCGCGACAAAAAATTTCGCATCGAAACAATCAAGAGCGACGACGGCATGACGATTCCGACGGAGCGTTTGCTCCACGCGATTGATGAAGAAACCTTGCTTGTGCCTCTCTCGCATGTGCTGTTCAAGAGCGCGTTTTTGCAGGACGCCAGACGCATCACCGAACGCGCGCACGAAGTCGGCGCAATGGTTGTGCTCGACACGTATCAATCGGCAGGCACTGTGCCGTTCAGCGTAAAGGATTTGAACGTGGATTTTGCGACGGGCGGCTCTGTGAAATGGCTGTGCGGCGGCCCCGGCGCGGGCTATCTCTATGTTCGTCCCGACTTGCAAACACGGCTCGAACCGCGCACGACCGGCTGGATGGCACACGAAGCGCCCTTTGCCTTCGAGTCCGGCGCGATTCGTTATGCGCCCGACATCACGCGCTTTCTGCACGGCTCGCCCTCGATCCCCGCGCTCTATGCGGCGCGTTCCGGCTATCGCATCATCAACGAAATCGGCGTCGCTGCGATCCGCGAAAAAAGCGTGCGGCAAACAACAAAGCTCATCGAGTTGGCAGAAGAAGCGGGCTTTACCGTGACCAGCCCGCGCGATTCATCGCAGCGCGGCGGCACCATCACGATTAACGCAGAACACGCCGCAGCCGTGACCCGTGAACTCATCCGCCGCGAGTTCATCGTCGATTATCGTCCCGGCGCGGGCATACGCATCTCGCCGCACTTTTACACGAAGGACGAAGAACTCGAACTCGTCATACGCGAACTGAAAACCATACGCGACACACGCGCCTGCGCCACCGACAACGCAACGGCTCACGCAGCATTCTAAAAACTTTATGGACAATGAATACGGCGCGGCGGCTCCGCTTTCCTACAACAAATATCTGCGCGTCGCCGATTTGATCGAATTGCAGGATTGCCAATCCGATCCGGCGCATCACGATGAACTGCTGTTCATCACGATTCATCAAACTTATGAATTATGGTTCAAGCAAATACTGCATGAGATAGACTCGGCAATCGAGCATTTGAATGAGAATCGTCCGGCACAGGCTTCGCGCGGGATAATGCGTGTCGTCGAAATCGAGAAAATACTCGTCAATCAAATTCACGTTTTGGAGACGATGACGCCGATTAACTTTCTGCGTTTCCGCGACGCGCTCAATCCGGCGAGCGGCTTTCAGTCAATGCAGTTTCGTGAAATAGAATTTGCGTCCGGCTTGAAGGATGAAACTATTTTGCGCAGCTTCCGCGAAGACGAATTTGCGACGAAGCGGCTCTCCGCGCGCTTTCAACAAACATCCTTAAGCGATGCTTTTTACAGCTATCTGTGCCGACGCGGATTCGATGCGCCCGCAGACGATTCAATGCTCGACAAGGAAATGCGCCGCCAGCTTTATGATCGAAGAACGCGTGCCGTGCTCGAAGTCATCACGCACTTTGAAGATCGTTACGAAGAATTTCAATTAGCGGAAAGTCTTATTGCGCACGACGAATACTTTTCATTGTGGCGCACGCATCACGTCAAGATGGTCGAACGCATGGTCGGAACCAAACGCGGCACGGGCGGCTCTGAAGGCGTCGGATATTTGCGCACGACGCTCGATAAAAAATTCTTCCCGGAACTGTGGGAAGCGCGCACTCTTCTCGACGCAAAACAAGGCGCAGAGAATTGTCCGTTTACAGCAGCGACCAGCGACGCATAACATCGCACAGAAGAATTATTCCATCCTCGCCTATTCTTCATTCGTCAATCACGTATGAAAATCGAGTTCCCCGAACGTTTCAACATGGCCGATTACTTTCTCTATCACAACGTAGAGAAAGGCCGCGACGCCCGAACGTGTCTTTTCTTCAAGAACGAAACTTACACTTACGGCGACGCCGTTCAGTTGTCGAATCAGGCAGGCAACGCTCTGCGTGCGCTCGGCGTCGGCATGGAAGACCGCGTATTGATTGCGCTGCCGGATTGCCCGGAATTCGTCTGGACTTGGTTCGGCACAAGCAAGATCGGCGCAGTCTTGACGATGGTCAATCCGTTATTGCCTGCCGCCGATTATAAGTATTACCTAGAATACACGCGCGCCCGCGTCGCCGTCATCAACGAACATTTAATCGAGACGTTTGCCGAAGCGATAAAAGACGCGAAGCACTTGCGTCATGTGCTTGTGGTGGGCAAGGAGCACGGAAATTTTTTATCGTTCGATCAAACGACATTGCAGATGTCCGGGGAATTAACGCCCGCCGATACGCACCGCGACGACGTGGCGATCTGGCTTTTCACGTCCGGCTCGACAGGGCATCCGAAGGGCGCTGTTCATCTTCATCACGATCTGCCATTCAACACGGAAGTCTACGCCAAGCGCACGCTCGGAGTTTGTGAAACTGATTTAACGGTTTCCGTTCCGAAACTTTTTTTCGGTTACGCGACAGGCACGAATCTGCTTTTCCCCTTCGCAGTCGGCGGCGCAACCGCGCTCTTTAGCGAACGCTCGACGCCCGAAAAAATGTTCGGGATGATCGAGCGCTTTCGCCCGACGATTTTAACGAGCGTGCCGACGATGATTAACGCGATGCTCAACATAGCGGGCGCGGCGAAGAAGAATTTATCTTCGCTGCGCATGTGCCTTTCGGCGGGCGAAGCATTGCCTGCGGAGCTTTATCGAAAATGGGTCGAGACGTTCAATGTGGAAATATACGACGGCATCGGCTCGGCGGAAATGTTTCATATTTACATTACGAACCGCGCGAATGATGTTCGTCCGGGCAGCCTAGGGCGCATTGTCGAAGGCTACGAGGCGCGAATCGTCGATGCTGAAGGACGTGATGTGCCGACGGGCGAGATGGGAACCTTGCGCGTTAAAGGCGATTCGGCGGCGCTGTGTTACTGGCAGGCGCACGGAAAATCGAAGGAGACTTTCGCGGGCGATTGGTGCATGACCGGCGATCAGTTTCACAAAGACGAAGACGGTTATTTCTGGTATCACGGGCGCACGGACGACATGCTGAAGGTCTCCGGCGTTTACGTCGCGCCCGTCGAAATTGAAAACTGTTTACTGCAACACGAAGCGATTCAAGAGTGCGCCGTCATCGGTCACGACGCGGGCGACTCGCTCATCAAACCGAAAGCCTTCATCGTACTCCACGACTCATTCACCGCGCGCGATGAGTTGGCGCAGGAAATCAAAGACTTCGTTAAATCAAAAATCGCGCTCTACAAATATCCGCGATGGATCGAATTTGTCCATTCATTGCCGAAGAATGATCGCGGCAAAGTTGACCGGAGAAAATTGAAACAGGAGACATAGGTCAGGAGTCAGAATGAAGAAGCAAGCCGCTATAAGTTTCTCGTAGAAAATAAAGAGGCGCGTGTCGAACGATTCTCGACACGCGCCTCTTTATTTTTAATGAAGCGTTGAATTGCGGTTTGATGTTTTTGCTAACTGCGTTTGTCCAGACCGTAATCGCGCAGGCGTCGATAAAGAGTTGACGGAGAAATACCAAGGACTTCGGCGGTTTTGCCGCGATGCCAATTCGTTTGTTCGAGCGCGGAAAGAATTTGCTGGCGCTCGACTTCGCGCAAGGAGGCTGGCGTCGGAGCATTGCTCGAAGTTGACGAGTCGTTTCCGTTGCTCGCCGCGTCGCTGCCGCCGTTGTTATTGCGCGGCGCTGTCATCAAAGGCATATTGGCGGCGGTGACAAGCGGGCGCGCCACTTCCGGCGGGAGTTCGTTGAGAGTAATGCGATTGTCATTGGCGAGCAGCACGGCGCGTTCGAGACAATTGCGCAACTGCCGCACATTGCCCGGCCAATTGTAATTCTTCAGCGCGTTCATAGCTTCCGGCGTCAACTCGAAAGCGCTCGCGCCGAGTTGCTTCAACAAATGACGCGCGATCAATTCGATGTCATCCGTTCTTTCGCGCAGCGGCGGCAAGGCGATCTGAAAACTGTTGATGCGATAAAGAAGGTCTGAGCGAAACGAGCCGTCCGTCTGCACTGTTTCGAGGTTGCGGTTCGTCGCCGCGACGATGCGCGTGTTGACTTCGACTTTGCGGACGCCGCCGACGCGATAAAACGTCCGCGTTTCTATCGCCCGCAAAAGTTTCGCCTGAAGCTGCGCGGGCAACTCCGTTACTTCATCCAGAAAAAGCGTGCCGCCGTCGGCGAGTTCGATCAAGCCTAGCTTGCGTCCCTTCGCGCCGGAAAACGCGCCCGCTTCGTAACCGAAGAGTTCCGATTCAAGCAAGGATTCCTGAAACGCCGCGCAGTTGAGATCGATGAATGCACCCGTGGCGCGATTCGAGAGACGATGAACGGCCTGCGCGACCAGTTCCTTGCCTGTGCCGCTTTCGCCCGTGATTAAAACGGATGTGTCCGAAGGCGCGACGCGTTCGATCAAGTGAATCACGTCGGCCATTGCCTGCGAAGTAAAAATGATTTCGGGCGTTGTTGTTTGTCGTTCCAACTGCGCGCGTAGGCGTTGATTATCGACACGCAGGCGGCGTTTCTCCGCAGCTTGTTTGACGAGCGCATCGAGTTCCGTGATGCGGTAAGGCTTCGATAGATAATCGTAAGCGCCGAGCTTCATCGCCTCAATTGCGGTTTCGACGGTGGCGTGGCCTGTCAGCATAATGACTTCGGGCGGATTCGGGCGTTCGTGCAAGCGGCGCAGAAGCTCCATGCCGTCCATGCGCGGCATGTTGATGTCGCAAAGCAGCACGTCAACATTGCCTTCTTCGAGACGACGCAGCGCGGCCTCGCCGTCCGGCTCCGCCTGCACGCGGTAGCCTAGGCGCTGCAACTCTTTCTGAATCACGATGCGCAGATTGGCTTCGTCTTCGGCGATAAGAATTCGCGCGCTGCTGTCGGCTGTCTCCGTCAAAACTTACAGTTCTCCGTGATGTTGTATTTGAGCGGCAGGCAGGCGAATGGTAAACGTCGTGCCTGCGCCGACGACTGACTGCACGTCCATATGTCCGCCGTGCTCGGCTACGATACCATAACACACGGCGAGGCCGAGACCCGTGCCGCGCCCGATTTCCTTTGTCGTAAAAAACGGATCGAAGATTTTTGCGAGATGTTCGCGCGGAATGCCGATGCCCGTGTCGCGCACTTCGAGAATCACGTTGGCGTATTCGTTGCGCGCCGCGAGCGTTAATGTGCCGCCTTCGGGCATCGCGTCGATGGCGTTGGTGGCGAGCGCAATCAAGGCCTGCTGCAATTGGCCTTCGTCGCCGGAAACGATTTGCAGATCATCGTGCGCGATTGTTTCGATTTCTATGTTCTGGCCGCGCCGTTGATGTGCGAGCAAGCGCGCGGCGGCTTGCATCACTTGCGCGAGATCGACGCTGACATGCTGGCCTGCGCGCGTGCGGCTGAAATCGAGCAAGCCGTTCGTGATGGTTTTGCAGCGAAAAGCTTCCGTGCGAATCAGTTCCAGATACTCGCGCAGATCGTCGGCTTCGGGCGATGAATCGAATGCGCCTTCTTTAACGCGCGATTCGAGAGCTTCGGCGCAGGCGGAAATTGTGGCGAGAGGATTATTGATTTCATGCACGACACCGGCGGCGAGACGCCCGACGGCAGCGAGCTTTTCGGTGCGCGTGACGGCGCGGCTGGCCTCGACGCGCGACGTGATGTCCTCGCCGACGGTGATAACGTGCGAGACTTCCTCGCCGCTATCTGCGCGCATCGGAATCTTGCTGACAAGCCAGTGTTTGGTCGTGCCGTCGGCGGAAGTCGTTTCCTGTTCGATGCGCTCGATTTCGCCCGTCTCGAAGGCACGCGCGAACTCCGCTTCGAGCACTTGGCGTTTCTGCTTGGTGAGCACATCGAAAATATTGCGCCCCAGCACTTCCTCGCGCGGAATGCCCTGCCCGCCGAGTTCACGATTGCGGTTCCAAGCGACAATCGAATAATCGCGGTCAACCGCATAAAGCGAAAGCGGCAAACTGTCGATAATCGCTTCGGTGAAACGGCGCTGCGCTTCCGCTTCCTTCGTGCGGCGCTTTACTTCTTCGGCGAGGCTTTGCGAGGAAGCGCGCGACGCCGCATACAGCGAAGAAATATGCGCGGCCATAGACGCCTGCTGCGCGGCGGCGGCGATCAAACGCCTTTCGATTTCGCCGCACGCTGTTTCGTCGTCGAAGCAAGCGATGAGCGCGCCCTGTGTCTGTCCGTCGAAGCGCAAGGGCGCGAGGTATTCAACGGCGTGAGTCGTATCGCGTAGTAAAAATTTGTGTTGGTCGTCGATAAGTTCCGACGCGAATGAAGCGTTTGCGAGCCACGCGGCAAGGCGATCAAGATAAACATGCGAGGTGTTTCCGGCGATTCCCTCGCGGTCAAAAACGCAAACGGCGGCGCGCGGCTCTTTGAGGTTAATGACGGCGGCGCACAAGGCCGCGTTCGTGCCTTCGTATGTTGCGCCAGCAACGCGGCGCACGACTTGTTCCGGTTCGAGCGCGCGCAAAAGATCATGCCCTAGTTCGGCGAGAAATCGCAGTTCACGATTGCTGCCAACGAGATCGCGCGTGCGCTCGGCGGCGTCAAGATGCGCGCCGGTTCTGGTCAGCAATTCGCGCGGGCTTGAAGGTTTAAGAATGTAATCATCTGCTCCGGCGGCGAAGGCATCGACTTTGCGGCTTTCCTCGTCGCTCGCGGAAAGCATCACGATGGGCAGTTGGCGTGTTGCCGGTTGCGCGCGCAGAAGGCGGCAGAGCGCAAGGCCGTCCACGCCCGGCATTTCGATATCGAGCAAGATAAGATCGCAATGCTCTTTGTGAAGCAGGCGCAAAGCGGACATCGCGTCCGGCGCGGTGACGACGCGGTGGCCTGCATCCTCGAAGGTGCGCCGCAGTCGCTCGCGCTCGCGCTCGTTGTCGTCGACGACAAGGAGCGTCGCGGCGTTCTCGATTTTATTTTCGATAAGGGTCGGCATTCATTCGCGTCTCTCACCAAGATTCCGCATGAGGTCGGATTTCGCGCAAATCGCTTCCACGCAATTTGCCGCAAATTTATTGGTGACGCCGCGCTAGCCGTGAACAGCCGAAATAGAAAGCGCGGCGTCGATTGCTAGGATTGAAAGCGAAGCCGCTGGGTTTGTCAAGAAAGATTAAGGCAGATGCCGGATGGCAGATGCTGGATATTAGTAGGCGGCTCTGCCAGCACCTAACATCTAACATCCAGCATCTGTTTTTAATTGATTGCTTCGGAAGTCAGTCTGCCTGTGTTGAGATCGACAATTGGTTCGACTTCTTCACGCTTGTCCGTACTGGTCACGGCAGCGCTAAGCGAATGCTTTTGCTTTCGCTGTTTGTGCTGGGACTTGGCGGAGTACATCGCTTGATCGGCGGCGATTAAAAGCTGGTCGAGCGTTTCGCCGTCTGCGCCGTAGGTGGCTGCGCCGACGCTGATGCCGACGCGCGCCCTCGACGATCCGCGAACGTGCAGGGAAAAACTCGTCACGGCGCGTTCGATGCGTTCGTGAAATTCCGCAACCTGTTCGCCCGACAAATCATGCACGATGGCGACGAATTCATCGCCCGCATAACGCGCGAGGAAATCGTATTCGCGCAGCTGCGCCTGTAAAATGCGCGCCATTTCGCGCAGCATTTGATCGCCCGTTTTGTGTCCGAACGTGTCGTTGACTTGCTTGAAATCATCCAAGTCGAGCATGACGACTTGAAAGGGCTTGCCGGAGCGACGCGCGCGCGCTGCTTCCTGCTCGAAGCGCACGTACATGGCGCGTGCGTTCGGAAGGTTCGTCAAAGAATCCGTAAGCGCATGAGATTCAGCTTCGGCATGATGCACGGCGTTGCTCAGAGCATCGGAAGCGAGCCGCGCAACTGTTTCGAGCAGTCGCATGTGATCGTCGGTGTATTCGTTCAACTCCATCGAGTAAACGCAGAGCGCGCCGAGCAAGTGATCGTCCTTGTAAAGCGGCAGCGCAGCCATCGAGCGATATTCGCCGTCAGCATCCAGCAAATTCAAGTCTGAAAAGTCGAGCGCCGGATCGATGCGATTAATAGCGCGGCGATTGGAAAGCACAAAGCCCGTGATGCCTTCGCCCGGCGCGACGCATCTGGAGCGCAGCAGTTCGGCATTTTTTCCGGCGACGTGCGCGGCAGTCGAATAGCCCTTTAGTTCGTCGTGCAAATAAACGACGCAGGTGCTGAACGGCACGATGTGTCCGACTTTGTTGACGAGAATCGAGAGCGTGTCTTCGATGTCGAGAGACGAGCCGAAGGTGCGCGCGATTTCATAAAGCGCGTAAACTTCGCGGTGCGCGTTTTTGATTTGCTCGAGATGCGCGTTCGATGAAGCGCGGACTTTGCTTTTGGCGATTTCTTCCGGCGTCAACGCGCGCGGCTTAACGCTTTCATCGACGGGCGGTTGCTGGTCTAGGCACAGCGCAACGATTTCAGTTTCAAAGCGCGGCAGATGTTCGAGAAACGAATCGACGATTTTCGGATCGAAATGCGTGCCTGCGCCGCGAAGAAGGAGCGCGCTCGCTTCTTCGCGCGTCATGCCGCGACGATACGGGCGATCTTCGCGCACGGAGTCGAAGCAATCGACGACGGAAAGAATGCGCGCGGTGATAGGGATTTCTTCGCCCTTCAAATTGTCAGGGTAGCCTTTGCCGTCCCACTGTTCGTGGTGGTGGCGAACAATCGGCACCACCGGGTACGGGAAATCCACGCGTTCGAGAATGTCCGCGCCGACGGTCGTATGCACCTTCATTTTTTCAAACTCGGCAGTGGAAAGCCTGCCCGGTTTGTTCAAGATGTGATCCGGCACGGCGAGCTTGCCGACATCATGCAGGAGCGCGCCCGCTTTGAGCGCTTCGATTTCCTTGTGGGAGAGGTCAAAGAGTTCGCCCATTCCTGCGGCGTAGATTTGCACGCGGCGAACATGGCAATGCGTCGTTTGATCCTTCGCGTCAATGGCGGTGGCGAGCGCTTCGACAGTCGCCAGATGCAAGCGGCTCATCTCTGCGGCTTCGCGCGTTTTTTCGTCAACGCGGGCGAAGTAAACTTTGTAAGTCGCAAACGTCGCGGCGATTACGGGCAAGCTCAATGCGACGTAGAGAAGGCCGAAGCGCGACGCGGCTTCATAGATCATGCAGGCAGCGACGCCCGCCGCGAAAAATGTCCAAGATGTCCAGAGATAACCGTCGCGCCAGAATTTTAGAATCGAATGGCGTTTCTTCAGCGCGCAAACGGTGGCAACCGCGAGGCCGTTAAGAAAATATTGCGCAATCGTCATCACGGCGAGCGGTATGGCTAATTGATCGAGTCGCACGGGCAGCGTGCCTAGCGGCGCGTCCGCGATGTGAGAGTAAGCGGCGAGCGTAAAATAAAAGGCGTTGCCGGAAATGAAAACCGTGACCGCCATCATCGCGGGTGCCCAGAGCCAACTCGTCGCGCGTTTCGTGGTGCGCGCGGAGCTAACGAAGGAATCCACCACGCCGACGACAATCGCCGCCGGAATGCCCAGAAAGAGAACGCTCAAAAAGATGAATGTGTCGCCCGCAGTGACGCTCGCGGAAGTGTTCGGAATGCGAATCGGGAAAAAGCCCGCGACGACGACGAGGCCGACGAGCGCGAGAAATTGCCACCACTCCGCCGGAGTAAACGCCAGACAATGATAAAGCCCCCAGACGCTCGTTAAAGCTCCGGCGGCAACCATCACAGACCAATATGATTTGGCCGCGCGGTTATAATCAGACATTTCTATGAATTTCACTCGCTCCATCTCCGATCAACCGAACGTTATGACTTGTTGATCAAATTACGAATAATGAACGATGAAGAGAAACAAATTTTTTCGACATCATTCATCAATTCTTTTTACTGCTTATCAATTTCCTTGTGCGTGTCTTTAATCTAATTGGTTTGGGGTGTTTGTCGCCGGAAGCGAAGCTTGGGAGCAAATCAATTTTCGCTTCCGGCGACGAACGGGGCAAGTGGCGGGCATCTTTTTCAAAGGGGCAATCGCCCGCCTGTCCGGGGGTGAGATTTCGTTCAAGAAGCATCCATGCGCACATCTTTTTCGGCGGACGCTTCTTTGTTTTCAAATGGTGCGGCTATCGAACCCTGTGCGGTGGGTTCGTGAAGCGCCTTGCAGCGCTTCGAGCCGCGCCATAATCTATAACAAGATGCGTGCCACACACGCCATATGCCTCAAATACACGCGAAACATTCAGCATTTCGTCGTTTAAGCGGTAAATTGGCGGCGCGCTGAGAGGCGGTATTTGTCAGGCGAAGATGTCAGTCTGACAGGTCAGTATGATGATTCGGTCAAAGTTGGAATTGTTTAAGGCGCGGGCAATTTGACAGGCATCGGCGCGATAGTGCTACCTTCGTCGGGAGCATTAATACGATAAAGATTTTCGCGCAAAAAAGGGAGATGAATTGAAATGGATTTAGGCTTACAAAATCGTGTTGCGTTGGTGGCCGCCGCAAGTCGCGGCATCGGCTACGCGGCGGCGCTCGAACTCGCGCGTGAGGGCGCGCGTGTTTTTCTTTGCTCGCGTGATGCGGAACGCGCGAAGCAGGCCGCCGCTAGAATAAGTTCTGAAACAAACGCGCAAGTCACAGGCGTGCAGGCCGACGTGACAAACGACGATGACACGACGCGCTTTGTTTCTCAAGTAATAAAGGAAGCAGGGCGCGTCGATGTTTGCGTGACGAACGCGGGCGGTTCGCCTTCATCCACTTTCGCCAATACAACGCTCGAAATGTACGCGCGCGCTTTCGAGCAGAGCGCGCTTTCGGCGATACGCCTCGCGCATCTCGTCGCCACGCAAATGCGCGAACAGCGTTGGGGACGCATCATCAACATCACTTCGATTTCCGTCAAGCAGCCGGTTGACGGGTTGCTTCTTTCCAACACGATGCGCGCTGGACTAACCGGATTTGCGAAAACCTTATCGAACGAACTCGCCGCCGATAACGTGACCGTCAACAATGTCGCGCCCGGCTATACTTTAACCGAGCGACAATATGAACTCGCCGAGCAGCGCGGGCAGGCCGCCGGTAAATCGAAGGAAGAAATGATCGCTGGATGGGCGAATCAAGCGCCGATGCGCCGCCTCGCGCGCCCCGAAGAAATCGCCGCCGCCGTCGCCTTTTTAGCTTCCGAACGCGCATCATTCATCACAGGCGTCACGCTGCAAGTGGACGGCGGCTGGATACGCAGCATTTATTAAGATGGACGTGAATTAAATTGAATGATGAACGTGATGAAAGAATAAGCGAAACGGACGCGGCGAATGTCATCGAAGCGCGCCGCGCTGATGTCCGTGTCGATGAATTAAATCATGCAGCATGGAACGACGCGTCGCCTGTTCATCTGACTCGGCTGTGGTCTGGCGAAGCCGCCGCGCCTGCACGTCATGCGGAAGCGCGCGTTCTATGGTCAAGCGAAGGTTTGAGCGTGCGCTTCGTGTGTCGCCAACATGAGCCGTTGATCGTTCATCCTGCGCCGCAAATAAAAGAAAAGACCGTCGGGCTATGGGAGCGCGACGTGTGCGAAATCTTTATCGCGCCGGACGCGGGCGAGCCGGAAAAGTATTTCGAGTTCGAGGCAGCGCCAACCGGCGAGTGGATCGATCTGGCGCTTCGCATCACACAAACGGGACGCGAAACCGATTGGCAATATCGATCAGGGATGACGGCTCATGCGCGCATCGGTGAAGGCTCAATAACGATTGCGATGCAAGTGCCGTGGGCGGCGTTCGGCGTGAATCGTTCCGCGCCGCAAATCGGAACATGCTGGCGGGCGAATCTCTTTCGCTGTGTCGGGACGGGCAGCGAACGCTATCTCGCTTGGCAACCGACGCATACAGCGCAGCCGAATTTTCATGTTTCGGAAGCTTTCGGCGAGCTGTGCTTTTTGGATTGACGAAAGCGAAAAATTCCTTCGTCCGCGCGGCAATCGAATTTTTAACTTGAAAGCGTTTGAAGATAATCGCCGAAGCGTTTTTGATCGCCCGTGTCGAGAATGTGCATACCAATTAGATAACTCTTTTCGTTTGTTTCGCTGCTGTCGAGCGGTTCGTAGCGCACGGCGACGGCGCGCACGAGAAGAGTTTGACCCGCGTGCAGTTCGAGTTTGATCTGGAGCGTGTGCTCTTGATGCGTCAGATGATGATCGCCGATGCGCATGGCGGGCAAGATAAGCGCGAGGCCGGTGGCGCTCACGTCGTGCGTATAGCCTTCGAGAACCGAAGGCTGTTTGTGGCTGCCGTCGATGTTTGCGGTCTTCGCGTTGTGCAGTGAAACGACGGCGTTCAAACGCACTTTACGACGAGCGGCGCGACGGCGATTGCCGACGAGTTCGCGCAAGCGCCCTGCGATAGCACGTATTATTTCCGGCATAACAAACGCAAATCCCCTTCAGCCGCTTCGCCGTTCATGTGCTCGTATTTGAACATCTCTATGCGCCGATCTTTTATGCGTCGCTTCGCAGAGAGATTTACGAAGGCTTCTTTGCCGAGCGCGGATCATAGATTTTTCCGCCCATATCCGAAGCTTTTACTCCCGACGCATCCATAAAAAAGGAAAGGCGACCCGTGCGATTATAACGCGCTGGTGTCGCAAAGACCGTGAAGGCGCGCGCGTTTGCCGCAAGCGTTAATTGAAAGGCATAGCCTGTGGATGCTGTGGCTTCGACATCCTTCGGTAAAAGCCCTGCGGCGACGAGCGCGGGAATATCCGCGAGCGCGCCTTTGTGCTGCGACGTATAAACGATCTCTGCCAGCTTGATGCGCTGCAGCATACGGCGCGCTTCTTCCTCATGAGTTTTAATGCGCAAGTTAAAGAAAAAATCCTTGCCTTCCTGTTTGACTAAATCGGCGCTGGCGCGGTCGCCGATGATCCATGCGTTGCCTTCACGAAAAAGCGCGACGGGTTCGGCCTGTGTGAGTTTCCCGTCCGCATCTTTAATCTGCACGAACACCGTCGCCAGCGCGCCGCTTATCTGTTCGCCGCTGATCGTGACATCGGTTGTAATGGTCGCCGCCAGATTTTCAAAGTCCGTTTGCAAGTCACCGTACTCTTCTGCCGTCAAAGGCTGAAACTTCGGACGCAGCGCGGCAAACTCCTTATCGCTTAACTTCTTAAATGACGTTCGCAGCGACGCAAACTCCGCGTCCGTCAAACCGTTGATCGCGGTATTGTAAACAGACATCGCAAACGCTTCACGAAAACGCTTCTCGCGCAGCGCCTTGTAAAATTCGCGCACTGTTTCCGTCGGCGTGCGCGCAACTTGCGACGCAGACGGCATTTGTCGAGCCGAGACGTTCGCGCTGATTCCTACGCCGCCGATAGCAACGGCGAGCAGCAGCATGGCGATGGTGATTTTAGAAAGATTTTTGAGAGTACACATTCGGTAGGTAAGTCCTGCGGCGTGGTGATATGCGGCGCGCTTTTCTTCAAGGAGAAACGCGCCGCATATTTATAGAAGCACGAAAGCAGCGAAACGTTGCCGACGCGCGTGGTCGCTGATTATCTGCCGCTTCCTCATTGCTTCTTCTTTGCTTCCAATCCGCTTTTCGTATTTCACACAAAACCGGCTGCGCTAAAGTTCGCCGCGCACACGCGAGCGATTGCCGAGCAAGGCTTCGCGCCCGACAAGATACAGCACGACCATCAATACGATGAACGGAAGCAAGCCGAGTACGTCCGCATACTGCCCCTCGAAGAAAGGATTGTGCGCCGTTGCCCATCCCTCGAATTGATCGAGACGCTCCTTCAGCGGAATGTTGAGAAACGCGAAGATGACGCCCGCCAATGTTCCGCCCGCGATGTAGCCCGAAGACAACAGCACGCCCTGACTCTTGTCGCTCTCTGCGAGCAATTCCTCTTCGGTCATATTCCGGTTCTCCGGCTTGCCGCGCAAATATCTGTCCACCATCCAGCGCACAAGTCCGCCGACGAAAATCGGCGCGGAAGTCGAGATCGGCAAATACACGCCGACGGCAAACGCCAGCGACGGAATGCCGGAGAGTTCCAGCACAACCGCAATCATCACGCCGAGCAACACCAAGCCCCAAGGCAATTGTCTGCTCAAAATGCCCTTGATGATGTACGACATCAGCGTCGCTTTCGGCGCGGTAAATTTCTGCACGCTCGAACCGTCGGGACGCTTTTCGTAAACGCCGTTGATGCCCGGATCGGACAGGTAAACAGGCACGCCTTGATCGTTGACAAGATAGCGCCCTGCGGGGCCGAAGTCGGTGCTCGTTTTGTGCCAGACGTTGTATGTGTTCGAGTCTGCGCCGGACTGCGCGCCGCTCAAACGTTCGCGCTTCGGTTCGCTGCCGTTTCTCTCGTACTCAGCGGGGTTCGCGTGAAAGTCCGCAGGAAAACTAAAATCCTTTGTTTGCGCAACGGGAACATACACAGTGCCGGATTGATTGAGTTGCAAAAGAATCGGCCCTAAGACGAGCGCAGAGGCGAGCGCGCCGACGAGAATCGCAATCTGTTGATACTTCGGCGTCGAGCCGACGAGAAAGCCAGTCTTCAAATCCTGCGAAGTCGTGCCGCCGTTCGACGCCGCGATGCACACGATGCCGCCGATTGAAAGCGCCGTCACAAAGTAAGGCGGCGCAGTCCAGCCGATAAGCAGAAATACGAGACACGTCAGCAGCAAGGTTGCAACGGTCATCCCGGAAATCGGATTCGACGACGAACCTATCTCGCCCGTCAAGCGCGACGAAACAGTAACGAACAAAAATCCGAACGCGACGATAAGAAGCGCGCCCAAAAGATTCCAACGCAGATTCAATTGCGGCGCGATCATAATCACCAGCAGCAAAGCGATGACGCCGCCGATGACGAACTTCATAGACAAATCCTGATCCGTGCGCGGCGCGTTGGCGCTCTCCTCCTGTCGTCCGCGCAAATCCGCGAGGCCGCCCTTTAATCCGTGCCAGATAACCGGCAGCGAGCGAAACAAACTGATAATGCCGCCCGCCGCCACCGCGCCCGCGCCGATGTAAAGAATGTACGCCTTCTGAATCTGCGTCACCGTCATGTCACGAATTAAGTGCGCGGTTTCCGGCGAGAGCGGCGCAAGCAGTCCGCTGCCGAAAAATTTAATCGCCGGAATCAGCACGAGAAACGACAGCACGCCGCCCGCCATCATAATCGAAGAAATGCGCGGCCCGATGATGTAGCCGACGCCGAGAAGCGCCGGATTGCTTTCCAACGAAATCGAACCGGACTCGAACGGCTTGCCGAAAACCTTCGTCGGATATTCCTTCCATGTCTTGAAAATCTGTTCCAGCCCGTAATAAAGAAAGCCTATGCCGAAGCCCGCGACGATGGTCTTGCCGCCCGTCGCCGCCTCGTCGTCGCTGATTCTTGTTGCTGCCGCAACCTCTGCGGCTGTCCGTGTATCCCCCCTTCCCTGCGCCGCCGCCGCACGCGATTCGGCGCTTGCTCCCGCCTTCAAGACTTCCGCGCACGCCGTTCCTTCAGGGTATTTCAAAAGTCCATGCTGCTGCACGATGAGCGCGCGCCGGAGCGGTATCATCATCAGGATGCCGAGCAATCCGCCCAAGACCGCGACGAGCATCACGCGCGTAAAATCCAGATCGAAGCCGAGAATCATAATCGCGGGCATCGTCACGCCAATGCCGAATGCGATTGATTCACCCGCCGAGCCTGCCGTCTGCACGATGTTGTGTTCTAAGATCGTCGCATCTCGCAAACCGAACTTCGAGAGCACGCGAAAAAGCGTGATTGAAATAACTGCGACGGGAATCGAAGCGCTGACGGTCAAGCCGACTTTCAGCACAAGATAAAGTGACGACGCGCCGAAGACGATGCCGAGCAGTGTGCCGACGATGAGCGGCAGGATGGTTAATTCGCGCAAGACAACGCCCGCCGGAATGTACGGGCGAAACGAAGCGGCCAATGGATTATCCGGCCTCGCGCCGATTCGATCCGGGTATTCGTTTGCTGGCATGGGAACATCGCTGCTCGACATGAAAGATAACCTCCGATGAATTTTTACAAGTTAGGAGAGCGCGGGATTATTCAGGCAGACGCTACTTTACACGCGCTTCGCGCAACAGGGCAAGCATGTTTTTCCGCGACGCGCCGTTTCCCTTTTCACACGCTTCCGATTCCATTACACTTCCCGCGCACGAAAGTCTTTTCTACGAATCAATCAACACAGTTACAAACTGAAAGAAGAAGTCCCGTAGGGACGGCATGTTTATAGCCAACAGTCCTATTCAATGGTTCTTAGCTCCAGCGGAGCGACATTGCTCACACATGCCGCTCCTAAAGGAGCTTTCATTTTATTATCCGTCTCGATTCTATAAACATCTCGCTCCGCTGGAGCGACCCTTCCAAACAGCTTCTTAGATATTTTGGAGTTCACATAAAGCAATGCTTACACGCACACGTTCTTCGCTTGCGCTAATTTTAGCCTCCATCTTCGCGCTTTCCTTCGTCGCCATTCCCGCAAACGCGCAACGCACCGCGTCTCGACAAGGCATAACCGCAACAACGGCGCGCGTGCCTGCGCCCGAAGACGTGTTGGGCTTTCGTCCGGGCGATGATCGTAAGCTGGCGAGTTGGGCGAGCACCGTCGAGTATTTCAAGCGATTAGCCGCCGCAAGCAATCGCGTGCGCTTTGAAGAAATCGGGCGAACGACTTTGAACGCGCCGTTTGTTTTAGCGACGATTAGCGCGCCGGAGAATCTCGCGCGCCTCGAAGAATACAAAAAGATTCAGAGCCAACTCGCAGACCCGCGCACGATTGGAGCGCCACAGAACCAATCTGCTGCTGACCGAAAAGCGAGAGAACTAATCGCAAGCGGCAAGACCATCGTGCTTATCACCTGCGGCATACACTCAAACGAAGTCGGCTCGTATCTTTCCAGCATGTTGATTGCGCATCGTCTCGCATCATCAAACGATGCCGACGTGCAAAATATCCTGCGCAATACCATCGTGCTGCTTGTGCCGTCCCTGAACCCGGACGGCGTTGACATCGTCAAGAATTGGTACGACAAAACGCTCGGCACTCCCTTTGAAGGCACAGACCCGCCCGTGCTTTACAACAAATACACAGGCCACGACGACAACCGCGATTGGTACGCCTTCACGCAAAAGGAAACGCAGCTTGTCGTGGACAAAATCCATAACGTCTGGCATCCGCAGATCGTCAACGACATACACCAGCAAGGCGCAAACGGCGCGCGTCTCTTCCTGCCGCCATACCTCGCCCCTGTCGAACCGAACGTTCCCAAACAGATCGTCGAAGGCTACACGGAACTAGGCCGCGCAATGGCAACAGAGATGCGCGCCGCCGGATTCAAAGGCATCACCACTGATTCCACCTACGACGCATGGACGCCCGCACGCGCCTACTCGCACTATCACGGCGGCGTCCGCATCCTCTCCGAAACAGCATCATGCAGACTCGCCACACCCGTCACGATTCGCTTTGAAGATTTGCGTCCCGGCTTAGGCTTCGATCCGCGCAAAGAATCCGCCAGCTTCGCACCCGTCTGGCCGGGCGGCGAGTGGCATCTGCGCGACATCACGAATTACATGACAAGCGCCGCCTTTTCCCTGATAAAGCACGCCGCCCAAAACCGCACGACTTGGCTGCAAAGATTTTACGAGATTGGAAGGGATGCAGTGCGCGAGCGAAAGACAGGAGAACTAATCGCTTATGAACTAAAGTCATCATCTACGAAAAGCTTAGTCTTAGACTTCATACTCAGAAAGGGCGGCGTGAAGATAGATGATTGTGAGGCGTCTGGCAATTCAAAGAATAGTCTCCCTCATGCGCGTGCATTTGTGCGAATGGCGCAACCTTATGGCGGTTTCGCTAAGGCACTGCTTGAAAGACAACACTACCCGGATTTGCGTGATTCATCAGGCCAACCAATTACGCCTTACGACGTAACGGCTCAAACCTTACCACTAATGATGGATGCTGAAGTCACGCCAGTTTATTCGCCGTTCAAGTGCAAGAAATTTGTATATGACGATGAAGCTGAACTTCCCACCTACTCATCAGTTGAGAGATTAGCTATTTATAAATCTCATGTTCCTTCGATGGACGAAGGCTGGACGCGCTGGATGCTTCAACAAACCGGCAGAACTCATCCTTACGAATTTATGGATGATATAGTGGGAAGAATCCCACCCTTTTCTTCGCTCGAAGATGCGGAAGCGCGTGCGGGAAACTTGCGCGTCAAGTACGACGCGATCATCATCCCGGATCAGGCGGCGCGACTCCTTCTGAACGGACACAAGGCGGGCACGATGCCTGTTGAATACACGGGCGGGCTTGGCGCGGAAGGTGTCAGGAGTTTGCGCGAGTTCGTCGAAGCGGGCGGCACGCTCATCGCTTTGAACAGGGCTTCGGATTTTGCGATTGAGCAATTCAAGTTGCCCGTGCGCGACATCACAGAAGGATTAAAGCGCACGGAATTTTATGTACCCGGCTCAATCCTGCGAACGGAATTAGACACGACGCATTCAATCGCCAAAGGTATGCCGAAGGAATCAATCGCGTGGGTGGAAGATTCGCCCGTCTTCGAGATTAGCGATGCGAAAGAAGCGGCGCGTGTTCATGTCATCGCGCGCTACCCGTCGAACAGCGACCCGCTGCTTTCCGGTTATCTACTCGGCGGCGAAAAATTAAAGGGCAAGGCGGCGCTCGTCGAGGTCGCATTGGGGCGCGGGCGCGTCGTTCTCTTCGGCTTTCGCCCGCAGTATCGCGGGCAATCGCTGGCGACGTATCCGTTGCTATTTAATGCTATTCAGCAAAGGTAGAAGCAGCGGCTTGTCCTAACCCGCGTTGCATTAAATGAATCACGGGCAGGGACAAGCCGCTGCCCCTACGAAACGATTTCGAGAACCTTTGATGTCACGCCCGCGTATAACATTTTGAACGCATGAAGCCTGAAAGGGCGCGGCCAAAGTTATGAATCGCCAATCGCCGCGCATGGCTTAACAAGCGTGAAACATGAACGCCGCATCAATCATCACAAACCCGCTGCTCAACATCATAGCTTGGTCGTATCAGGTAGGGCGACAAACTTGAACGACAGAACATCGTGGCAAGCAAAGCACTCGATAATCGCCGCCGTGTGTCTTGTGGCGGGCGTGCCTGTGCTGTGGATTCTGTGGTCGAAGGCCGCGCAGCTTCTCAACGCGAAATCGGATTTCAGCGTGCTGATCGGCTGCGCGATTATCCTCGCCACATTGATCGCCGTCGGCGCGCTGGTTTATTTCGCGCTGACGAAATTTATCTTTGCGCGCACGAGTGGCAACAGCAGCGGGGAAACGGAAAAGCAATCGGCGTTCAAAGACGGAGTTCAGCCCAAAAGCTTATTCTCCGAAACAACTAATTCAGCGGAGCATTTCAATGAAACTGATGAATCAAAACTTGAGCGTAAATAGATCGCTCATCACGGTCATCGCAGCCTTCTTCGTTCTCTTCATCGTCGGCGCAATCGCGTTCGCCGGATGCACCGTCATTCCGCCCGGCTACGTCGGCGTTAAAGTCAATCTATCGGGCGGCAATCGCGGCGTCGAACATTATCCGGTTTTGACCGGCAGGCAGTTCTATAATCCAATCAACGAACGGATTTATGAATACCCCGTGTTTCTGCAAACCATCGTCTGGACGAAAGATGCGCGCGAAGGCTCGGCCTACGACCAATCCATCACGTTCAACTCTGTGGAAGGCGCAGTGGTCAATGTGGACGTGAGTTTGTCCTACGCTTTCATCGTCGAGAAAGTGCCTGCGGTCTTCGTCGAATTCCGCCGCACGCCGCAGGAAATCACAGAAACATACATGAGATCGAAGGTGCGCGATGCCTTTTCGCGCATTGCTTCCGCGATGCCCGTCGTGGACATCTACGGCGCGAAGAAACAGGAACTGCTCGCCAAAGTGAAAGACGACTTAACGCGCGAACTCGAACCGAAAGGCTTTAAGATCGACACGGTTTCAATGGTCGGCAATCCGCGCCTCGATGCCAACGTCGTCACGTCCATCAACCAAGCGATTCAGGCGCAGCAGGACGCACAGCGCGCGCAAAACAAAGTCGCGCAAGTCGAAGCAGAAGCGCGCCAGAAGGTCGCCGAAGCGGAAGGCGAAGCGAAGAGAATTACAACCATCGCCGAAGCACAATCGGCAGCCAACGAGCGTTTGACCAAATCGCTGACGCAGCAACTCGTTCAATACGAAGCTCTGCAAAAATGGGACGGCCACATGCCGCAGGTCACAGGCTCCGGCGGAATGCCATTCATTCAGCTTCAACCGGGCGGCGGCAGCACTAAGTAAGCAGTTCGATAATCAAAATAAAACGGCTACTCCTTGCAGAGTAGCCGTTTTATTATTCACAATCATTTCCCTTGAGATTGAACGAAGATTTCTACTTTTCAAAATAAGTTTTCGCGGCCATCTTTGCGAGTTTCCACATCTTGCTCCACTCGACGCGCCCGTCCGCGTCGCGTCCAGTCATTTTGTCTAGGATCAATTTGCGAAACTGTTTTCCTTCGCGCCTGAGCATAAATTCCTTTGCGTAAGGCTTCGCGGTGTCGAAGAAGCTGAAGCCCGGGTCTGTGACGAGGCCGATGCCTTCGAGCGTCATCAGCGCGCGAATAATATATGTGAAGTTTGCGGGCAGGCGAAACGGATATTCGTACATTACTTCGGCAAGATCGTAAGTCAATTCCTTGAAATTTACGTCGCCCAATTTCAGATTGAGATAATGCTCGAACAACGCTTCGATAACAGGACGCACTTTGTCGGCATCAACACCCGGCTTAAGGAAATTCAAGTTAATCAAATCCTGCGCGAGGCCGTGAACATCGCGCGCGACGACGTGAAAGAAGGCGTCTATCATCTGCGATTGAAGGCGCGGCGTGATGCGCCCGACCATCCCGAAATCGAAGAAGGCGAGATGCCCCGTGTCCATCACCAGCAGATTGCCGGGATGCGGGTCTGCGTGAAAAAAACCGTCTTCGAGAAGCTGCTTCAAATAGGTTCGCACAAGCAAGCGATTGACTTTAACGGGCGAGATGCGGCGCGCGCGCAAGGCTTCGGTTTCCGTTACCTTCGTGCCGCGTATGAACTCCATCGTGAGCACTTGCGCGGTTGAATGTGACCAGTAAATTTTCGGCACATGAATGGCGCGCCAATCCTTGAAGCTCTCGCGGAAACGATCCGCGTTGCGGCCTTCCTGCGCGTAATCCATTTCCTCGTGAATCGTTTCGCTGAACTCGCCGAGCATTCCTTCCCAATCGGCGTTTTCGTTTAGCTGCGGAAAGCGCGCGAGAAAGCTCGTGATACGACGCAGCACGGAAATGTCAAAGGTAATGATCCCGTGTAAGTGCGGGCGCTGAACTTTGACCGCGACTTCCTCGCCCGTGTGCAGCCGCGCGCGATAAACTTGCCCGAGCGAAGCGGCGGCAATCGGCTGCGCGTCGATCTCCGCGTAAGCTTCCTGCAAGCTGCGCCCCAACTCGCCTTCGATGCGCGCGTAGGCTTCCGTAGTCGGGAACGCGGGTACTTGATCCTGAAGCGTCGAGAGTTCTTTGATGTAAGCGATGGGCAGCAGATCGCCGCGCGTGCCGAGCGATTGGCCTATTTTGATGAACGTCGGGCCAAGCTCTATGAGATTTTTTCTCAACTGCGCGGCTTGTTCGCGTTGGCGCGCTTCCTTATTTTCAGTTCCGTCGTGGCCGCGAAAAACAATGCGACGCGTCAGCAGCGTCAAATGATGAATGGCGCGGCGATCAACATTGCGGCTCCATTCCTGAAAACGCGCAAGGCGTCCGCGCACGCGCGCTTCTTCGCGCAAGCGTTCCGCCATCCGCCGCATAAACTTCGCGCGCGCGTCGTAGTTTTCGAGAAACAAATAAAAGCCGAGCAGACCGAGCACGCGCCCGATTTGCCACATGCGCCAAAAGCCGCGCCACGAAAGACGTTCGGCGCGCGTGCCGTCAATCTGTGCCTCAATCGTTTCAGCGTGTGCGGCGCGTGATGACAGAAGACGCACGGCGTTTTCCTTGTCGTCAGCGGTAATAATTTTGGAAGCGGGAGCCGCCGCCGCCGCAAGCGCGCGGGGCGAAGTTTGCGGGGAAGCATTTCCACCTTTGAAAGAATCATCGGGAACAAATGATAAAGGAGATTCTTTTTGTTCGGTGACTGCCATCGTGTTCGATGATAAATCAAAGTTGTCGCAATCTTATGGCAGCAGCCGTAAGCGCGCAGTTAAACGCGCTCTTAAACAATGGCGAGCGAGCGCCGCACGCCACGTCTCGCAAAATATTCGGCGGCGCGTTCTTCGTCGCGCTTAATCTGCTGTTTCAGTTCGTCAAGCGAATTAAATTTCCTTTCGTCGCGCAACCGATGCAGAAAACGCACGCGCACGACATCCCCGTAAAGGTCGCCAGACCAATTCATAACGTGCGTTTCAATCGAAGAATCGCCGTGTGATTTGATGGTCGGGCGCGTGCCGATGTTGGTCACGCTTCGCCGCCATAATCCATCGATAAGTGTGGCGGTAACGTAAACGCCGTTGCGCGGTATGACGCGGTTTTGCGGTTGCAGATTGGCTGTCGGGAAACCAATCGTGCGCCCGCGCTCGTCGCCGCGCACGACGCTGCCCTCGACGCCGTAAGGCCGTCCGAGCATACGGCGCGCGAGATTGACATGGCCTGTTGTCAACAATTCACGAATCCTGCTCGAACTGACGCGCCGCCCGCGCAAACGAACTTCCGGCACTTCGTCCGCGTAAAAGCCAAGCTCCGTGCCTGCCTCGCGCAGCAACTCTATGTTGCCTTCGCGCTTGTAGCCAAAGGCAAAGCCGCAGCCCAGATAAACTTCCCTCGCCTGCAAGCGCTCGCGCACGACATCGCGCAAAAAATCCTTCGCCCTGACGCACGCGAATTCCTTCGTGAAGCGAATGACAATCGCCTGCTCTATGCCGAGCGCGCCGAAGGCTTCCAGCTTTTGATCGAAAGTTTGCAGAAGCGGCGGCGCGGATTCCGTGTGAAGCACGGCGCGCGGGTGCGGGTCAAAGGTAATCGCCGTCGGCACAGCACCGATGCGGCGCGCGCGCTCGACTACGGTGCGCATAATCAGTTGGTGGCCGAGATGCAAGCCGTCGAAGACGCCGAGCGTCAGCACGGTTGGCCGCGCAATCTCCGCATTATCTGTGCCGTGAAAAAGACGCATAGGAGCAGATGTCAGATGTCAGATGTCAGATGCTGGTCTGTATTTATTACTAACATCCAGCATCTAACATCTAACATCTACTACGTTATCTCAAGTCCATCGTAAGCGAATTCGACGCCGTCGGGCAGGCGCGAAGAGTCGCGCGCGTGCATGACGTCGTGCGCCATGTGCGTCAGATATGTGCGGCGCGGTTTTAGTTGCTCGATGTAGTGGAGCGTTTGTTCGAGCGAGAGATGCGTCGGGTGCGGGCGAAAGCGCAGGCAATCGAGCACGAGCAAGTCCAGACCGTGCAAGCTGTCGAGCGTCTCCGGCGGTATCTCACTCAAATCCGTCGCGTAGGCGAAATCGTTGAAGCGATAAGCCATCACGGGCAGGCGTCCGTGCAGCACTTTCAAGGGCAGCACATGCAAATCCTTGCCGAAGCAAAAGGGCGCGTTTTCTTCGATTGTGTGCGGCACGATTTGCGGCAAGCCGCCGCCCGCATACGACGGCTCGAAGACGTATTGAAAGATACGCCGAATGTCCTTCCAAGCACGCTCGTTGGCATAGAGGCCGAGCGAGCCGTGACGGAAATTGAGCGGGCGTATGTCGTCGAGACCGAAGATATGGTCTGCGTGACAATGCGTGATGAGCACTGCGTCGAGGCGCGCGAGTTTGTGGCGCAAGGCCTGCTGGCGAAAGTCCGTTGACGTATCGACGAGGATAGTTTGCCCTGCGTGTTCGATGACGATGGAGACACGAAGGCGTTTGTCGCGCGGATCAACCGATGTGCATGTCTCGCAGTCGCAGCCGATGGACGGCACGCCCGTTGAAGTTCCCGTGCCGAGGAAAATCAGTTTCATCGAAAATAACTTTAGCTGCCGCCGCCGGTGATGTCGCTGCCGGAGAAACCGCCGCGCGCGCCGCCGCCGCCGCCCGATGCGGCAGAAGAACCACGCGCGCCGGAAAGCGAAACGAATTGCATACGCAGTTCCGCCAGCAAGTTCTCGAAAATTTCGTCTTCCTGTCCGGTTACATTGCCCTTCGTTTTTTGGCGCAGCGTGCCGAGCAGATCGATGCAGTGTTTGGCGAGCGGCAAATCCGTTTCGTCTGCGGCGATGCCCGGATGCTCCGTCAAACCGAGCGCGGCGGCGGCGGGCGAGGCGATGAACATAAGTAGGTTGACGAAGGCCGTCGGGTCTTCTTCCGCAACAGGCTCAGCGGCAGGATTCACTGCTGCTTGTCGTTCCTTTTCCGCTGGAGCGGTGCGCGCGCTCTGCGACGACGATGATGATGGCGGCGGCGCAACATCTGCGGCGGCAGAAAGCGGCGGCGCTGACTCTGCGTCAACCGGCAATGTAGAAGCCGCAGCGTTTGGCGTGGTCGGATTAGCCTGCGATGAGTTTGCAGACGATGCAAGTGCGGCGGCGTCGCCCGTCGCGCCCGGCGTAGTTGTTGTGGCGTTAGTTTTTTCGACGCGCTCGATGTCGCGCGGCGAGCCGTCCGGGTTAAAAAGACGGCGATCCGTAACTTTGAGAACTGGTTTTTCTTCGCTCATATTCCTGCCTGTTATCGACACGCGCTCCGACGAATATCAGCGCCGGAGAGCGTGTGTGTAATTGTTTGAAGTCAAGATTTTAAGTCTATTTATCGTAGCATCCATAGACGCCTGCCCGCAACGATGCACCGTACGCGTCGCCGCGCTTCGTCCCATGAGAAAACGCTTTCTTGCGGGCAAACATGCGCGTCACGTACAATCGCGTCGTTGCTCCGCCATAAAATTCCCTGTCGTGAAAGTTGGATACGATGACCGCTTTATTTGCCGATCTCGTTGCGCTGATGGCACGCCTGCGCGCGCCCGTGGGCGGCTGCCCTTGGGATTTGGAACAGACTTACGCGAGCCTTGCGCCGATGCTTCTAGAAGAAGCATACGAAGCGTTCGAGGCTGTTGAGGAAGCGCGCGCGGGTCGCCCTATGGAGTTGCGCGACGAACTCGGCGATCTGCTTTTCCAAATTGTTTTCTACGCGCAAGTCGCAAAGGAGCGCGGCGAATTTACGATTGAGGATGTCGTTGACGCTATTCACGCCAAGATGGTGCGCCGCCACCCGCATATCTTCGGCGACGCGACGGCAAAGGACACGGCGGAAGTATTGCGTAGTTGGGAAGCGATCAAGGCCGAAGAAAAACGCGCGGCGGGAAAGGACGAAGGCGAAGCGAAAAAGGAATCACTGCTCGACGGCGTTTCGAGCCGCGTGCCTGCGCTCATGGAAGCGCATCAATTATCCACGAAGGCGGCACGCGTCGGCTTCGACTGGCAACGCATTGAAGACATTTTCGATAAGCTTCACGAAGAAATAAACGAGCTTCAAGCGGCGATCAAAGAGCGCGCGGAAATGAACAGGGAAGATGACGCGACGCATGTGCGCGAAGAACTCGGCGACGTGCTGTTTGCCGTCGCCAACATCGCGCGCCATCTCAAGGAAGAACCCGAAGCGGCCTTGAAAATAACGAATAAAAAGTTTCGCCGCCGCTTTCATTACATCGAACAAAAATTAAAAGAGCGCAACCGCCTACTCGACAACGCCAGTCTCGAAGAAATGGAAGCGCTCTGGCAAGAGGCTAAACATGCCGTGCATTCATAGGTCGCCGCAACGCGCGGATTAACTATGAGATATGCAAAAAAAGCGCGGACTCGAAGTGATGCGAGTCCGCGCTTTTTGCGTTCGTCTAAGCTTTGGCTTACCCGTTCAGTTGAACGGAGCGCAGCACCTGCTGGAACGTATTTTGATAGTTGCGGAAATCGTTTGCGGGCGCGACGGCGATCATATAAAAGAGCGTCCCGTCACGCAAGAGCGTCGTGTAAACAGAAACTCTTTCCGACTGTCTTGAAACCTCGTTTATGTTCGAGAAGGTCACTGCGATAGCATTGCGTCGATCAACGGTTCCGCGTTGAAACTGGCTTTGCTGACGTAAGTTTTGATTGCCCTGCGCCAAGCTGTTGATGTATTCCTGCGTGGCCTGTTGCAGATCGCGGCTCTGCGTTTGCGCAACGCCCGCGAGAATGCCGTGCGTGAATTGTCCCTGACTATCGTATGCGCCGTCGGGAGCGAATGTCACGGAACTTCCACTCTGAAATTCGCGCCAATTATCAGGCACGCTGATGCGGAAAAGATTGCCTTCCGTATAGCTGCGCAAGCGTCCCGAAGGATACGGTACGCGCGCGCTAATGCGTGCATCCGCCGGATAATTGCTGGCCTGCGTGGAACCCTGCTGCTGTCCACCGCCGTTACGCTGCACTTCGCTCATCGAAGGCGCGCGTCCCATGCCGCGCAGACGCGATTGAATGTTGCTGAATTGAGCGGTGTTGTTGTAACCGTTCGAGTTTCGCAAAAGCCCCGCCTGTTGCAAGCTCGCGCGTTCCTGTTCGATGCGCGCGAAGCGATTAGCCGGATTCGGGTGATCGCTCAAAAACTGCGGGCCGCTGTTGCTGCCGCTTTGCTGCTGCAATGTTTTGAACATGTTCGCCAGATCGCGCGGGTCGTATCCGGCGCGAGCCATAATCTGCGAACCTAACAGATCGGCTTCGGTTTCATACTCACGGCTGAACCTCAGAAAACTAATCTGACCGATTGTTTGGATGCCGCCGCCGACGACTTGACCAATACCACCGCCGATGATGGAACCGAGAATCGCCCCTCCGATGTTCGGCAATTGAGCGCCCAAGCTCTGAGATTTGGTCGCCTGTGCCGTGCCATGACGAAGCGCGACGTGTGAAAGTTCGTGCGCCATGACGCCCGCGAGTTCACCTTCGTTGTGTGCGACGTCGATCAAACCACGATTGACGTACATATAACCGCCCGGCAATGCGAAGGCGTTAATGTCGCGCACGTCCACGATCTTGAATTGATAGCGAAATTCGGGATGTTGAAATTCCTGCGGGATGGCTGCGACAAGACGATCCCCGACGGTGCGCAAGTAATCCGTCGCCGCTTGGTCGCGCAAAATCGGCATTTGTCGTTCGACTTCCGCCGCCGCCTGCTGGCCTGCCTTAACATCATCGTTCGGTGAATAACGATTGCTGTGATAACTGATTCTTGTTTGCGCGAGCGTCGCCACGGGCATCGTGAAAATGCTAACGGCGAGAAGCAGCGCGGTCAAAATCTGCGAACTGCGATAAATACTTTTCTTCATGTTTATCCTCCAAGAGCGCGTCGGGTTATATGAACCACGCGCACATCTACGGTTTACTGCGAAATGAAAAAGCGGCGTTTCTTATGTGTCAGGGAAGTATCGGTTTCCTCGCCGGAACATCTCTCCCAAAAAATCTTTTTCTCAACGTTTATTCATCAAACGCACAAGCGAGAAAGCGCTATTCGATCCACGCCAACCGCCTGACACTTGCAAGCAATGTGCCGCTACCATGTCGGCTTATTTTTGATGAAATGGGTTATATGTAAGTTGGCAGTGCCGTTCGTTTTCCGTGCGCTTGTCGGCATAATAAAAGGCAAGCCGTGCGCATTTTTGCGTCGGCTTGCCTGTATGTAAATTAATCCGATTTGGGCTGTGTGTGCTTTATTTGCGCGGCTCGATTGTTTCGTTGAGCCACTTGGTCGCGTCCGCGAGCGGCGCAATCCGATGCGCTTCGCCCTTCCAGACGCGCACCATCGAAACAATCAAAAAGACGACGGCAGCAATCTTGAATAAAAACCCGCCGAGACCGCTGCCTGTGAACAATCGGAGAAAGTTGAAGAGAAGCGTGATGCCGAGTATTGCGAGTTGCAGGGCGAGTCCCTGTGCGGCGTGAAAGCGCGTGCGGGTTTCCACGCGCGGCGTGAGAAAGAGTTCGACAGCGGAAGCGACGATGCCGATGTAAAAAGGCGCGTAAGGCAACACGCACGCGACGCGCTCCGGTAGATTGAGGCCGCTGACGGTATGGCAGCCCGGTTTAGTCGAATAAGAATTCGGAGCGACGAGCGGCGGCGGCTCATAATTTTGACGAACGGGCGGCGGCCTGTAAGCGTCGCTCTGGAAGACGGAAGGATACGAAGCGTCTGGACGGTTATCGTATCGCAAGGTCGGCGCTTCCGCACTCTCGCGGCGGCGCGCGTCCGTGTCATTTTGCGCGCCGAGCGGCAAGGTTATGTCGCTCGTGTCGGCGCTCGCTACGGGTTCAGTGCGGCGCACAAAATCAGGATCGAGCGGATTAGTGTCGTATTTGCTTTTGTCTTCCATCGTAGTGCCTTATACGCATAACACGTCCTCACGGTTCGCAATTCAAAGGAGATTCATCCAGCACTTTATAATCAACAGGCTCCCAACGATGCTCTCGCTCGTAGAGACGAAATGCGCATAGCCTTGCTTCGGTTTCCTTTAGCCCGACAATAAAATAAATTGCCGATGGATAATAAGCGCGCCGCACATCCGTCTGCGAAGGCAAAGGGTCGCCTTCACGCGGATGCGAATGATAAATGCCCAAGAGTTGTTCGCCGCGCGCGCGAAGTGTTTTTTGTGCCGCGAATAACTCTTCCGGCGCAGCCTCGTAAGCGACGCGCGGATTGTGTGCAACATTGCGCAAACGATAAACGCTGCGCGCGATAGTATAAAGCCCGTCTGTGTCTTCGATGACGCCGCCGATCAAGCCGCAGCACTCCGCAGGGTCACAAAGGCGCGCGTGCGCGAGCATTTCTTCAAAGGCTTCGCGTGCGAGGCCGATCATTCATCAAGCTTCCTTCTCGATCTTGATTTTCAATTCTTCCAACTGCCGCTTATCGACATCGCCCGGCGCGTCGATCATCAAATCCGTCGCCGAAGCGGTTTTCGGAAAGGCGATTACGTCGCGTATGTTGTCCGTGCCAGCCAGCACCATGACGAGCCGATCAATGCCCGGCGCGATGCCACCATGCGGCGGCGTGCCGTATTCGAGCGCGTCGAGGAAAAAGCCGAAGCGAGAGCGCGCTTCTTCTTCGCTCATGCCGAGCGCTTTGAAGATGAGTCGCTGCACGTCGCGGCGGTGAATGCGAATCGAACCGCTGGCGAGTTCGACGCCGTTGATGACCGGATCGTAAGCCTTCGCGCGAAGTTGCCCGAGCAAGTGCGTTTCTCCACCGTCGATGGCGCGATGCAAAAGCGGCAAATCCTGATCGAGCGGCGACGTAAACGGATGGTGCATCGCGTAATAGTTCCCGTCGTCTTCGTTCAACTCGAACATCGGAAAGTCCGTGACCCACAGCGGCGCATAAGCGTTTTCGGGTATTAATTTATCGCGTTTGGCAAGCTCGTTTCGCAGCGCGCCGAGACTCGCCGCGACAATTTTTCTTCTGCCCGCGACAATCAAAACGGCATCGCCGCGCGAGGCTTTCGCCGTTTGTGCAATGCGCGAAATCGGTTCCTCGCCGAGCACCTTCAAAAGCGGCGATGAAATTTCCCCTTCACCGAGTTTGATCCACGCAAGAGCATTCGCGCCGTAACGCTTTGCATATTCCTGTAGCTCATCCAAAGCTTTACGCGACAAATTCGCGCCGCCGCGCACAACGATGCACTTCACTTCGCCGCCAGACGCGAGTGCCTCCGCGAAGGGCGCGAACGTCGTGCCTTCGAGCGCGCTTGCCAGATTCTGTAACTCCATGCCGAAGCGCAAGTCCGGTTTATCAGAACCAAACCGCTCCATCGCTTGCTCGTAAGTGAAGCGCGGGAACGGTACGGGCAGTTCGACACCGATTAACCTGAACACGCGCGCGAACAGATTTTCGATTAACGTATAAACTTGTTCGGGCGTTGCGAAACTCATCTCGATGTCGAGCTGCGTGAATTCCGGTTGCCGATCCGCGCGCAAATCTTCGTCGCGGAAGCAGCGCGCAATCTGGTAATACTTATCGAGTCCGGCGATCATGCACAACTGCTTAAAAAGTTGCGGCGATTGCGGAAGCGCAAAGAATTTGCCGGGCTGTATGCGCGACGGCACGATGTAATCGCGTGCGCCTTCGGGCGTCGATTTAATGAGGACGGGCGTTTCGATTTCCGTGAATCCCTGCTCGTCCATATAGCGGTGAATCTCCGCGACGACGCGATGACGAAGGCGCAGATTCCTTTGCAGTTGCGGGCGGCGCAAATCTAGATAGCGAAACTTCAAGCGCAAATCTTCGCTCGCCAACGCGTCATTCGGCGAAGAAGTTTCGAGTTGAAACGGCAGCGTGCGCGCATCATTGAGAATCAGTATTTCGCGCGCCGCTACTTCCGCGTCGCCCGTCGCAATCTTTTCGTTGCGCTGGCCTGCTTCGCGCAGCACGACTTCGCCCGTGACGGCAATCACATATTCGCCGCGCACTTCCTTCGCCCGCGCATGAGCATCCCGCGCGCTTTCTTCGTTAAAGACAACCTGCGTGATACCGTCGCGGTCGCGCAAATCGAAAAAAGTCAGCGGGCCGAAATCTCTGCGCCGCGCCACCCAGCCCATCAACGTGACGGTTTGTCCGACATCTTCCGCACGCAACGCACCACATGAATGCGTGCGCTCCAAGTTTCCCAGATCATCCAGCATTTTTATTGTTTCTCGATTCCGATTTCACGCGCGATTTCAAATGCAATTTTTTGCGTTCGTTGAAAGCATTGCCATAGTTCAAACAGATTCTCGCTAATGCTTTTTCCGTTGCGATGAAATGCGATCAAAGTTTTTCGCGCACCGTTGCGGCGAGACTTTTGCGCGGCGCGCTTTGTTGTTCGCCTGTGCGTAAATCCTTGAGCGCCACTTCTTCGCGCGCCTTCTCGTCCACGCCGATGACCGCGACAAACGCAATGCCACGCTCCGAAGCATACTTGAATTGCTTGCCGAGCTTGTCCGTCTCCGTGTAGAGATCGACGCGCAAATTTTCAGCACGCAGTTCGGTTGCGAGCGCGAGCGAATCCGCGATGCCGTCTTCATTCCAGATTGCCACCATCACGTCAGCCGGTGCAACGACAAGCGAATCGGGAAACATTTCTCGCTCGGTCATGACGACGATGAGGCGTTCCAAGCCGAGCGAGAAGCCGCACGCCGGAACGCTCTGGCCTGAAAACATGCCGACGAGATTATCGTAGCGCCCGCCGCCGCCGAGACTGCCCGCAAGTTCCGGCACGCCGATTTCCATAATCGCGCCCGTGTAGTAGGAAAGCCCGCGCGCCAACGCCGGATCGATCTTGATGTGTTTCGCACACCCGAGCGCGGCGGAGTATTCGATAATCGAGCGCAGTTCATCAATGCCGCGCGCGCCTGCTTCGTGGTCGCCGACGAATTCGACGAGGCGTCCGAGCATCGCCGCATTCAAAGCTTCGTTTTCGGAAACGTGCCCGAGGTTTTCAACATCAAGGAGTTGCGCAGCGTGTTCGAGTGCGGCAAGACTCTCGAAAAAACTCAAAAGCTTCTCGCCGCTTACCTCGGTCAATCCGCGTTCGTCGAATTCCTTCGCAACCGCATCGCGCCCGATCTTGTCCAGCTTATCAATGGCAACGAGCGCGTCCGTGTGTTTTTCAGTTTCCACGCCTGCTGCGTCGAGCACGCCCGCGAGCACTTGGCGGTGATTAAGGCGAATCGTGAAATGCCCGAAGCCCAATTCAGTGAGCGCATCGCTTGCCGCCGCGCACAGTTGTGCTTCGACAAGCATCGAGCGCGAGCCTAGACAATCGACATCACATTGATAAAATTCTCTGAACCTTCCGCGCGCCGGACGATCCGCGCGCCACACGGGTTGAATCTGATAGCGCTTGAAAAATTTCGGCAAGTCATTGCGATGTTCGGCGACGACGCGCGCCAAAGGCACTGTCAAATCATAACGCAACGCAAGGTCTGCTTCGCCCGTCGCTTCATGCGCGCCGCGCTTCAGGATTTTGAAGATTAACTGATTGCCTTCCTCGCCGTACTTGCCCATCAGCGTTTCGATGTTTTCGATGGCGGGCGTTTCCAAAGGCTCGAACCCGTAACGCTCGTACACGCGCTTCACGACGCCGATCACGTAATCGCGCCGCCTGACATCCGCAGGCAAAAAATCGCGCATCCCGCGCGCCGGTTGTGTTTTAGTGGACATGATGGCGGAGAAGTCAGAAAACAGGAGTCAGAATGAAAAACGCAGGCAAGCTCGATTCGCTTCGTTCGTGTTTGCGTTTTCCCGTTCTTATTCTAACTTCTGACTCCTGACTCCTGAATACTGCTCCTTATATTCCTTCGTATATCCGACGTAATTTTTCCAGTAATTTGCAAGCCCTGCGACTTCTTCATTTGTCAGAGCGCGTTTGACTCTGGCGGGCGTGCCTGTGACGAGCGAGCGCGGTGGAACGTGCGTGCCGGGCGAAACGAGCGCGCCCGCCGCGACAATTGATTCTGCGCCGATGTGTGCGTCGTCCATCACGATTGACCCCATGCCGATCAAACAACCGCGCTCGATGTAGCAGCCGTGCAGCGTCGCATTGTGGCCGACCGTCACTTCGTCTTCGAGAATGGTGGCGTGCGTGCCGCTTGCGACATGCACAACCGTGCCGTCTTGAATGTTCGTGCGATTGCCGATGCGTATATGAAAAACATCGCCGCGCAGAACCGCATTGAACCACACGCTCGATTCTTCGCCGATCCGCACGTCGCCGATTATTTGCGCGCTGTCTTCGACGAAAGCCGATTGATGAATTTGCGGATAGGTGCCGCGAAAAGGTTTAATCATCGGTGATGCAAGCAGCGAGTCGGAAGCGATTTAGCGTTACGGTAAAAACGAAAACGGTAGCATGAGGCGCACGAAGCGGGCAAGTTTGCGCTTCTTGAAAAAAAGAAAAGGCAGGGACAATGAAGCCCTGCCTTTATCTTTAACGAATCTTAAACGTCGCGCCGTTTGTTATTGAGCGCAAGTCCTTACTTGTTCGGTGCGACAGGCACGAAGACGGTGCTGCCGCGTCGATTGATGAGAAGAAGCGTCGGGCGCGAACCGGAGCGATTAACCGCCGCGCGCAAATCGTCAATCGAGCGCACAGGCTGCCCGTTGGCTTGCAGGATCACGTCGCCCTGCTGAATACCCGCTTCCGCCGCAGGGCTGTTCGGATCGACGCTGCCGACAACCAGGCCTTGCGTCACGCCGCGCAAATTAAGCTGCTGCGCGATTTCAGGCGTCAAAGGCTGCACGCCCAAGCCGAGTTTGCCCGTATCGCTGTTGCTTCCGTTTTCATCTTTGCCGCTTTGATCGTCGCCTGTGTTCTTCACGGCCAATTCGGTGAGCGTCGCGCGCAACTGTTGCTCTCTGCCGCCGCGAAGAATCGTCAATTGAATATCCGTGCCGGGCTGCGTGCGCGCAACTTGATTGCGAAAAGCGTTGTCGTCGGCGATTGCCGTGCCGTTGAGGGCTGTTACTATGTCGCCCTGCTTGACGCCCGCGCGCTCCGCCGGTGTACCCTGCTCGACCTGATTGATAAGCACGCCGCGCGTATCCTTCAAATTGAGGCTCGACGCGATGTCGGGCGTGATGGCCTGTATGCCGACGCCGAGTCTGCCGCGCCGCACCTTGCCTGTTTTAATCAATTGATCCATCACGTCGCGCGCCATGTTCGACGGGATAGCAAAGCCGATGCCGATGCTGCCGCCCGTGCGCGATAGAATTTGCGAATTGATGCCGACGAGTTCGCCGTTTGTATTGACGAGCGCGCCGCCGGAATTGCCTTGATTAATCGGCGCATCCGTTTGCAGAAAATCCTCGAAGCTTCCGTCGCTCAAACCCGTGCGGCGTCCCTTCGCAGAGATAATTCCCATCGTCACTGTTTGTCCGACGCCGAGCGGATTGCCGATGGCAAGCGCAACATCGCCGACTCTGACGCGCTCTGAATCGCCGAGTTGCAGCACAGGCAAATTGCTGACGTTGATTTTCAACACGGCCAGATCGCTTGCCGCATCCGAGCCGACCACCTTCGCGTCCACCGTCCGGTTGTCGTTCAAGTCAACTTTGATTTGCTGCGCGCCGTCAACGACGTGATGATTCGTCAAAATATAGCCGTCCGTGCTAACGATGACGCCGGAGCCGAGCGCGCTGGCGCGTTGCTGCGGTTGCTGCTGCTGCGGCGCGCGTCCGCCGCGATCCCCGAATAATTGATTGAAAAGCGGATTGTCCGAAAACGGAAACTGCTGCGGCGCGCGCACTCGCAGTTCCGAATGAATCGTGACGACTGCGGGCGCGACGCGGCTTACTACATCCGCGTAAGAAGTAGTCTCCGCTCCAACAGCCCCGACGGGCGCGCTTGCCGGAGGCTGCGACGAAGCAGCCGCGAGTGTCGAAGTGTTGTCGCTACGGCACGCCGCCAGCGAGAAAATAATCAGCGCCAGAATCAGCAGTTTCTTGATCCCGACGTTTTCTTGCCATTTGTTCTTTGAAATAATTTTAGCGCTCATACTTTCACCTTACCCTTTCAAAACCTTCTACTTTATGAACCGAATTTCGTATTCTTTAAGATGAAGTTTTTATGCCGCGCGTTGCGTTCGTTTCCCGACTCCATGGCTCAAGATGCAACGCGCACCGCGTGGCTTACGAAAACTTCTCATTGACGGCAAAAGCAAAACGGCGAAGCGGCTCGTAAATGTGAGCCGCTTCGCCGCGCGAAAATCCTGTAAATTCAATTTTACAAACGCGAGTAAGTCAGTCCCTTCTGGTTCTGATATTTGCCGCCGCGATCTTCGTAGGTTACGTCGCAATCTTCGTCGGATTCGAGAAAGATTACTTGCCCGATGCCTTCGTTGACGTAAACGCGCAAAGGCAAATCCGCGAGGTTGGCGAGTTCGACGACGAGACGCCCCGTCCATCCGGCTTCGAGCGGCGTCGTGTTGAGAAACAAACCGACGCGCGCATACGTGCTTTTGCCGATGGCGATGCCTGTGACGTTGCGCGGCATCTGGAAGGTTTCCACCGTCACGCCGAGACCGTAGGAATGCGGCGGCAGTAGATAGTATTTCGAGCCGTCTTCGGCGGTGCGCAAGGGCGGTTCGATCAGCGAGTCTTCATCGAAATGTTTGGGGTCTATTTCGCGGCCATGAACCGGAGAAAAGACGCGAAAGCCGTCGTCCGCGAGCCGCATGTCGTAGCCGTAGGAAGAAGCTCCGGCGCTGATAATGCGGCGGCCTTCCGTTTCGCGCACAAGCTCTGCGCTGAAGGGCTGAATCAAGTCGGATTCTTCGGCCATGCGGCGAATCCAGCGGTCTGATTTAACTGTCATAAGTTGTCCGGGAAATAAAAGATTAGAAAGACATGCCGTGTGCTACTGGCTGAAGCACGCGCGAACATGGCACAAGCACCGACGGCGCAGCATAAGACAGAACGCAGACGCGCGGCAAGCGAGGATTATCGCTTTTTCGGGGATTACTATTCTTTCGATGATTATCGCTCTTCCGAGAATTATTGCTCTTTGCCTTCGGGTTTGATGGAAAGCCTTCCGTCGCCGACGGTGAATGCGAGTGTGGGGCCGCCCGCTCCGGCGCGCCCGTTAAGCGAATGAGCAGTTGCAGTCGTTCGCTCACGCGGCACGAGCGCATTGTAAGTGTTTTCTATCGCGCCTGTGCGAAGAACGCTGGCGTCTATATCGGCTGTGAAGTTCGCGGGAAGTTCGACAATCATGTTGCCGGTTGCGAGGCGAATTTCCACGCCGCTGCCGCGCCAGTTACGCCCCACGAATTTTACACGAGCGGAGCCGCGCCCGATGGTCGCCGCAAAGCGCCCGCCTGTGAGCGCAAGCGTCGCATCGCTTTCGAGCGCGGTGAGCGTGATCGAGCCTTCGACGCCCGCGAGATTGAATGCGCCGCGTCCCATATTTATTTCGAGATCGACGGCGGCAGGCACGCGTATGCGATAGTCGATTTTCCAAGGCAGGCCGAGCAGCCTTTTCGGAAAATCTTTAGCCGTGCGGCGCATAAAAGATTTGTCGTGCGTGCCTGTCGTGAGCACGCGTATGTGATTGATGTCTTCGTCGAGCGCGAAATTGTTGACGGCGGCGAGACGCGCGAGGTCTGCTTCCGTTTCTGCGCGCAGTTCTATGTCGGCTGTGATGTCAACTTCAGCGCGCGGCCACGCTTCGATGGTGATGGAGCCGGAGGGCGCGCCGAGAATGTTGAGCGTGCCGCCGTAGCCGAGCCGCCGCACTTCATGCCGCGTCGTCGTGCGCGTGAGCGCGGGAGCAACGGAATTCATTGATGTCGGCGCAGCGGTTTTGGGCGCAGGCGCTCTTTTGTTGCCGGACTGCCCGGCGACGGCGAGTGACAAGGCGGCAAGCATAAGCGCGGACAAAAACAGCCGCAGCAATTTGTTTTCGATAGCAGCGCGCGAAGAAAACAGCGTGCGTGTTCGATAAGAAAGACTCGTCATATTACTTGACACCATAGCACAAGGACGCCGCCCAAAAAGAGACCGGCGTCCTTACATGTTTGAAGCGATGCGAAGTTGTCTGATGCTTAACGACGCACGAACGAGAAGCGACCACGCTGGTTAATGACCATCAGCGAGACGTTTCCGCGCCCGACATCGCCGATGACTTTGCGCCGGTCACCGACGAACCGCAGGCCGCTGCCGGAGAAGGGGCCGAGGTCTATTTCGCGCGAAGGCACAATTGCCGTGAGATTAAAGGAAGAGTCTGAGGGAAGGCGCAGATTCATGTTGCCCTGTGTGGATTTGAATTCGTATTTGCCGCCCTGCGCAAGTTCTCCGTCGAAGAGAATGTCGCCCATCGTGTTTTGCGCGATAACGGAAGCAGCGTGAATTCCCGTCAACTCGATGTTGCCTTCGGCGGTGATGTAAGCGCGCACCATTGCGCCCTGCACGTTGCGCACGGTGATGTTGCCGCGCACGGTTTCGACATCGACGATGGAATTGACGGGAACGTAAATGTGAAAATTAACATCGCCGACATCCGCGCGTCCTTGATTATCGCGCACCACATTGATCGTCACGCCTTCGTCGGTTTTTTCCGGCGAAAAGCGCGCGACGGGCGAATCCATATCGGCGACGATTTTAATTTCATCACGATCCCATGCTTCGACGATGATGGTGCCGAAGCGATTCGTCAATTGCAGGCGGGCGTTCGGGCCTGCCTGATATTTTTGCGAGAAATGTTTTTGCTGCGCGAAAGTGTTTGTCGCAAAGAGGCTGAACAAACAACTGATTGTGAGCGCGAGAACGATATGCGCCGAAGAAACTGCGCGCGATCTGCGACGTGTGTGCGACAAACTAATGTTCATTTCTGTACTGCTCATTAATTCCCGGTATTTCGTGAGAACGAGGCTGCATTTTAAGCGCCCGCGCACCTTTCATTAAACTTTCGGGAAAGGGCGCGGGCGCGTGGTTTTCAGTGGGCGGCGAACCATCTTATAAATCGGAGAACTCTTTGAGAAGTTCGACCTTATCGTTGAGCGCCGCGTTCAGCATTTCTTCGGAGACTTCATCGTGCGGATTGCGCTGCAACTCTGCCGACGCATCCTGCACTGCTTGGTCTATCACATACATGTTACGCACAAAGGCATCGCGCGTTTGCGGATTCCAGCGCGTCATGCGCTGCTCGGCGCGGGCGTTCCAATACTCGATTGTCATTTGCTGCGGGCGCATTCTGGTCGTCATGCTGGCGTTCATCATCATACCGCCGCGCGGATCGCCTGACAATGCACTGGCTGCTCGATACCCGTCCGCGTTTCCAGCCGTCGCCGTCAACGCCGGACTGCCCTGCGGAAAATCTTGCACGCGCCGGACACCGAGAGCGGTGACGAGTGAAACAGCGATAGTGATGGCGATAGCGGCTGTCGCTAATTGCGGAAACGATAACTGCCAACTGCGGTTCATCACGCGCGCCCACCAACTCTCGCCCGCCGCGTCTGAAGACATCGCGCGCGCCGTTTCTTTGTTCGCCGCGAGTTGCTCGCTTTCGAGCGTGTTGCAGATACGCAGCCAGAGTGCGCGCTCGTTCGGCACGGCGTCATAATCATCGCGGCACTCGCGGCACGCGTTGAAGATCGATTCGAGTTCATGGCGAACGCCGTAGCAGTTGAGACAGTCTGCTAAATGCGCTTCGATGTGCGCGTGATGGTCGC
Organism: Pyrinomonadaceae bacterium; assembly: GCA_051000345.1. Classification (GTDB taxonomy): domain Bacteria; phylum Acidobacteriota; class Blastocatellia; order Pyrinomonadales; family Pyrinomonadaceae; genus JBHENC01. The sequence continues at coordinate 1,217 of JBPCOJ010000046.1, read as the reverse complement.
CGCCCGCAAGCGCGCCGTCGAGAAATTCGCTGAGCAGTTCCTGACACTTCTCGCATTCCATTGTCTTTAATCTTTAACCTCTCGCGTTAATCGCGTGCGGGGTTGCTTAACTCTTCATCGACGAAAGCTTAAGCGGCGCGCGATTCTTTCTTTTTTTGCAATCTTGGGGAGACTGCGAAACTCGTTTTGCGAAGTCCCGGCGCTCCAGTCATCGGCGACGAGCGCGAAGGCTTCATATCGACTTTTCAATGCTGCGCGAATTCTCGATCCGTTCGCGCGAACGATGTTGGAAGCTACTTTGCGTCATTCTGTTGCCTGAGCAGCATACGCAATTTCATGCGCGCCTTATGCAACTGCGATTTTGAAGTTCCAACCGAGCAGCCGAGCATTCTGGAAATCTCTTCATGCTCGTGGCCTTCGATGTCGTGTAGTGTAAAGACCGTGCGGTAACCCGGAGGCAGTTGCGCAATGGCTTTGTCGAGCGCGATGCGGTCAACAACCGGCATCTGATTCGGATTCGCCGTGCCGACGACGATTTGTATGGGCGTCTCGCCGTCGTCCGTCGTCTGCTCTAGTTTGACGTTGCGTTTCCTGAAGTGCATCAGGACTTGATTGACCGTCAAGCGATGAAGCCACGTCGTAAAGGCAGACTCGCCGCGAAAGCTTCCGATCTTGCGAAAGAGCTGTATGAAGACTTCCTGCGCGAGGTCTTCGGCTTCCTGCACGTTACTCGTCATGCGCAGGCATAAACTGTAGACACGTCGGTTGTGCCGCTCGTAAAGCTGCTCGAAGGCAACCATGTCGCCCGTTGCAGACTTTTGCGCCAGCGCGTAGTCCGTAACTTTCGGTGTTCCGTTGTCGTCTGCGGTCACGTGTTCGCTTCACTCGATGAGAGCATCCGGCACGTCATTGCGTTGCTACTGCAAGCCGTCACGCCTTCGCTGCTTTTCAATCGACCAACGCGATGCGTCCCGCTTGTTCCGAAAAGAGGTTCTCGAGCTTGGCAGACATGAAGTGCGAACATCGTCTTCATGTTTGTTTCCCTCACGTTTTCAGATGCGAACACGCTCGCGCGTCGTTGCCTTGAAAATGTATAATACCGAAACCATTTAAGTAGGTGTGTTTAGTAGCCAACTGTAACAGGTTATGCTTTTCACCTTTTGCTTATCTTTCAAATACGGTTTGACTGCCTCGATAACCGCTTTCTCGACTTCTTC